>CAUJJC010000016.1 GCA_963204975.1 Verrucomicrobiota bacterium | reverse complement strand
GCGCCGCAGCACCATCGCCAAGACCACGCCGATGAAACGTGTGGTGAGCAACAACGCGAATGCAGCGATCAGCCTGCCCGATGCACCACCTGACATCCTGGACGTGCCCGATGTGAGCAGCATGCTCGGCGGCGGCAGCCTGGGTGGTGGCGGCTTTGGCAAAGGTGGTGGCGGTGGCGGATTCGGCACCGGCATGGGCATGGGCGCAGCGGGAGGATTCGTGAGTCTGCCCCCGACGATGCGTGCCCGATGCAGCACTGCGGAACGCCTTGAGAAGCTGCGTCAGAATGGCGGCAGCGCTGAGTGCGAGGCGGCAGTATCGAAGGCCCTCGAATGGCTAAAGACCAAGCAAAAGAAAGACGGCTCCTGGGGCGATGGTGCGAAGGCAGGCATGACCGGCCTCGCCTTGCTCTGCTACCTTGGCCGCTGCGAGACGCCCGAGTCTCCCTTCTATGGCCAGAACGTCATGGATGGCATCATGTATCTCATCGAACTCTCGAAGAAGAACGAGTGGGGCTACATCGTGGAGAACCCGAAGCCCATCTCTGGCGCTTACGAGCACGGCATCGCCACCTATGCACTGGGTGAGATGTATACGCTGGCCCGCCTGGGTTCGAAGAGTTTGCCCGGAATGCGCGAAACCTTCGAGAAAGGCGTGAAGCTGATCATTGATCACCAGAACGAATCCGGCGGCTGGGACTACTACACCGCCAACCATACGGAGAAGGGTCTGAAGAACACCAAGCGTGACGACCTCTCGGTGGTCGGCTGGCAGTATCAGGCGCTCAAGGCAGCCAAGCACACGGGACTCAAAATCCCTGGTCTGCATGAGGCCATCTCCAAGTCGATGAAATACATCGAGTCCACTCAGACCAAGGATGGGGGATTCGGTGGTTCCAGCCGCGACGCCCACTACAATCAGTGGAGCCTCACAGGTGCTGGTGCCCTCGGTCTTCAGACGCTGGCCAAGAACAAGACCAAGGCAGTCAACGACTCCATCAAGTTTCTCCGCACCTTCATCGCTGCCGAGCCCCTCGACTGGAACAAGAACTGCAATCTCTACTGCTGGTATTACTACACCCAGACCTTCTTCCAGAAGGGCGGTGACGACTGGAAGTTCTACAACGAGCAACTCCTTCCCCAACTCCTCAACAACCAGGCCCCCGATGGCAGTTGGAAACCCGAACGTGCCAACTGGGACGCCGGCTCCGCAGGCAACAAATACGGTGGCATCTACAAGACGGCTCTCTGCGTGCTCCAGCTCGAAGTGTATTACCGCTACCTTAAAGTCGCTGATCGCGACGAGGAGTCTTTCTTCGACAAGTAAGCGAGGTATCAGATCCGAATCTTCAAAGGCAGGCATCGCGAGGTGCCTGCCTTTTTTGCACTACTCCAGCAGGAACTTGAAGTCTTCCTTCGTGATGATCGCGCCGCCGGTGCTGCGGTCGCCTTCGGTGCCAGCGAGGACTTGATCGAAGAGGGCCTTCTTCTGGGCTTTGAGCTGCATGATTTTTTCTTCGATGGTGTGGCGCATGATGAGGCGCTGGATGAAGACGGTTTGTTTCTGGCCCATGCGATGGGCGCGGTCGCTGGCCTGGCTTTCGGCAGCGGGGTTCCACCAGGGATCAATGTGGAAGACGTAGCTGGCGCGAGTGAGGTTGAGTCCTGCACCTCCGGCTTTGAGGCTGATGAGGAAGAGGCCGGGTCCAGTGCCGTTTTGGAAGGCTTCCACGAGTTTCTTGCGATGCTGCTGCGGGGTGCTGCCGTCGAGTCGCTGGAACGGTATCTGGCTGGCCTTGAGGTGGCTCTCCAGGAGGTCAAGGCACTTGGTGAACTGGCTGAACACGAGAGCGGAATGGCCTTCGGCGTTCAGTTCCTCCAGCTTCTCGACGAGGTGCTCCATCTTGGGCGACATCTCGGTGTGCGTGGGATCGATCAGCGTGGGCGACACGCAGATCTGGCGCAGGCGTGTCAGTGCGGCTAGCGCGACGATGCCAGCTTGCTGTGCTGTCTTGTCCTGGAAGGCCTCGAAGACCTCGGCACGAACGTCGGCCACGGCACGGGTGTAGAAGCGCTTCTGCTCCTCTGAGAGATCCAGGTGCAGATCGCTTTCCACCTTCGGCGGAAGTTCCGTGAGAATCTTCTCTTTGGTGCGGCGAAGCACAAAGGGGCGCGCACGGTCAAGTGGATTGAAGATTCCATTCGGCTGCTTCAGCGCGTTCATGAACTCCCGGTAGTCGCCGAACAAGCCGGGTAACGACAAATCAATGATGCTGTAGTATTCGCCTGCGTGGTTTTCCAGCGGCGTGCCGGTGAGCGTGAGTTTGCAGCGGCCTTCGAGCTGCCGCATGGCCTTGGCGCGCTCGCCCAGCATGTTCTTCACGTTCTGCGCCTCGTCGAAGATGATGCAGTCGAACTTCTTCTCACGCAGTGATTCGATGTCACGACGCGCGATGTCATAGGTCGTGATGACAATGCCCTCACGAATGCCGATCAAGCTGCGGCCTTTGCCTGTGTATTCGTGAACGTAGAGGCCGGGGCAGAAGGTTTTCACCTCGTGCTGCCAGTTGAAGAGCAGTGTCGGAGGGACCACGAGAAGATGCGGGCGACGATCCTGCTCATTGTATGCGAGCGGCTTGATCAAACCCTCCTTGATGGCGGCTAGGAGAGTGATGGTTTGCAAGGTTTTGCCCAGGCCCATGTCGTCCGCCAGACAGCCGCCGAAGCCATGGCGGTAAAGGAAAGCCAGCCACGAGTAGCCCGCGTGCTGGTAGTCGCGCAGCGTGGCCTTGAGCGCGGCTGGCAAGGCTTCGCGGTGCAGCGTCTCGAAGGTCATCAGCGATTCGAGCACACTGCGCTCTGACGCGGGCAGCTCGCACTCGATGCCGTGTTTTTGCAGCAGCAGCCAGTCCAGGATGCGCACGCGGGGGATGCGGACGAGGTCGGAGAGATTCTTGCGCTTGCGGTGCTCGGGCTCGTCTTCTTCATCGCGCTGGCGGTTGATCAAGTCGCTCACGCGGTTGAGCCCCTGAATGGAGCCGAGGTCGATCACGCGGAGCTGGCCCTCGTCATCAATGAGGTGCCCCGTGCGCAGGAGTTCTTCCCACTGATCTTGCGGGATCAGGTTGCCCGCGCAGGTCACTTCGGGCCTGAGTTCGAAGAAGTCCAGGCCCTCGGACTGCGTGGCACTCACGCGGCAGTTCAGCGATGTCACCGTCACCGGCTTGTGCGCATACGTGAGGCGGATCTGATGTTTCTGGCAGGCCTCCACGAGCAGAGGTAGGCGGGGTAGGGCCTCAGCGGCAGGCACCATCATGAGATCGGGATTCTGGCGCGAGCGCTCCTGAGCCTCCCACTTAGCGGGTTGATCGGCACCCAGCAAATGACGTGCAAGGGCGGCAGCGATCTCGCCTTGTCGAGTGGCACCAGTGATCGCCAGCCAGCCGCGAGTGCTGGTTGCGCAGAGAATGGCGGGCTCGGTCTCCTCCTTGTCCAGGCCCAGTGTCTCCTTGATCGCACGAACGGCGCGCTTCGATTGACCGGGGCCGCGCATGGAATCGTGTTTCTCCAGCTCGCGCAAAAGGACACGTCGCTCCTTGGCGTCCGGCTCGAGCACGATGCGGAATAGCGTGCTCATCACGGCCTCGCGCCGGGTGCGTGCCGAGAGCAACTGCGGATCTGCCGAATAAAGCTCTAGCGCGCCCTCGGCGTGAATGATGTGGGAGAGCACATCGAGTTCGATCTCCTCGGTGCCCGCCTTCACCAGCACATCCAGCATCGCGTTTTCAAGTCCCGGCGTGGGCATGAGTTCGATGCTCGCAGAAGCTTGTTCGGTGAGCGGCGAGGTCACTTCTTCACCTTTCCAGCGCAGGCGCGGCAGACGGGCGGCCTTGCCGCTAGCGTTGGGAGCCCAGGGAGTGGTGGTGCCATTCCAGTCTTCAATGTCGATGACCTGCTCCGCTGAGTTCCGCAGGGCTGCATACGGACTACCGAAGCCGAGGCTCGTGGTCTTGATGAGGCGCGAATTGATCTCATGCCACAGTTCCCAGGATTGCAGCGAAGGCAGACGAATGATCTTCTTTGACGTGAGCAAGCATGCCAGGCTCTGGCCCACCGGCACGAAGGGCTCCTCGGTCTCCTGGCCATCGAGCAACAATTGCCGCCTCATGCGCAGGCCCGATTCATCCAGGTCCAGCACCACGCCCCCGCGCCAGCGAGAGGACTCGGCGGGCTCGACGCCAATCACCTTGCCCTCGTGATCGACGAACACGGGAAAGCGACGGTTGGGGCGCGTGAACCAAGTCCAGAACGCATCCTCGGAGTCGCCGAAGTTGCCCCACGTATTGATGAAGGTGCGTAGCTCGATGGGCAGGGTGGCAAAGGCATCCTGCACGCTGCTGCTGAACGAGTCGCGGAAGGTGAAGAGCTGCCCGCCTTGCGGACGGATGAGCACATGCTTCTGCGCCTGCTGCGGCGGGCGTTCCGCAACGACGGCGCGTTCATCGTGCTTCAGGAGTCTCGCCTTGAGCCGCTGCGCCAGCACCCGGTTCGGCAGGCGACCGAAAGCCGTGAAGTCCTTCATGAGATGCATGCACAGCATGAGGCTGGCGAGGTGATGCGCGCAGGGCTGCACCGGGTGCATATCGCATTGGCCTTCGATCCGATCTCCGGCCAGCCACATGCGATGGATCAAGGTGTTGAGCCTCTGAGGGAACTCAAACTCCAGTGTGCCCTCGCCTGTCCAGTGCAGGTCCGCGATGTCCCCCGTGGCCAGCAGCCCTGCGCCCTTCATGAGCAGATCCCGAGGTGCCAGCGTCCACAACGAGGCAGGCGCGAGCGATTCGAGTTTGGCGAGCAGGTCAGACATGAGCGGGGGAGAGCGAGGCTAAAGAGAAGCCCCGCGCCCGCAAGATGCGCCGCATGATTTCACCACTCGAGTTCGCGCGCGCTCCAGATGAAGATCAGGCCTATTCGATTTGAGGGCAGTGAGCAGTCGCCTGGAATGACCTTTGCCGAAACTGGACAACGCCTGTTACCCTCGTCACTATGCGCTCTATGTCGTTTACCTCTCTTGAACTTTGTGCCGGCGGCGGTGGGCAGGCGCTTGGGCTCGAAGGGGCCGGGTTCAGACATGTTGGAGTGGTAGAATACGAGGCTCATTTTTGCCAGACACTTCGGACGAACAGGCCTTACTGGAACGTAATCCATCAGGATATTCGCGAGTTTGATTCCAGCACCTTCGACGGGGTTGATTTGATAGCAGGAGGGGTTCCTTGTCCGCCATTCAGTGTGGCCGGAAAACAGATGGGCGCTGATGACGCGAGAGACATGTTTCCTGCGGCCCTTGAGATCATTCGGAAGGTCAAGCCGCGAGCCGTGATGCTTGAGAATGTGCCAGGTTTCGCGACCGCAAAGTTCACCGACTATCGAGACAATCTGATGAAAACATTGTCGCGGATGGGTTTCATGCCCGAATGGAAAGTCTTGCAAGCGGCTGACTTTGGAGTTCCACAGTTACGGCCTCGATTTATTCTTGTGGCCTTACGTTCAGACGACGCGATGAGATTCAGGTGGCCAGTTGGACAAGGGCGCTCTCGATTTGTCGGTGAGACCCTGGCTGATCTCATGGCTGCCAACTCGTGGCCAGGGGTGGCTGGGTGGAAGGAGAAGGCATCGAAGATCGCTCCAACTATCGTGGGCGGCTCAAAGCTGCATGGAGGACCAGACTTGGGGCCGACCAGGGCGAAGCGGCAATGGGCGGAACTTGGAGTCGATGGGATGGGGATTGCAAACACTGCGCCGCTTCCCGAGTTTCCTGTGGATCAGAGCCCGAAGCTAACTGTTCGGATGGTGGCAAGGCTTCAAAGTTTTCCAGATGACTGGCAGTTCGCAGGTGGGAAGACCATCCAATATCGGCAGGTGGGAAATGCCTTCCCTCCTCTCGTGGCCAAAGCCGTCGGACGTTCGGTGCTCCGGTCATTTAAGCGAGATTCATCAAGAGAGGAATATTATGAGGACAGCAAGTTTGAGGCTCGTTTATGCGAAGGCACGGCTGTTTCTGATTCGCAGGTCAATCCCAGCTAAAAAAGCCATATGAAGCGAGAGGAGCCATTTTTTGCTGAAGCCAGACGGCGTTTTCACAAGGCCTTGCTTGAGTCTGTTCTCACCCAAGATTCACGGGGCATTGTTAGCAATGCCGATGACGGGAATGCTGCGAGTATTGTGATTGCTCGCAATATGGCTCAGTTGCTTGGTCAGATCAAAACTCAGGTAAAAACCAAAGGGCAGACAGCAGGCAAGGTGTTCGAGAACGAGTGTCGCGTCTTCCTTGCAGAAACCTTTTTGAAACTTGGTCATCTGAGGCCGGGGCAGTGGTCGTTGCAAGTGTTGGAGCAACGTGACAAGCAGGGCATATCTCGATTTGAGCAGTATTCACATTTGTCGGCTCTGGCGAAGGCTGTGATACAGAATCCCGATCTGGCCACAGTGTTGGGAAATGACTATCTGATCACCCCGGACATTGTCGTTTTCCGTGAACCGGTGGACGATAAGGATATCAACCAGTCCACGATGCTTGTGGATGCTCACACCGCAGCAAGGTCGCCACTGAGAAAGTCCAGTGGTGCCCAGGCGCTCATTCATTCCAGTGTGTCCTGCAAATGGACGCTGCGTAGTGACCGTGCTCAAAACGCGCGCTCCGAGGCTCTGAATCTTATTCGCAATCGCAAAGGTAGAGTTCCGCACATAGTATCGATAACGGCAGAGCCTCTGCCTGGGCGGATCGCCTCACTCGCTTTGGGCACCAGCGATCTGGATTGTGTGTATCACTTTGCTTTGCCTGAGTTGCTTCAAGTCGTCTCCAAAGATTCTTATCCCGATGCTTTCGAGACGTTGCGAACATTGGTTGATGGCAAAAGGCTCAGAGACATTGCAGACCTGCCTCTTGACCTCTGCATTTAGCAGGCTGCTGAAAAACGCATATGCCGCATCTTCGCACGGGGCGGCACGATCTGCTTCGTTCGCTGCTTTGCTGTTATATCAAGGATAGTGGCGGCACCATCTGCCTCGCATCTCGTGCCACCGTGCTCCAAATCTACTGGCACAGCCGTTTTTCAGCAGCCTGTTAGAGAAAATAGAGGTGTATGTTTCTGCCGCAACTCACTGCTACCACTCGAGTTCGCGCACCGGGAGACGCTTCTCATTGCGGCGCTCCTTGACGATCTGGCCGTCGGAGAGATGGAGCACGCGGTCGGCCATCTGGGCCATGCTGGCGTTGTGCGTGATGATGACGGTGAGCGTGCCGAGTTCGCGATTGATGCGCTCAACAGCCTCCAGAACGGTGATGCCGGTGGTGACATCGAGGGCACCCGTGGGTTCATCGCAGAGGAGCACTTCGGGCCGCTTCGCGATGGCACGGGCGATGGCCACGCGTTGCTGCTCGCCACCGCTGAGCTGCGAGGGGAAGTGATCCATTCGGTCGCCGAGATCGACCATCTCGAGTGCTTCTTCCGGCGTCATCGGATCGCGTGCGATACTCGTGATGAGGGCCACGTTCTCACGCGCCGTGAGGCTGGGGATGAGGTTGTAGAACTGGAAGACGAAGCCCACGCAGTTGCGACGGAACAAGGTGAGGGTGCGCTCGTCCGCATTCGTGAGCGGCCAGCCTTTGTAGATCAGCTCGCCTTCCGTGGGCACATCGAGGCCGCCGAGGATGTTCAGCAAGGTGGACTTGCCACTGCCGGAGGGACCGAGGAGCACGACGAGTTCACCGCTGAAGAACTCGATGTTCACGCCACTGAGCGCGACCACGTCGAGGTCGCCGGTGTGGTAGTGCTTGCGCAGTCCGTGGGCCTGAAACACGGACTTGCCGAGGGTGCGGTCGATGTCGGGGGAAGGGGGCAAGGCCTGATGGTGAACCACAGATGAGGCGGGATGCACGGGGATTTTTGTCACGATGCCTGATGGGCAATCCGCAATCTTCCTGCCTTGCGTCGAAGTTGGAGGCCTTGAGGAAGGTTGAGCCGTGCGGGTTCCAGGTTGGTGATCAGCGACACAGCGGCGCTGAGGAGATCGTGGTCGAGGTCGGGGACGGCTTGGGACTTGAGCCAATGGTGGAGCACGCGGTGCTGCAAGGCGACGTGGGCGCTGCGCAGCTCGGGCGCGAGGACGAGGCTGCCGTCGGGAGCGATCAACGAGGCGCGTTCGACTAGGTCTTGGGTGAGGGATTGCAGGAGGGCATCATCGCGTGCGGCAGTGATGGCGAGACGCGTGAGCATGGGGGCCACATCGCGGCCGATGGCGGCGCTGAGCTGAGGGAGGAGCAACTGGCGAACGTGGTTCCGGGAGGGCGTGGGGTCAGCATTGGTCGCGTCCTCGCGGAAGGTGATGCGGTGCAGGGCGATGTAGGCGTCGATCTCAGTGCGGCGGACGTGAAGCAAGGGACGCAGCAAGGTGAGGGTGGAGAGCCCGACTCGCAGCGTGGTCTCGCGTTTCATCCCGCCGAGACCGCTGATGCTGGTGCCGCGAAGGATGCGCATGAGCACGGTCTCGGCCTGATCATCGGCGTGATGAGCAAGGATCACACGCGGGCAGCGGTGCTTGCGTGCGACCTCAGCGAAGAACTCGTGGCGGGCGTTGCGCGCCGCCGTTTCGATGGACGTGCGGGTGTCGCGTGCGAGACGGCGCACGTCGATGGACGCGCTCTCGCATTCATAGCCGAGGCTCAGGGAGAGGCGGCGGACGAAGGCGGCGTCGGTGGTCGAGGCGCGGCCACGCAGGCGATGATTGACGTGGCAGACGATGAGCTTGGCAAAGCCGAGCGCGTGCAGATGGTGCAGCAGAGCGACCGAATCGCGCCCGCCGGACACACCCACGAGGTAGCGACGGGTTGGCGAGAAGTTGGTGAGGTCAAGCTGCATGGCGCGCAGCATGGGCGAGACGCGTCACCACGTCCAGCGGGAGCCGAGCGCGCCGAGGATGACGTCTTCACCCGCATTCGGGCCAGCACCGCCGCTGTAGTATTCCAGGCGGGCATTGATGCTGGCATGATCATTGATCTTCCAGATCAGCTCGGCGATGGCACCAAACTCGGTCTGGGCGGCTTCCTCGCGCCAGGCGACTTCCGTCGTGCCTGCGGCGAGGAGCTTTGGCCAGAGCGGGACGCTGCCGTGAAGCTGGAGGGCATGGCGGTTGATGCGCTCAGGAATGGCTTCATCGCAGTGCGGCACCCAACCACTCGGCACACCGAAGAAGGCACGCGACTCGCGCTCGAAGGCGGTGAAGTCGTGATTGAATTGCTTCAATTCCAGCGCGTAGGCGACGTAAATGTCGCGCTCGCGCTTGAAGGGATGCCAGCGGAACTGGGAATCCAGGCCATAGCCATCGCCGATCTGGGTGCCATTGACCTCCACCTTCCGTGCCAAGGCGCTGCTGGTCCAGGCGAAGTGCGAGCCGAGGGGCACATCGGCAGAGACGGTGATGCTCTTCTGACGACCATCCATGGCGGTCAGCAGGAGGGTGTCTCGCGCGGGAGCATCCCACGCAAGGTCGAGTCCGAGGGACTGCCCTTTGGCGTCCTGATAGACCACGCCGCCATTTCCCATGGCTCCGTTGCGATAGCCACCGAGGTGAAGATTGCCTGACCAGTTGGGATCAAATCGATGATCAATTCCAGCCGTGGCGGTGAAGACATCCTTACTCAGGCTGCGGGGGTAGAGGGTGTCGCTGAGGTCCACGTTGTCCCAGATGAAGCGGGTGAGGTAACGGGTGCGTGCGAAGCGATGGGTGGCGAACTGGCTGGTGACACGTATGAGGCTGCCTTCCTCAAACTTGCCACTGAGGAGTTCGGCCTCACCACCTGCGAGGTCGTTGCGCTGGAGGTCTTCGAGCTGATCGCGCGCATCCATCTGGTCCTGCTCGGAGAAGGCGGAATCATGGATCACCGAAGTGAATTCAGCGGCGGACTTTCGATACTGCTGATCATTTCGCAGGGCCTGAGCGTAGGCGACCTGATGGTCAAACTTGGCACCAGCGGGCAGGGCGGCCTTGATTTCTTCCAGCTTCACCACGGCGGCGGAAGACTGGCCGGTGGAGTCGAGCACTCGGGCGTGGAGGGCACGCACCTCGGGGCACTGCGGGCAGAGAGTGATGGCCTCATCGATCAAGCGCTGGGCATCGCCTTTCCGGCCCTTGTCGAGGGCGGTTTCAATGGCGGTGACGAGCTGGCTCCGGCGATCCTCGGTCAATGCTTTGCGAGCCTGTTCGCGGTCCTCGGAGGAGAATCGCGCGTCATTGGCGATGGCCTTGAAGGCACGCAATGCTTCGGCAGTCTGCCCTGCCTCGACCTGGGCGCTGGCGAGATCTAACTCGGCAGGGAACGGGCCGCTGCTTTTGGGATGGGCGGCCTTGGCTTCCTGGAGGATTTTGACGGCTTCTGCAGGGCGTCCGCGGCGGACGAGGACCTCGGCGCGCACGCTGGTGGCCTGGAGGTTTCCGGGCGACTCGGCCAAGGCGGCTTTGCTCAACTTGTCGGCCTGGGAGAGGTTGTTGCTGCTCAAAGCGAAGCGGACGAGGTTGAGCTTATCATCCAGGAGATCGTTGGCGTCTTTGACCAAGGGGCCGGGGGTTGGGCTGTCAGGCGAAAGGGTGGCGGGCTCTGCGATTTGGTAGTCGCTGCTACGCGAGTCCAGCTCCGATGGCGGGACGCGGGCGAGGAGCTTGGTGGCCTCGCTTTCTTTGCCCTGGGCTAGCAGGGCGTAGGCCTTGAGCACGGTGGCGTCCATGTCATCCGGGGAGGACTGGAGGGCCTGCGTGGCTGCCTTGACGGCTGCTTCGGGACGCTTTTCACGCAGTTCGAGTTTCCCCAGGAGCACCAGCCCGGCGGTATGGCCAGGAGATTTGGCGAGGAGGCGATCCAGGGTGGTGCGGCAGTCGGCGTTTTGATTCAGCTTGTAGTAGAGCCCGGCGAGTTTGGCTGCCTTTTCGGGTGAGATGTCCTCAGATGCAGAGGGCAGTGGGGGCGTCTGGGACCACGAGGGAACCACAATCGCCAGGAGCGTGCTGATGGCCAGGGCGTGGAAGGGGAAACGGGCGGGATGCATGCAAGAACTTCAATCTTGAGATGTCGAAGAAGTAATAACTTAAAGAATGTTAAGGTCCTCTCAAAGAATTGTCACTCGCTAAGTTACTCACTCCCGAGGGTTGCCTGACTGACCTTGAGCGGCGCGGGCTCGGTTTTGTTGATTGTCACGGGACGCAGCACTTCGACGGCCTTGCGGTAAGCAGTGAGGGCTTCGTCTTCGCGGTTGGCCGCTTTGTAGATGTCGCCCAGCAGTTCCCATGCCTTGCTATCCGTGCTGCCAATCGAGGCTAGGTAGAGGGTGATGAAGGATTCTGCGCGTTCCGTGCTGCCGAAATCGAGGCTGAGTCTGCCGAGTGCCAGCCACACGGTGGTCTGGCGGAAAGTGCTTTGATGCAGAAGTTGGTCAATGATCTTGCTGCCAGCGAGGGCGTGACCTTCACGCTCTAGCAGGAAGGCTAGCCTGAGGCGTGAGGCCGGGAGCGAGGCCAGGCAAGGCGGAACCTGATCGCCCAGGAAGGTGCAGGCCAGGCTGGAATTGGTGGCTTCCATCGCCTCGGAGATCAACAACACGAGGGCGGCGGGGTTGCTCCGCAAAGTCTCGTGAGCCAGGAGTTGAACGGCTTCATCGTGGCTGCCCTGAGCGGCTACAGACTCTGCCAAGCTAAAGCGCAGGCGGCTGCTGGAAGGGAAGAGATGGAGGCCGGTGCGCAGGGTCTTGATCAAACCGGCTTGGTCATCAGCCACGCGGAAGCGATCAGCCAGCTCGAGGTGCTCTTCAGGCGTGGCGGTGCGGGTGGTGCAGGCGAGCAAGCGCTGAATGGCAGTGCGGGCCTCCAGCTCGTAGCCGAGCGAGTCGCACAGGCTGGCGCAGGTTTCCTGAAGTTCGGCGTCCTCGGGCAAGGCGGCAGCGAGGGAGGTGTAGAGCTTGCAGGCTTCGTCGTAGCGATGCAGGCGGACGAGTGCGAAGGCGGTTCCTTTTCGGGCCTCCACGTCGTCAGGCAGGTAGCGAAGGATCTCGCTGAAGGTGCTGATCGTCTTTTCCCAGTCGCCAGCCTGCTGGTGGATGCGGGCGATGGGACGGAGGGAAGGGACGGGATCGGTCGATTGATCAGCCGTGGCGGTGTAATGGGTGAGTGCGGTCTCCAGATCACCACTTTCGGTCAGGAGGTCGGCGAGGAGCTTTTGTTTTTCCAGGCTCATGCCGCGCTCGATGCGATAGGCGAGAACCTTGGCGAAGTCCTTCTGGCGCAGCACATCTTCGTAGAGATCGAGGCTGCGCGTCCATCCTTCCTGGTGATCGAGAATGGCCAAGTGCAGCCAAGTGTTGATGGCATCGGGGCCGTGATTGCTCCACTCCTGCCAGCGTGCCATGGCGGCGGCGTAATCGCGGTAGCAGTTCTCTTCGCTGGCGCTTGAGAAGGCTTCCCCGTTGCGGGCGAGGGCGATGGCCTCGGGGATGGAAGCCAGGTGGAAAGGCACCTGCTTGAGATGCTCGGCGATGAGGTGGGAGGCCTCCGTGGTGCGATCACCGGAATTGGCGAGTTCCACCAGCCGACGCAGGCGCTCGGGACGCTCATCTTCACTAGAAGTGTTGTAGCGGGCGAGTTCGATATCGAAGGCGAGATTGGGCTGGCTGGATTCGAGAGCGAGTTTGACACGCAGATCGTCCAGGCGAGGCGGGGCACCCGACGAATCGAGGTTTGCCTGGAGAGCGAGCCCCAGCACCTTGAGGGCCTGATCGGAGTGGCGGCCCCAGCGCCAGGATTCGACGGCGCGATTGGCCAGATCCCAGGAGGGTTCGAGCTTGAACCACTCGGTCAGAATCCAGCCCGCTTCCGATGGCTTCTGGAGGCCGAGTGCGCGGCGTGCGAGCGCATCGGCGAGGTAGGTAAACAGGTCGCGATCAATCTGCCCGGCGTTGGCGACCAGCTCTGCTGCCACTTCGAGTGGCTTCTCCGTGATCGCACACATGATCTTCTGATCGGCCTGCACGGCGGGATCGTTGCGGACGGCGCTATCAGGATTGGTCAACCAGGCGCGAAGCCGCTCGCGGTCGGTTTTTGGGGTCTCGGTAACGACGTCCTCGGTGCTGAGGGCTTCATCGGCGAGGGCTTTCAAGCGCTCCACCTGACCGTCTTTGTCCAGGCGGTTGACCAGTTCCCTGGTGTCGGGGATGAAGAAGAGAGCAGCGGCGACGCATGTGCCCACGATGATCCACAAGGTCTTCGGTGAGACGATGGGGCTGGAGTCAAAGGGGTGCATGTTTATCAGGAAAGCGGAACTTCTCTATTTTGCGACTCGGGTGAGCGAGAACCCGCACAAGGGTGGAAACTTAAACCTAAGCCCCCCGGCGCTGTCAACACGCGCAGTCATTTTTTCATAATTGCTGCCGTTTGTTGTAACCACGTCGAAGGTCTGACCCGGAACCAAGCCGCCTAAAATCACTTCGTTGTCACGCAAATCGACCACGGAGCCCTGGATTTGGGCGGCGCTCAGGCGTCCGAAGGTGATCTCGCCCGAGGATGAGACCAAGTAGGGCTGCGCGGGTGAGGCTGCTTTCGAGAAGTCCAGGATGGTCCGTGCCTTACCAGATGTGTGAATGTAAACCTGATCGGCCACCACATTGAACCCCGTCACACCCTCCGATGCAGCGAGGTTGGGCACGCCGAGAGCCTTGCTGACGCGGAAGGTCCGGCACCGTCCGGCGTTCTCGGCCATCCAGCGGTTGGAGCCGAGCTTGGTCAATCGGGTTGCCCGGCGGTCCTTGGCCAGCAGGGCAAAATCTCGCACCGTGATGCTGTGGAGCGACTGGGCCAGGCACCATTCGTGGACGTCGCGCAGGGCCTTGGTGCTCTCGCCAGTCTGGACGCTGTAGAAGTGATAGTAAACATTGACCGGCTTGAGGCGGCGGGGCTCCTCGGTGCGCTTGAAGGTGTCGATCACCATGCGGTAGCCACCGTAGAGCGGCCCGGTGAAGCCATTGGTGTAGGTGAACTCGTTTTGCACCGGAGCGTAGATTTGCAGTTCGCCGTCCATGAAGGTGTCCGAGGAGGAAATGGCGGCAATGCCCTCGGCGCGGCGGCTGATGGTGGTGTTGCCGCCGTTCATGGATTCCAGACCCAATGCGGAAACCATACTGAGCGCTTCGCCCGAGGGGCGGCAGTTTCCGGACCACAGGAAGACTTCTACCTTCTTGTCGGGGGCCAGTAGCGTGGACTGGACGTAGTTCACGGAACCCTGGATTTCGCGCTTGAGGTCAAAAGCGGGATACAACGAGGGATCAGCAAACTCCAGCCATTGGTTGAGGTAACCTCGTCCGCCCTCAATATCGCGGCCCGGCATCCAGACGAAAGGATGCGACCAGGCATGGGACGCAGCTTGCACGTTGGGCAGGGCGAAGATGGTTTTGGCGATCTCCTCGTAGCGGGCTCGGTCCTTGGGGTCCTGGTCCTTGAGCAGAGCTTTCACGTCGGATTCGATGACGGAGACGGTCACGGGGAAGGGGTAGTGCTTGAGGAATTGATCGCGGACGATCTCGGCGCACGTCGTGTCCAGGGCGCTCTTGGTCAGGGTGGTGAAGCCATCGCCGTCGATGTGCGTGAGGAACATCCGCAGGCCATCGCGTGTGGTGGAGTCTGGAACTGGGAACGCCTGAGCAGGTAGAATCAGCGGAAGGAAAGCGAAGGGATCAATCACGGCGCGCACATCCTCCGGCGAGGTGCGGAAATATAGATACGGGTCCAGCAGTGCTCCGCCCCAAGGGGCCGAGTAGATCACATCGCAGGTCATCTCGATGTCCCGATGATCGGTGGCCTTGATCGCTAGATGGACCTTGGCACCTTCAGGTGCCTGGGACGCCACAAGGCCGTTCTTTCGAGGTTGGGCGAGCAGCGACTTGTCCAGGACTGCCTCATTGATCGTCTGAAAGCTGGCAGCCTTCACCCCCAGCATCTCCTCAGTGCTCCCGCGAATGCCCAGAGCGGCGGTCATGATCTGGCGTTTCTCTTTGTCATCGCCAGGATAGCCGCCCACGAAGAGCAGCTTCAGGCCTTTTTCTTTCTGCCGGACGATCCAGTTCAAGTAGGAATCCTGCTCGGCAAAGGGCACCTCCAGGGCAGAATCGAGGATGATAGCGCAGAATCGAGGGTCCAGATCATCAGGCGGGCGACCAGCGCCCACATCGTGGAACTCCATCTCGTAACCCAGCCACTCCAGGGACATCTGTAGCATCTGAGCTGAGAAAGTGTCCGGCGGCCAGACCGGGGAGCGAGTGGGATCGCCTTTCGCGAAGCCGAAGACACAGAGCACCGTGCGGGCTACTGGCTTGCCTTTGCTCTTCGGAGCGTCAGCGGCCCATCCGCTGCCGATGAGGGCGAGGCTGGCGAGCAGAAGGGCAATGAGAACGATTGCAGATTTCGACTTCACAGGAAAACGGCGGACGAGTGCCTCAAGGGTGCTGGAACAGGCAGCACAGCATGATGAGTGAAACTCAGGGAACGCATGGGATTCAGGTATGGAAATAATGGTAAACCGCGATGTATCTTCAGTGCTGCCCGGTTGGAATTCAGGCGGCGCAGAACAGACAGTCGATCACTGTTAATGCTCAAATCTCGTGATTGCTCCAATGTTAATATTTAGATATAGTTTATTTTCAAGCTATGCCCATCCCCGCCGACTCACCTCGCACCACCAACCCTCTCAAGGGGCCGAAGACGCGCACCGCTCCGCGTCAGTTGCGGCCCCAGGTCGAAGAGAGTCACCTGAAGGAAGATCTGGCAGGTGGGGGCATGGTGCTCTTCGCCGTCTTGCATCTCCTGGCGCTGTTCTCGTATGACGCTCGTGATTTGCCCTCGTGGGTTTGGGGCTGTCCGACGGACTCTCTCAATGAGAATCCTGCCAATTTCATCGGGCGGACCGGTGCGATTGCGGCGCATTTCTCCTTCATCATCATGGGCGTGGCCACCTACGCCCTGCCGTTCTCGTTGACGTGGTTCGGCGTGTGCAAGCTGGTCTCCCACACCCGCATCACCCTGCGCCATTGCCTGGGATTGATCTTTGTGCTGCTCGCTGGTGCGGCGCTCTTCGATGTGACGGGCTGGGGCTCAGGTTACATTGGCAATCGTAGTCCCTTCGGCGGTGGCGGTGCGGTGGGGCGGCTGATCGGCGGCACGCTCGCGCTCAACATCCTCGGCCCTGTCGGCTCACTGATCGTCCTGGGTCTCATCTACACCACCGGCCTGATTTTCGTCTCTGGGATGCACCCGTCCCAAGTGATCGCCAGCATGCGGGAGCAGATCCCGCAGGCCATCGCTTGGCTATGGAATACGCTGAAGAGCCAGCCCAAGGAAATGGAGGAAGAACCTCAGTCCGAGGTCCCCTCAGCGCGCGGCAGGTCTCGAATGAAGGGTGCCGTGCCCTCGACCATTGGTTCGTCCACCGCCACCGAGCCACCGGCTGAGATTTTCACTAATCAGGAGTTGCCCCTGAGCTTTGAGCCTGAGCCCAAGATCATCGATTCCTCCGCTCCCAAGTCCCAGGCCAAGGACGATGCTGACAAGCCCCCGCTCGCCGAGGTGTGGGCCAAGAAGCGCGCGCAGAAAATCGAGCAGACCGGCCCCGCGCCCATGGGCAGCCTCACCGAGCGCTACAAGGACTACCGCCTGCCCGCGCTCGACTTGCTCAACTGGCCCGACCCCTCGCTGGTGCAGCCTGCGGACCCGAATGAACTCAAGGAGATCCAGGACACCATCGTGCGCACCCTGTCGAGCTTCGGCATCACCGTTTCCAAAGGCGACATCACCCGCGGCCCTGCCATCACGCGCTACGAGGTTCGTCCCGTCGATGGCTTGCGTGTGAGCCGCATCGCTCAGCTCGATGCCGACCTCGCCCGCGCCACCAAGGCCGAGCGCATCAACATCCTCGCCCCGATTCCTGGCAAGGACACCGTGGGCATCGAACTCGCCAACAAAAACAAAGTCCTCGTGCCCCTGCGCGAGCTGCTCGAAGACGAAGCTTTCCAGAACGGCAAGGCAAAGCTCCCCATCGCGCTCGGCAAGGATGTGTATGGCAAGACGATCATCGCCGACCTCGCCTCCATGCCGCATCTGCTCGTCGCTGGTGCCACGGGATCGGGCAAGTCGGTGTGCATCAACAGCATCATCGCCTCGCTCATCTGCCGCTTCGCTCCTGATGAACTCCGCTTCATCATGATCGATCCGAAGGTGGTGGAAATGCAGACCTACGCCGAGCTGCCGCATCTCGCGCTCCCCGTCGTCGTTGATCCCAAGAAAGCCCTGCTCGCCCTGCGTTGGGTGGTTCGCGAAATGGAAACGCGCTACCAGATCTTCGCCACTGAAGGCTGCCGCAACTTCGACACCTTCAACAACCGCAATCGCAAGCGTGCCAGCGATGGACGTCTCGCCGCCAAAGGCAGTAGCACTTCCATGGCTGCGACCGCAGTCAGCCTTGCAGAGCCAACTCCTCAGCCAACGAGCGCCGAGACACCGCCATGGGAAACGACAACGAAGAACTCCGGTGGCAACGAGCAGCGCCTGGAGGTGAACCTTGCCGATCCATCCGCTCTCGGTGACGAAGGCGAATCCGTGACGGACCTCGATTCCCTCATTGATCAAAACGGCGACTGGGCAGGGGATTCGCTGCCGCCCAGCAAGCCGCATCGCAGCCAGGAACTCATCATCCCCGACACGATGCCCTACATCGTCGTCATCATCGACGAACTGGCCGACCTCATGCAGACCGCGCCCGCCGACATCGAAGTGGCCATCGCCCGCATCACCCAGATGGCTCGTGCGGCAGGCATTCATCTCATCGTGGCCACGCAGACTCCGCGTGCCGACGTCATCACTGGCGTCATCAAAGCGAACGTCCCTTCGCGCATCGCGTTCCAAGTCGCTTCCGCTTTGGACAGTCGAGTCATCCTCGATCGCAAGGGCGCCGAGAAGCTCGTCGGCAAAGGCGACATGCTCTACCTCCCGCCTGGCACTGCAAACCTTGTGCGCAGCCAGGGTGCCTTCCTCACCGATGACGAGATTCATGACCTCGTCGCGCATTGCACCACACAGGGCAGGCCCGTCTTCGATACCGGCAACGAATCGCTTGGCGTAGCCTCCAGTTCCAACTTCGGTGACGAAGAGGACGAAGACGAAGTGAATCCCGAGGATGAGCGCATCCTCGAGAAGTGCCTCGAAGTGATTCGGCAGGAAAAGAAAGCCTCGACCAGCCTCCTCCAGCGTCGTCTCGGCCTCGGCTACACCCGCGCCGCCCGCATGATGGACATCCTCGAAGACCGCGGCATCATCGGCCCCGGCGAAGGTGCCAAGCCGCGCGACATCCTGGTGCAGATGGATTGATCGAAGCGAACGCTCGCTACTTGATCAATCCCAGGTGCTTGAGCACGTCGTCGTAGTAGCCGCCTTGGTTGGCGTAGAGCGCGTAGTTCTTCGCGCTTTCGAACCAGGCCTTCGTCGTTGGCTTGTGACGGCCCGCAGCCTTGATGAGATCCTTGGTCGTGAGCGGCACCACCTTGCCGGTCTTCATGGCACCAGCCAAAACCTCCTCGGTAGCGAGGTCGAACATGGCCTTCAAATCGGCTCCGGAAAAGTCGGGCGTGCGTTTGGCGAGCGCCTTCATGTCGAGGTCGGCGATGGGCTTCTTCTTCGACATCACTTCGATGATCGAAGCACGCGCAGGCTCATCCGGCGGTGGCACGAAGATGGTGCGATCGAAGCGACCTGGACGACGAAAGGCGGGATCGATGTGCCAGGGCGCATTCGTGGCACCCAGCACGAGAACGCCTTCGTTGTCGCCCTCGGCACCATCGAGTTCAGCGAGGAACTGATTGATCAAGGTGCGGCCCGCGCTTTGGCGCAGGTCCTTGCGATCAGCGGCGAGGGCATCGACTTCATCAAAGAAGAGCACGCACGGTGCATTCTTCCGCGCGATCTCGAAGACCTCGTGCATGTGTTTCTCTGAGTTGCCGATCCACATGTCGAGAATCTGATGCAGCCCGAGAGCGATAAAGTTCGCTTTCACTTCTCCTGCTGTCGCCTTGCTGATGAGCGTCTTGCCGCAGCCCGGAGGGCCGTAGAGAAGCACGCCGCCGCCGATCTTCTTGTCATAGGCGCGGAACAGTTCGGCATGTTGCAACGGGTAGATGATCTTCATGCGGATGTCTTCCTTGAGCTGTTCCATGCCGCCCACATCGGCGAAGCTCAGCTTCGGGCGTTCCATGTCGCTGATGCCCAAATCAAATGCCGCACCACCCTTCGGAGCACCATCGTCCTTCCAGCCTTCGCCTTCCACGTCCTCGACGTAATCACCGCTGCTCGACATGCCTGCGCGTTTGGGTGGTGAAGGCGGTGGCTGTGCTGGCTTCGCTTCGTCCAGTTCCTTCTCGAGGGCTGAATCTGCGACATTCGGGTTCAACTTCAGTGCTTGCTGGTAAAGATCACCAGCACGCGTGGTCTCGCCTTCGCCTGCGAGAATGCGGGCGAGCAGCACATAAGCGGGTGCGAACTCGGGCTGCTCTTCGATCAATTGCTCCACACGCACAGCTGCCTCGGAGGTCTTGCCTTCCAGGAAGGTGACGCGTGCGATGCCGAGCTTGCCCTCGGGGTTCGTGGGTTGCAGTCGCACTAGCTTCAAGAAGGTCTCGCGTGCCTCGGGCAATTGGAATTCCTCCAGGCATCCTTGCGCATAGAGCAGCAGCAGCGGTGCATTGTCGGGCGAGTGTTCGAGAGCGAGGCGGAGACCGTCGAGTTTGGACATGGGGTGGACTCAAGCGCAACGATGCACCGGACGCAATCACCACGCTTGCTCTGCGTGGGACAGTGTTGCACCCATGCAGGCCCTCAATCTTCCTTCATCGTGCCTGCTCATCGTCGCCTGCTCCACTTCGCCCGCCGTCATTGGCGTATGGCTCTGCTGCAATTCGTTCTCGCAGTCATGGGCACCTCACTGGTGCTCGTCTTTCCTGGTGTGGTGCGCTGGTTCCTTGATGACATCATTCCCAACAAAAAGCTCCAGAGCATCTTGCCGGTGGCAGGTCTGGCCATCGGTGCCTTCTTCATTCGCGAGGTGCTGTTCATGGTTCGCACCCGAGTGAACAGCGTCTTCGAGCAGCGCATGATCTTCGATCTTCGGGGGCAACTGCATCGTAAGATCGCCCGCCAGCCGATGTCGTGGTTCGACCAGCAGAGCACCGGTGATGTGATGACGCGCATGGCTGATGATGTGCCCGCTACGCAGCGCGTCATACTTGAGGGCATTGAGCAGGGCATCACCTCCATCCTGCAAATCATCATCAGTGCGGCGATGATGTTTTATACGAACTGGAAGCTGGCTCTCTTCGTGGTGCTGCCCACGCCGTTTATCGCTGCTGGCGGTTGGATTTTTTCTCGTTGGGTGGAGCCACGAGCCAAGGTCGAACGTGAGGCTGCGAGCAAGCTGAACTCGCTGCTGCACGACACGGTGACGGGCGTTCGCCAGATCAAGAGCTACACAGCTGAAGAAGCCAAGCAGCGGGACTTCGAGCGCATGAGCGGCATCGTTCGAGCGGCCAAGATTCGCCTCATGGCCGCGTGGTCGATCTACAGTCCGTTGATGACGTTCCTCGGCGACATCGGATTGGTCACATTGCTTGGCGTGGGCGCGTATGGCTGCATCACGGGGCTCACGACTCCTGGTGAGCTGTTCCAGTTTATCATGCTCATCGGCTTGTTTTTCGAGCCCGTGTCTCGACTGCATGGCGTCAATCAAACGCTCGTCACAGGGCTCGTGAGTGCGAAGCGAGTCTTCGACATCATCGACCACGAAGGTGAGGAAGATCTCGAGAACGGATGCGCGCTGGAGCGTGTGCAAGGGCACATCGAGTTCCGTGGAGTGACCTTTGGCTACGACGCGGCGCGGCCTGTGATTCGCGGCGTGAGCGTCAGCGTCCCGCCGCATCAGACCGTCGCCATCGTGGGAGCTACAGGTTCGGGCAAGTCCACACTCTTCCAGCTACTCACCCGATTCTACGATGCGCAGGGCGGTGAGATATTGCTCGATGAGGTGCCCGTGACCGAATACAGCCGCCATTCACTTCGCAGCGCAATTGGCTACGTAACGCAGGATGCCTTCCTGTTTGCCGGGACGGTGCGTGACAATCTCTTGTTAGGCAAGGGCGATGCCACGGATGAGCAGTTGTGGGAGGCGCTGACGCTCGCCTGTGCTGCCGACTTCGTGAAACGATTGCCCGAGGGTCTCGACGCTGAAGTCGGCGAACGCGGTATGAAGCTCAGCGGCGGCGAGCGCCAGCGGCTCGCCATGGCGCGTGCCTTCTTGAAGAATGCGCCGATTCTCCTCCTTGATGAAGCCACGTCCGCCGTGGACAACAAGAGCGAGCACCTCATCCAGGAAGCTCTCACCAAGCTCCGCCAGAACCGCACCTGCCTCGTCATCGCGCATCGCCTTTCCACCGTGATCGAGGCAGATCAAATCTACGTCATGCGCCTCGGCGAAGTGCTCGCCCATGGCACCCATCACGAGCTGATGCAAAGCTGTCCGTATTATGCCGAACTAGCCGCGCTGGCGTTTGAGGCGAAGAAGTAGTGCGCTAAGCCAGCAACTCCGTCACCACTTTCGCCGCCGGGTTCTCGACTAGGCCGAGGTTGGTGCCATTGCGTTTGAAGGTGAGCTGTTTCGGATCGAGGCCGAAGAGGTGCAGCAGCGTGGCGTGGTAGTCGTAGTGGTTGACCACATCGACGGCGGCATTGTGGCCAAACTCATCCGTAGCACCGTGCGCGTAGCCGGACTTGAAGCCGCCACCGGCGACCCACATGCTGAAGCCGTAGGTGTTGTGGTCGCGCCCAACGGTGGTGCGGCCCTTCGCTCCGGCGCGGTTCTGAATGACGGGCAGGCGACCCATCTCGCCGCCCCAGTGGACGATGGTGGAGTCGAGCAAGCCGCGTTGTTTGAGATCAAGCACGAGCGCGGCGGCGGGTTGATCGACTTGCATACACGCGGTGGGCAAGCCCGTGAGGATGCTGCTGTGATGGTCCCAGGTTTGGTTGCCGGTGAAGATAGAGACGAAACGCACACCGCGCTCGACCATGCGACGCGCGATGAGGCAGCGGGTGCCGAACTCTTGCGTGGCGGGTTTGTCGATGCCGTAGAGCTTCTTCGTGGCCTCGCTCTCCTGGCTGATGTCGAGCGCTTCCTTGGCGGCGACCTGCATGCGTGCCGCCAGCTCAAACGACTGGATGCGCGCCTCCAAGTCGGTCTCACCAGGACGTGCCGCCGCGTGCTCCTGATTGAGACGCTGCACGAAACTGAGGTAGCGCTGCTGAGCCTCGCCCTTCAGTGACATGGGGGCGTCGAGGTTGAGGATGCGCGGTTCCTTCGGGCGCACGACGGTGCCTTGGTAAAGCGAGGGCAGCCAGCCATTGGAGAAGTTATCGACCCCGAGCACAGGCAGGCCGCGCGGATCGGTGAGTGCGACGAAGGCAGGCAGATTCTGGTTCTCGCTGCCAAGACCATACGTGAGCCAACTGCCCAGCGTGGGCCGACCTCCGGTGATGGTGCCATTGATGAGGGCGTAGATGGACTGGCCGTGATTGTTCACGCCCGTGCGCATGGAGCGGATGAGCGTCATCTCGTCGGCGATGCTGCCCATGTAGGGCACCAGTTCGCTCATCTCGATGCCGCTCTGGCCGTGCTTCTTGAACTTCCACTGCGGTCCCATCACCTCGCGGCTGGCA
>CAUJJC010000015.1 GCA_963204975.1 Verrucomicrobiota bacterium | reverse complement strand
GTCTTCACGGCCACGGCCAGCCACATCGGCCCCCAATGATACCACACGTCGTGCTGCCCTGGGACTCCTTGCAGATGCTCGCCCATCACGGCGGTCCAGCCGTTGGCGATGCGCGCCTGGGGCAATTGCTCCACCATCTGAGTGAAGTAGCCGAGGTCGCTGTGAAACGACCGCAGGCCATCGTCCGCGAGCCTCCAGCCCTGATGCCAGGAGGTGAAGGCGAGGCACACCAGGGCTAGACCTCCGAGGATGGCGAATTCCAGCCGATGCCAGCCCTCGGTGTCCTTGGGGCGCGCGGTTGATCCTTGTCGCACCTTTCGAAACCCATCGAAGGCGATCACTACCTGGAGCACCGGCAGCATGGTGAGGTAGCACACGCGGCCCAGCACGACGGTAGCCGTGACGCTGGTGACGAAGATCAATCCGCTGGCAAACTCCAGGGCGCGCGCGGTCCAGGGCGAGTCTCCGCCATTCGTGCCGGTCATCAGCAAACGACCCGAACCCAGGACCACGGCCAACGTGCTCGCCAGGGCGAAGACGAGGGCCACGGGATGGGAATCGAGCGGAGAAAACGCGGACATGGGAGCGGCTGGCCACTGTCCCGGCTAATGGCGAAGCGGCAAGGCCCTGCGGCGTTAAATTTCGAATGCGCTCGCCCGATGAAGCACCCGTCACATGAACTTGTCCGGGTTCAGCATGGTGCCGAAGTAGTCTGAGGCGAAGCCGACGATGCGCACCGCGATGTAAGCGAGCACGAGGAAGTAGAGCGCCTTGGGATACCATTCGGCAGCGCTGCGCTGGGCCTCTTCCGCCATGTCGGTCTCGGCCTGCGCCCAGCGCATGAACTCAACGTCGAGCACGCCGGAGGCTTCCGAGGTCTGCACCGCATTCGTGAACTGGCGGGGGAAGCGTTTGGACTTCACTAGACTGGAGGCGAGCGATTCACCGGTGCCGACTTCCTTGGCCGCGATCTCAGCTCCATTGCGCACGATCCCGCTCTGCGAGGCATCACCTGCCATGCGCAGGCACTCGGTGATGCGCATCGAGGCGAGCAGGGCGGAGTGGAAGACCTGGCAAAAACGCGCCAGCGCCCAGTGCCGTCGCACACTGCCGATGAGCGGTGCCATGCTGAGGATGCGGTCGATGGCTTCGGAGTGCGCAGACGCACGGCTCATCCAGCGCCAGAGCTGCCAGAGGATCAAAAGCGCCAGCCAGAACAACCCCAGACGCCAGAGGATCGAGGGCCACAGGTGCATGTCCTTGGCATCGGCACCGGGCATGTTGCTCATCAGCATGAAGCGGGAGACCTCGGGGAGCACCACGCCAGCGTGCAGGAGGATCAAGGGGTAAACCATCGCGCTGCGCGCATCGCGGATGCCTTTGTGCCAGGTGGTGAAGTAATGCGCCAGATGCTCGCAGGCCTCGGCCAGCCGTCCGCTGCGTTCGCCGCTGGTGACGAGGCTGCGCTCGAGGTCGGAGGTGAGCGCATGGTTGTAGGTGGTCATGGCATCGGCGAAGCCAAGGCGTTGGGTGAGGCCGCGATCGAGCCCCTCCAGGAACTCGCGGCGTGCTCCGCGTGGGCTTTGGTCCAGGAGCATGGCGATGGACTTGTCCATGGGGAAGCTGGCGCTGAAGAGCTTGCCCAGCTCGCGATACATCCTGGCCTTGTCACTCACGGTCATACTCATGAGGGAAGTTTCGCGTGCCTGTGCTATGGGGGCGAGCGTAAACTTGCGCATCACGACGGATACAGCACACTGCGCCGCCTCTCTCCCTCCCTCATGGCTTCCGCTCACGACCAACACCTTGCCGACGTCCGATGGATGTCGGCCGCCCTCGATCAGGCTAAACGGGGCGTTGGTTTAACCAGCCCCAATCCCCCCGTTGGCGCGGTGGTGGTGAAGGACGATATGATCATCGGCTGGGGCTATCACAAGAAGGCGGGCGAGGCCCATGCCGAGGTGGAGGCCATTCACGATGCGGTGACGCGCTTCCCCAAGCTGCTCCCAGGCTCCACTTTGTATGTGACGCTGGAGCCCTGCTGCACGGCCGGGCGCACGCCGCCCTGCACCGATGCGATCAAAAACGCCCGCATCGCTCGCGTGGTCTATGGCACTCGTGATCCGAATCCTCGTCATCAAGGTCGCGCCGATGACGTGCTCGAAGCCGCCAGGATCAAGGTCAGTTGGGGCGTGATGGAGGACGAGTGCAAGGAGGTGATCAAGACTTTCACCAAGTGGATCACCACTGGCACCCCGTATGTGATCGCCAAGGCGGGACAAAGCCTGGACGGTCGCATCACGCGCCCCGCAGGTGAATCGCAATGGATCACCAGCGATGCCGCCCGCGGCCATGCCCTGCGCATTCGCAGTCGAGTCGATGCCATCATTGTCGGTGCCGAAACGGTGCGCCGCGACAATCCCCGGCTGACGCTGCGCGAGGCCAACGTCAGCGCGGGCAAGCTCCAGCCCTGGCGCGTGGTGATGACGCGCTCCGGTGTGCTCCCTCAGGACGCGCACTTGTTCACCGATGAGTTCAAGGATCGCACCATCGTGCTGCGCGGTCTCGACTTCCCCGATGTGCTGCGCGAACTCGGCAATCGTGGCGTCACCTCCGTGCTCGTCGAAGGCGGCGGCATCATTCTCGGTCGTGCCTTCGCCACCCAGATGGTGGATGAAGTCGCCTGGTATGTCGCTCCTCGACTCTGCGGCGGCGGTCGCCCCAGCATCGCAGGCCTGCCTTTGCCCGCCTCCGTGGAACTCAAGCCCGTCAAAGTGCTGACCCTCGGGGACAACGTTTGCTTCATGGGCACTCCCATCTTCACCCAGCCACCCATGCCTGAAGCTGCATCCGCTGGAGTCCCCGCTCCCGCAGCCCACGTATTGACAAGCTAGAACCCCGCTCGTTGATTACCCACCATGTTCAACCACGACCCCAAAACCATCGTCCCGCAGAACAACTACATTGTGCCGACCGTCATCGAATCGGAAGGCCGTGTGGAGCGCGCTTATGACATCTACTCGCGCCTGCTGAAGGACCGCATCATTTTCCTCGGCACCGCCATCGACGATCACGTCGCCAATATCATCATCGCCCAGCTTCTGTTCCTCCAGATGCAGGACCCGAAGAAAGACATCCACATCTATATCAACAGCCCCGGCGGCAGCGTCACCGCAGGTCTCGCGATTTATGACACGATGCAGTTCCTCACCTGCGACGTCTGCACCTACTCCATCGGTCTCGTGGCCAGCATGGGCTCCGTGCTCCTCTGCGCTGGCACCAAGGGCAAGCGCTACGCTCTGCCGAACTCGGACATCATGATCCATCAGGTCTCCGGTGGTGCTCGCGGCACAGCCTCCGATGTGCGTGCGACGGTCGAATACATGTTCAACCTCGAGAAGCGCCTGAACAAGATCCTTGCCCATCACACCGGCAAGTCCGTCGATCAGATCGCCAAGGACGCCGACCGCGACAATTACATGAGCGCCGCGCAAGCCGCTGAATACGGCCTTGTGGACAAGGTGCTGGAAAACAAGAAGCAGCTCCCTGACGTGATCGCTGGCGAAGGAAAGTAATCCTCGTTACCTCCATTTCACGGCGGTCTCTCGGATGCTCCGACAGACCGCCGCTTTCGTTTCCTCCCCATGCCCGCTGCCTATCCCCAACTCTGCAATCTCGCTGGCGAGATCGCGCTCCTCGACTCCACTTCCGCCACGCTTGGCTGGGATCAGGAGACCTACATGCCACCCGCTGCGCTGGATTACCGCGCGAAGCAACTCGGCTACCTCAGCGGCAAGTCGTATGCCCTCTTCACATCGAAGAAGTTTCGTCTGCTCCTCGATCAAGCCGAGGGCGAAGAATTGTCACCCGTCGCCCAAGCCAACGTGCGCGAGTGGCGGCGTCAGTTGAATCGTGCGATCAAACTCTCGCGCAAGCTGGTGGAGGAATTCAGCGAGGTCACCACGCACGCCAAGT
Organism: Verrucomicrobiota bacterium; assembly: GCA_963204975.1. Lineage (GTDB taxonomy): Bacteria > Verrucomicrobiota > Verrucomicrobiia > Verrucomicrobiales > Verrucomicrobiaceae > JAEUHN01. Next base: position 7,440 of record CAUJJC010000015.1, on the reverse strand, counting down.
CGGCCTGGGCCGAAGCGCGGAAGGAATCGAACTTCAAAGCCTTCGCGCCGCATCTCGACAAGTTGCTCAAGCTCACGCTCAAGCGCGCTGAGCGCTGGGGCTACGAGGGCGAGGCCTACGATGCCCTGCTCGACGAGTATGAGCCCGCTGCCACCGCTGCGGAGATCAGCACCTTGTTCGATACCCTGCGGCCACAGCTTTCGAGTCTCGCGAAGGAAGCCGTCGCCCGCAGCGCTGCGATTCCCGCCGACATCCTCGCGGGCGATTATCCCATCGAGAAGCAGCAGCAGCTCAATCGCGAGATCGCCGAGAGCATCGGCTTCAGCTTTGAGAGTGGTCGCATCGACACCACGGCCCATCCGTTTTGCACTCGACTCGGGCCGCGCGATCAACGGCTCACCACGCGCTACGACGAACAGGACTTCACTTCATCGCTCTTCGGCGTGCTGCATGAGGCCGGTCATGGCATGTATGAGCAAGGGTTGCCCGCCGATGACTACGGCCTTCCTTCCGGCACAGCGGTTTCTCTTGGGATTCATGAATCGCAATCGCGCTTGTGGGAGAACCATGTGGGTCGCTCGCGAGCCTTCTGGGAGAAGTGGTTGCCGCGCGCCAAGGAGATCTTTCCCGGCCTGCGCCTCTCGATGGATGAGATGGTCGCCGCCGTGAACCGGGCCGAGTTTTCCTTCATCCGAGTCGAGGCCGACGAAGCGACTTACGACCTCCACATCATGCTGCGCTTCAACATGGAACGCCGTCTGCTGAACCGCGAACTGAAGGTGAAGGATGTGCCTGCCGCGTGGAACGAGGAGTTCACCGCCCTGTTCGGCATGACGCCTCCCGATGCGGCCCGTGGCTGCCTCCAGGACATTCACTGGAGCATGGGCGGCATGGGCTACTTCCCGACTTATACGCTCGGCAATCTCAACGCCGCCCAGCTCTTCCGCACCGCGCGCCAGAGTGCCGCCATCGCCAAGGACATCGACCACGCCGATTACGCCTCACTGCTCGAATGGCTCCGCACCAACGTTCATGCTCACGGCTCCGTGCTTTCCCCTCGTGAACTCATGAAAGCCGCCACCGGTGAGCCCACCGACGCCCGCTGGCATCTCGAGCATCTGAAGGCCCGATTCCTGGCCTGACATATCGTATCGATCACTGACGTGACCTAGCGCGCAGATCATCGGTGCCCTAACCGAAATGAGGGCATCTATGTCGCTTTTGGTCTCGCGGAGTCTGCAGTGGTTGGGATTGTCAGGGTCATGGACTTCGCTTCGAGAACTGGCTCGATTGATCAGCCCTGAGCCGCCACTCGCGCAAACGCACGCGCTGCTTTCTCGAGCGCTTCGTCGATGTCCGCATCGGTGTGCGCGAGGCTGATGAACCAGAGGCCGCGCTCAATGGCGCGCACGCCTTCTTCGAGCAGCGCGCGACGGATCGTTGCCCAGCGCGGGGCATCGTGGCGCTGCACGTAGTCGCGGTAGCTGGTGATCGGGCCTTCGGCTGTGCCAGCTTTCAGCACGGCGCAGTGGAAGACCAAGCCGGGGCCTTGCGGGCGAAGCGGAATGCCGTGCTGATCGGCGAGCGCTCGCAGACCGGCCATGAGCTTGTTGCCGAGACGGATCGCATTGGCGGGATGCGCGTCGCCGAGCGCGATGACTTCATCGAGGCACCACTTCGCGGCCGCAAGGCAGAGCGGGTTCGCGTTGAGAGTGCCAGCATGGACGACCTCGCCGCTGATGATCTTGGCGAAGGCTTCCTTCTTGCCCACCAAGGCGGCAAACGGCACGCCGCCGCCGATGGCCTTGCCGAGGATCGTGAGGTCGGGCACGAAGCCAAGATGCTTCTGCGCGCAGCCAGCGCCGAAGCGGAAGCCGGTGATCGTTTCGTCGGCGATCATCAACATGCCGTCGCGATCGCAAAGCTCGCGAATCGTCTCGATCATACCGGGCACTGGGACCATGCAGCCGGTGTTGCACAGCACGGGCTCGAAGATGATCGCTGCGATCTGGCCGCGATACTGATCGACGCGCTGACGCAGATGCGCGGGATCGTTCCAGCGCGCGACGACGAATTGCTCCAGCACCTCGGGAATCACGCCCTTGCTCGGATGCAGGCGCGTGGGCTCGTCCTCGCTGCCCCACTGATCGGCAGGCGGAGCGAAGCCCACGAGGCCTTCATCAGCCCAGCCGTGGTAGTGGCCTTCGAACTTCAGGATCAAACGACGGCCCGTGTGCGCCCGCGCGAGTCGCGTGGCACTCAACACGACCTCGGTGGCCGAGTTGTTGAAGCGCACGAGGTCCGCGCCAGGGATCATCGCTTGCAGACGCTCGGCGACCTCGATCTCCAGCACGCTCTGCGCGGCCCAGTGCGTGCCCTTCTTCGCCTGCTCGGCAATAGCAGTCGCCATGCCTTCCGGCGCGTGGCCGTAAAGGATCGCGCCCTGGCCGATCTGGAAGTCGATGTATTCATTGCCATCGACATCGAACAAGCGGCTGCCTTTGCCGTGATCGAAGTAGAGCGGCACCGGCACTTCCATCTTGCGGATGCCGCTGTTGATACCGGCGGCGATGCTGTTCTGGGCGCGTGCGAAGAGTTCGGCGGACTTGGGAAACGTGTAAGGCATGGTCGCCAAAGAACGCGAGCACGCGGCCAGTTCTCAAGACGAACTCACTCCTTTGTCAGCACTTCGTCGAGATTCAGCACCATCAGGCAAAGGCTGGTCCACGCGGCGTGCTCGGTGGCGTTCAGATGCTCGTCGCGCTTCGAATCACCGACGCTGAGCAAGGTCTTCGCGCCCTCCGCATCGCTGGCGAACTTGGTCTTCAATCGCTGCAACGAGGCGGCCATCGAACTCAACTCGGTTGCCTTCGGTGCGCGCGCGGTGGCCAACCGCCACGCCTGCGTGAGCCGTGCAGTGTCGTCTTTGAGCGACGCATCAAGCAACAGCCGTTGGGCCATGGCGCGGGCGGCTTCGACATACGTCGTCTCGTTCATGGTGACGAGCGCTTGCAGCGGCGTGTTGGTGCGCACGGCTTTCACCACGCAGAACTGACGCGGTGCGGTGTCGAAGAACATCGTGGGTCCCACGATGCGACGCCAGAAGGTGTAAAGGCTCCGGCGATACAAGGCGTCACCGGTGTCGGGCGTGTATTTCACTTTGCCGAACGTCGCCTCCTCCCAGATGCCCTCGGGTTGATACGGCTTCACGGCCGGGCCACCGACCTTCGGCGAGAGCAAGCCACTGATGGCCAGTGCCTGATCGCGCAGCATGAAGCTGGGCATGCGAAAGCGCGGACCACGACCAAACAAGCGGTTCTCAGGATCCACGAGCAAGGAGCTAGGAGCATGGGGCATGGAGCCAGAAGAACGGGCTTCCGTGGTCACTGCCTTGCCCTCCATGCTGGAAGTTTGCCGATACGTCCGGCTCGTCACGATCAGCTTGAGCAGGCGCTTCACGTCCCAGCCGTGATCCATGAAGTCGGCGGCGAGCCAGTCGAGCAGGTCCATGTGCACAGGGCGCTCGCCTTGCAGGCCGAAGTCCTCCGCCGTCTTCACCAGGCCGGTGCCGAAGATGCTCTGCCAGTAGCGATTCACCGTCACGCGAGCGGTCAGCGGGTTGTCGCGCGAGACCAGCCACTGCGCGAGGCCAAGGCGATTGCGTGGTGCGGTGGCAGGCATGGGTGGCAGCTTCGCGGGAGTGGCCATGCTGACCTTGGTGGTGGTCACGTTGTCATACGCACCCTTCACCAGCATGAAGGTGTCGCGCGGTCCTTCTTTGCGATCCTCCATCACCATGACCTTCGTGATGTTGTTCCTTGCAGCGTCGCGTTTGCGAACGGCGTCCATGAGCTTCTGCAACACGGCGGCATAGGCCTTGTCCTTGTCTTTGAAGTAGTTGATCGACTCCAGCAGTGCATCGACGACGCGCTTTGAAGGCACTGTCTTCGCGATGTAGCTCGGCAGATTGCCGGGGAGCTTGATCGCTTCGGATTCCTCCAGGCCTTTGCCTTCGGGACGCGGCCACTTCTTCAGCTCGAAGGCCTCGACTTCCTGCGCGATCTGATTCACGCGCTGCTGTGCCTGCTGGTTCTTCGCTTCCTCACCGGGCGTGCTCATGTCCAGCACCGGCACGGTCTGGCCGCTGCGTCCGCCGCCATCCACCGAGGTCGCATTGAAGAACGCGATCATCGAGTAGTAGTCCTTCATCGTCAGCGGATCGAATTTGTGATCGTGGCAGCGCGTGCACTGGAAGGTGAGGCCCAGCCACACAGTGCCGACGGCCTCCACCTGATCGAAGAGATACTCGATGCGGTTCTCCTCCGAGATGCGACCGCCCTCGCCATTGATCATGTGATTGCGCACAAAGGCCGTCGCGAGCTTTTGCTCCTTGGTCGCATTCGGCAGCAGATCGCCCGCGAGCTGCCACACGGTGAACTGATCATAGGGCAGGTTGTCGTTGATCGCCTTGATCACCCAGTCCCGCCAAGGCCATGCCGTGCGCTCGTTGTCGCCCTGGTAGCCGTTCGTGTCCGCATAACGCGAGGCATCCAGCCATTCCCAAACCCATCGTTCACCGTGACGTGGATCGGCGAGCAAGGTGGAGGCTAGATGCTCGATGCTGGCCTCTGGATCACGCTGATGCGCAGCGACAAACGCCTCAACCTCCTTTGGCGTTGGCGGCAATCCCACGAGATCCAAATACAGCCGACGGCACAGTGTCTCCGGCGTAGCCTCGGGTGAAAAAACGAGACCGTGCTCCTTCAACTTGGCAGCGACGAACGCATCGATTGCATTTGGTCCTGCCGTTTCCGGCTTGGCGTTTGAACCGAGAACCGAGAACTGAGAACCGGGAACTCGTGGTTTCTCCACGCGCGTGAACGCCCAGTGCTCGCCCCACTTCGCGCCGCCGTTGATCCATCGCTTCAGAAGGTCGAGCTGCGCAGTCGTCACGGTCTTGTGGCTTTTCGCGGGCGGCATGTGCTCGTCTTCGTCGGTGCTCACGATGCGCTTGATCGCTTCGCTAGCTTCCGCGTTGCCCGCCTTGATCGCCGCCACGCCGTCCTTCACGCGCTTGGCATCGGCTTCCACATCGAGACGAAGATCACCCTTTCGACTCTTCGCATCCGTGCCGTGGCACTGGAAGCAGTTGTCCGACAAAATGGGGAGGATCTCGCGCGAGAAGTCAGGCACGCGCTCGGCAGCAGAGGCTGTCGTGACGATGATGGAAGCGAGGAACGCGAGGCGTGGCATGGGCGGGCTCCGATACGAAGCCAACGCGGGCGTGCTTTCCGCTTGGCTTTGCCATTCGCCCCGTTCACCATCGCGCCATGCAACGCCGTGTCCTCGTCGTCGAAGACGAACCCTCCATCGCCGAAACCATCCTTTACGCCCTGCGCACGGAACTGTTCGATGCGGTGCATCACGAAACCGGCAACGATGCGCTCGCGGCGTTGGCGAAGGAGTCGTTCGATTGCGTGATCCTCGACGTGGGCCTGCCGGACATCAGCGGCTTCGATGTGTGTCAGCGGCTGCGTCAGCACTCGCAGGTGCCGGTCATCTTCCTCACCGCGCGCGATGGCGAGATCGACCGTGTGCTCGGTCTTGAAATCGGTGGCGACGACTACGTGCCCAAGCCCTTCAGCCCGCGCGAACTCGTCGCCCGCGTGCGTGCAATCCTGCGCCGCGCACCGGCTTCGCCGAAGACGGAAACGCTGACCACGAAACTCGCGCCGAGTGATCCGCTGCATCACGACGAGCGCCGTAAAGTCATTCACTGCCATGGCAAGGCGCTCGATCTCTCGCGCAACGAATACACGCTGCTGCTCACCTTCATGAAGCATCCGGGCCGCGTGCTGAGCCGCGAGGAACTGCTCGATCTCGCCTGGCCTGATCCGGGCTCCGTCACCGATCGCACGGTGGACGCGCACATCAAAAGTCTGCGCGCGAAGATCCGCGATGCGGTGCCCGACTTTGACCCGATCGAAACGCGCCGCGGTCTCGGCTACGCGCTGAAGGAGGCGTGAGATGAGAGCCACGCGCTTCTCACTCCTCGCCGTCACGCTCATCGTGGCGGGAGGTTTTCTGCTGCTCACGGACACGCTGATGCGGAACACGGAGCATGAGACCTTCCAGGCCACGGAGGAGGTCATGGTCGATGTGGCGCATGTGCTCGCGGGCGTCGTCGAGGCCGGGATCAAGGACCACAAGATCGACGCTAGCATGTTGCGCGATGGCTACCCGAGGGCGCTCGATCAGAAGTTCGACGCGTTCATCTTTGACCTGCACAAGACCAAGCTCTCCGCGCATGTGTATGTCACCGACGCCAAGGGCATCGTGCTCTTCGATTCGGACAACGACCTGCACACCGGCATGGACATGAGCACGTTCAACGACGTGCGCCTCACGTTGCAGGGCAAGTATGGTGCCCGCTCCTCGCGCACCGTGAAGAACGACTCGAGCACGAGCACGCTTTTCGTCGGAGCCCCGATCTACGATGGCAAGGACATCATCGGCGTGCTCTCGGTGCGGAAGCCGAAACTCGATCAGTGGTTCTTCGTTCAGCAGAAGCGATCAAACATCCAGCTCAGCACCATCCTCATCGGCACCGGCATCGCTTTGTTCATCGGTCTGGTGATCTACTGGGTGCTGCAACCGCTGCGCCAGCTCACCGAGTATGTGCTCGCCATCAAACGCGGCGAACGTCCGCCCGCGCCTGAACTGAAAGCGAACTCTGACGTGAACACGCTGGCCGCCGCGCTGGAAGAGATGCGCGAGGAACTCGAAGGCCGCGACTACGCTGCCACCTTCGTGCAAACCCTGACGCACGAACTGAAGAGTCCGCTGGCCGCGATTCGTGCGACGTCCGAGCTGCTTGCTGAAAACAACATGGACGAGGCGCAGCGGAAGAAGTTCGCCGATGCCCTACGCAATGAATGCGAGCGCACCGAGCACCTCATTCGTCAGCTCCTCCGCCTCGCCGAAGTCGAACGCCAGAAGACACTGCAAACGCGCCGCGAGGTCGATCTTCGCCAGGTCATTCAGCACGCGCTCGCCGACCTCGCCAGCATGGCCGAAGCCAAAGGCGTCACCTTCCACAACGAGCTGCCGGAGTCGCCCTGCACACTCACCGGTGACGAGTCGCTGCTGCATCGCGCGATGATGAACCTCATCGAGAACGCGCTCGATTTCTCGCCTGCGAACGGCGTCGTGCACATCACGCTCGCCACTCACGATGGCCGTCACACGATCAGCATCGCCGATCAAGGCCCCGGCATTCCCGACTACGCACTGCCGCGGTTGTTCGAGCGCTTCTACTCGCTCAAGCACAAGCAAACCGGCCGCAAAGGCAGCGGTCTTGGCCTGTGCTTCGCAAAGGAGACAGCCGAACTCCACGGCGGCACACTCGCGCTCGCCAATCGTCCCGAAGGCGGCGCGCAG
>CAUJJC010000014.1 GCA_963204975.1 Verrucomicrobiota bacterium | reverse complement strand
GTGCCAGTTGTCCGGGATCGCGATCATCACCGCGTCGATGTCCTTGCGAGCCATGACTTCGCGATAGTCGTGGTAGGGTTTGCAATCGTTGGTGCCTTGCTTGCCGTTGATCGTCTTCACCGCCGCTTCGAGGTGCTTCTTATCCAGATCGCAAGCCGCGAGCACATGACAATCAGGCTCGTTCATGAACGCATTGGTATTGCCCGGCCCCTGCATCCCCCAGCCAAAAACGGCCATGGTGATCTTGTTGGACGGCGCATTCTGCCCGAGCACGGACGAAGGAATGATGGAAGGGAACCCAAAAGCCGCAGCGGCTCCGGTGGTCTTTTTGAGGAAGGAACGACGTGTGTTCATGGAGGATGGAAGATGGGAACGCCAAGGTTTAGCGAAACCCGTGGGCGGCGTCGAGCTTTCGTTTCTAGCGAATCAAACAGATTACCCCGCTCGACGAATCTCCGTGGCATCGGCGGAAGGCGGCACCTCAATTTGAGTCCATTGGAAGACCACAAAGCCAAGCCAAATTCCAAACACGATGATGCCCAACGGAAAACATAAGGCTAGCCAGCCGCCCCATCGTCGTCGCATTGCGATGCCCACTGCAATCAACGCCAACCCGACTACACCTCCATGCCGAGCAATCAGCATAATGGCGGCGAGGAACCAAAGACCACCATTTGTAAGCAAGGATTCGCCCAAGAGGGGTCGATACGGAAAGGCGGCAGCAAGCCAATCAAACAGTGAAATCACAAACGAGAGCCTAACTCACTCCACCTTCCACAGCTTCTTGTCGCTGCGGGCATACACGGCACCACCCGCAATCGCAGGGGTGCAGAGGACGAGGTCCTTGCTGTCTTTGTTGGTGAGTTCGATCTCTTGAAGGATGGAGCCCTCGGGCGAGGCGGTGTCGATGGCCTGGAAGGTGCCGCGTTCACCAACGATGTAGAGGCGCTTGCCTGCGGCCACGGGTGAGCCGCTGAAGGGGCCTTTGAGGCGGAGCTTGAACTTGGAGTCATCATCGCCGGACTTCGTGTCGGCCTTGAGCAGCACGCCTGCGTTGTTAATGACGAAGAGATCGCTGCCCACGACGACGGGGCTGGCGGTGCCGGGACGCAACTTCTCATTGCGCCAGAGCTGGCTCACGGAACCGCCCTCAGGCATGAGGGCTGTGATGCCATTGGAGGCGGCGTAGATCGTGCCGCCACCAAGTGCGCTGGACGGAATGGTGCTGGCACCATCCGTGTAGTTCCATACCACTTCACCGGTCGCGGCTTTCACACCAGTAATGCCCTTGCTGGATTGCAGTGCCACCACGCCTTCCTTCAAGGCCAGGGCGCTGCTCCAGTTGGCTGCCTTGGGACGTTCCATCTTCCAGAGGTTCTTGCCGGTGTTGACGTCGATGCCTGCGGTGAAGCTCTCGCTGTCGTTCTCACTCTGCACCACGAGCGTGCCGCCCACGATCATCGGTGACTGCGCCATGCCCAGGCTGTTGCTGGCATTGGCATAGTCATACGTGAGGCCGCGAAGCCAGAGCAGATTGCCATCCAAGTCGAAGGCGAAGAGATCATTCGATGAGTAGAGGGCAAAGACTCGCTTGCCGTCGCTGCATGGCGTTGGTGCGGCCACGCAGGTCTTGCTCTGCGTCATCGTTCGTCCTGTGGCGCGCAGCGAGCGCTCCCACACTTTCTTGCCATCTGCGGCGCTGAAACAAAACACATGCAAGGTGGCCTGCTCGGGTCCGCTCGCGGCGGTGAGGAACACCTTGTCACCCACGATGATGGGCGATGACAGCCCACGACCCGGAAGATCAACGGACCAAGCGACCTTGAGATTGTCGACAGGCGTTTTGGATTCGGTGGACACTGCCGAGGCATCGGGGCCACGGAACTGGAGCCAGTCGGCGTGAGCTGAACTGAGCGTGAGGGCGAGGAGTGCAGTGGAGGAAAGGATGAAGCGCATGGGCTTGGGAAAGGGTCAAAGGTGGGTCGCTTTACTTCGCGGAGGCGATGGCAGTGCCGGTGGCGTCGCAGATGCGGAGCTGGAACTCCCATTCCACGGTCCAGGTTTCCTTCTGCTCGTTCTGGCAGCACTTCACGAGGAGCGTGTTCTTGCCGGCCTGAAGCTGGCAGGGCAGCTTGTATTGATCGAGCTTGGCACCGCGATGGTATTCATCGCGAGCGAAGATCAGCTTGCCATTGAGCCAGACCTTCCAGCCGTTTTTACATCCCATGCGAATCTCGGCATCCCGGGCTTCCTTGCTGATGAACTCGGCAGCCGCATAGCCCACGACTTCTTTCTCCATGCCGAAGGGCTTGTTGAAGTCGATCTTGCCATACTCATCTGTGCTCGTGAAGTCCTGCCACTTGGCGTCCTTGCCTTTGCCTGGATAGGTGGCGCTGAAGTCGAGCTTCTGTTCTGGAGGAAAGACTTCGTCGAAGCCCTTGCGCTCGCTGTTGTTGAAAGGGGCGATGAGTTTCCAGTTCATGAGGAAACCGAAGTGCGCGGGCAGATCGACGGTCTTGCCCAAGGCACGAAGTTGCTTGGCGAGCACCTTGATCTGATCTTCATCGCGCGCGCCGTTCAGGGCCTGCTGAAAAGCTTTGGCAGCGGCGTCCTTGTCTTGCTTGGCAAGTGCAGCCTCACCTTCCTCGATCAGCTTGGCCACTGGATGACGACGGAGGTCAGCACTGGGATCTTCGATGAGCTGAGGCGTCAGCTTCGCAGCTTCATCTGGCGCATGACGCTGCAACAAATCAAAAGCGAGTGCGCGTGCTTCCGGCGAATGTTTGGTGTCTTTCAAGAAGGTCGCGACCTCGGCCACGGGCAGCGTCTTGCCTTCACGATCTTCGATAACTCCGACCGCAGCGCGAATCCAATTCTGCGCGAGCGGATTGGCTCCATCCATGGCGGCGAGGAGCTTGGTGACTTCGCTGGCTTTGGCTTGCGACACCGATGACCATGCGGAGGTGGCGGCTTCGTTCCCCTGCCCTTCTTTGGTGACAGCGCGCAAGGCGTCGAGGGAGGTGGCAAGGTCAGCCCAGACGGGCGACGACAGCAGCAGAAGGAAAGGAAGGAGCTTCATGGCAAAGGAGTGCCATGGAGTCGAAGCGAGCCGAGAGGGTCTTTCAATAGGAATTGCCGAAACGCAGAACCGCAGCGACTCGGCCATGGCTGTGGTTTTCGGAATGAAGCGAATGACCGCGAATCCGTGCCTTGATATCATTCGCGGCCATTCGCGTTCAAACACCTCCCCCACCCCACTACTTCACTACTTCCCTGACGCAAAGAACGGAAACAATTCGCGCAGTTGGCCCTCGCTCGGACGGGCACCGTATTCGCACAGCTCGAAGGTCTCGGCGAACTTCACGGCTTTGCCTTGCTCATCGCCATACCATTTCACCAGCAGGTCACGATACTTGTTGGCCTCGCTGCTCTGACGAATTTCCCAGCGACGGCGCAGCCAAGCCTTGCGCATGGTTTCATCGGATTCAGGCGGCACGGTCTTCACATACTCGGCGCTGCCGCTGGCTCCACCTTCATAGACTTGCGAAGGCATGAGATGCAGGCCTTCGAGTTTTTGATCAAAGACGTCATCGAGAGCGACGGCGACATCAGGCTTGAAGGGATAAGGCTTCTGGAAGCCATCGCTGGAATACATGAAGACGGGGTTCTTCTTCAGGAAAGGAATGTCCGGACAGAAGAACGGCACCGTCACCATGAAAGCAGCGTCCTGCACGAGCACGCCGACATAGCGATGATCAGGATGGTAGTCCCAGGGGCGATGAGAGATGACGAGGTCAGCATTGAACTCGCGAATCACCTTCGTGATGAGCTTGCGATTCTCCAGCGTGGGCAGCAGTTCGCCGTCATGAATATCGAGCACCTCGGTCTCAATGCCCCACACCTTGCCCGTGGCCTCGACCTCCGCCTTGCGCCGCTGTGCGAGCGGCCCACCTGCTTCCTTCCAGTGACCAATGTCGCCATTGGTGACGGCGACGAGTTTGACGTGATGGCCTTGCTTCGCCCACTTGATGGCCGTTCCGCCTGCCTTGAACTGCGGATCATCGGGATGCGCACCGAAGACAACGATGTGAAGTTTACCATCATCGGCAGCACGAAGCGCCGTGGTGACCAAGGTGCTGACGATCAGGAGAAAGGAGAGAAAGCGATGGTGCATGACCTCACTACGCAATCCGCAGGCACAGACTCTCAAGGCGCTGCGAAGTCTGCTCCATTCATCGCGTAGAAAGCTCCATGTCTCCTCGCCATCTGCTTTTCCTCTTCATCAGTTGCGGCTCTCTGCTTCACGCTGAACCCGCCAAGCGCATCGACGCCTCGACCTTCCCCACCCTGCAAGCCGCGCTGGACGCCCTGCAGGACACGGGAGGCATCGTCACGCTGCCGCCGGGCAATTACGAACTCACCGAACCACTGGTGATCAAGACGGCAGAGACCCGCATCGAAGGCAGCGGTGCATCGACTCACCTCATCAACAAGAACGAGGAGGGCAAGCCCGCCATCTCCATCCGCCCGCCCACACTAGACGCGGACAAGAAGGCCGAACTATGGCGCGTGCAGATCGGCAATCTCCGCATCAGTGGTAATCCGAAGAGCGGCGACGGGATCTACGCAGAGAAGATTCAGGAGATCTTTCTTCAAGGCGTCTCCATCGACCATCACGGGGCGAATGGCGTGCATCTCAACAACTGCTTCGAAGACCCACGAGTGAATGACTGCATCTTCACCTACAATGCTTTGGCCGGACTCCAGATCACGGGCTGCCACGACATCGTGGTGAACGGCAATCACTTCGAGGAGAATCAGGATGCTCTCCGTTGCGTCGATGCCTTCAACCTTTGTGCCAACGGCAACAACATCGACGACCATCTGCGCCACGGAATCGTGATCGAGAACACCTATGGCTCCGTATGCAGCGGCAACATGATCGAGGAGTGCAATGGCACCGCCATCATTCTGGATCGCGACTGCTACGGCATCACACTCAGTGCCAATGTGATCGCGCATCATGTCGGTGGCGGCATTGATCTGATCGATGCCAATGGCTGCGCCCTGAGTGCGAACACCTTTGTCCTTTGCCATGGATTCAGTGTTAGGCTGAGCGAGGAAAGCGGGCGCAACAGCCTGAGCGGCAACGCCTTCTGCAACACCTACATCGGCAATGGCCAGCTCAAACGCACGATCCGTGAGCACAAGAACCCGATGCAAATCGACACGGGGGCCGGCATCGTGATCGAAGGTGCCAGCGATCTCGCGATCACGGGCAACACCTTCACCGGGCTCGACACCGAGGCTGTGAAAGCAGACTCCGGCAGCCAGCGACTGATGATTGCCAACAACATCCTCACGGAATGCGGACGCCGTCTCGCCGCCGCTGCGAAATGGCTGGCGGTGGATGAAGCGAAGGACTCCATCATCAAGGACAACCTCGGAGCGAAGTGACAAATGGAGTCACTTCGGCGGTGTCTCGCGGAGCAGCTTCTGCGAGGCGTCGTCAAGATCGTCCACCATGAGATGAGCGATGCCGCCGGGGTAATTGATCTTCACGCCTGCGTTGTTCTTCTCCCACTCCCAGGAGGTGATGCCCTCGTAGGTCTTGCCCTTCTTTGATTTGAGCGCGATCACTTTCACGCCCGCCATGCGAGCAGCGATCTTGGCCTCCGATTCCTTGCGATTGATCTCGCGCTGACGAGCTTCGGCAGCAGCAGCTTCGGCGTCCGCCTTGGCCTGAGCGGTAACCTTTGCCTGGTCCTCGGGCAGCAACTGACTGAAGTTTACCTTCTTGACCCCGAATCCAGCGATGAACAGCTCAACAACGGTGCCATCGCTGCGCAGGATCTTGGTATTCCTGTAGATGGTGCCATTGCGCAGCTTGAGATCGTCTGCCAAGGCACTGATCGAGATACCAACAAGGAGGCAGAACACGCAGCGTTTCATGACTGCGAGTGTGCGCAACTGACGGCGAAAGGTCAAGCCATCACTGCAATCCTTTCTGGCGCTTGGCGTGAACGGCGGCGTTGTATTCGCTCGCGTTGAAGTCCACGTAAGCCTCGGAGAGGTCGCTGGTATAGACGACGTAATTCGATGTGCCGAGATTGAGGTCGATGGTCACAGTGAACTTCGGTTCACGCACGACCTTCTCGAGTTCTGCCATAGGTGTCTTGGTCACGAGTCCTCCCTTCGCCGCTAAAAGGCCGCCGAAGTAGATGTCCACCAATTCCTCACGGATCTTAGCTCCGGAGTAACCCACCGCGTGGATGATGCGGCCCCAGTTCGGATCGCTGCCATTGAAGGAACACTTCACCAGCGTGGACTTCGCCACCGTTTCAGCCACACGCTTGGCATCGCTGAACGTCCTGGCATTGCGGACTCGCACTTCGACGAACTTAGTGACGCGCTCACCATCGCTGACGATCATCTTGGCCAGGGCGCACATCACCTTGTGCAGGGCATTGCGGAACAATTCAGCCTCGGGCGTGCCGCGCTTGATCTGCGGTGCATCGGCTTGGCCGTTGGCGATGACGATGACGGTGTCGTTCGTGCTCGTGTCGCCATCAATCGTGATACGATTGAAGGTGTGGTCCACGCCGTGACGCACTGCCTTCTTGAGTTCGGCAGCGCTCACCTTGGCGTCCGTCGTGATGAAGCAGAGCATCGTGGCCATGTTCGGACAGATCATGCCTGCGCCCTTGGCAATGCCACCAATGCGGAAGCTGCCTTTGCCGCAAGGCACTTCAATGGCGAAGGTCTTGGGCCGCGTGTCGCTGGTCATGATGGCGGCAGCCGCATCATCGGAGCCGTTGCTTTTGAGAGTCTTGGCCAGATCGCCAATCTTCGCAGTGATGCGCTCAATGGGCATCGTCATGCCAATGATACCAGTGGAGCCGACCATCACCTGCTTCATACGAATGCCGAGCTGCTCCGCTGCGCCCTTGGCCATGGCTTTGGCATGCTGAATCCCCACGAGTCCGGTGCAGGCATTGGCATTGCCGCTGTTGGCAATGATCGCCCGAATGTCGCTGCCTGCCTTGAGATGCTGCTGGCAGAGACGCACTGGGGCCGCTTTGACTGCGTTCGTGGTGAAGACGCCATCACAGACTGTCGGTGCATCTGAAACAATGAGCGCGAGATCCAGGCGAGTGGCCGTTGGGTTTTTGATGCCACAGGTGATGGCGCTGGCTCGAAAACCCTTGGCCGCCGTCACGCCGCCTTTGATTTCTTTGAATGGCACGCGGCACTCGTCGCCGCTGGTGGTCAGGTCCTTGCTCATAAATCAGGCAGTCAGAAGTCCGGTGGTTTCGGGAATCCCGCAAAGGATGTTCAGATTTTGAACGGCTTGTCCGGCAGCTCCCTTGCCGATGTTGTCCTCGGCGCTCATCAAAATGAGTCGTCCAGCGCGCGCATCCAGCGCCCAGCCGATATCGACGAAGTTGGTGCCCATCACGTTCTTGGTGTCAGGACAGCCTTTGTTGCCTAACAGACGAACGAAGGATCGTCCCACATACGCCTTGGCATACGCGTCTTCGATTTGCGCATTGGTCAGCCCATCGACAGGCGTGGCGAAGATGGTGGAGCAGATGCCCGCGAACACTGGAACAAGGTGAGGCACAAAACTCAGCGGCACCGGGCGGCCAGCCGCCAGTTCAAGTTCCTGTCCGATCTCGCTGAGATGGCGATGGACCGGCACACTGTAGGGACGGAGGCTGTTCTGGACTTCGCAGAAAAGCAACTGCACCGACTCCTTCCGTCCGGCACCGCTGGCTCCACTCATGCTGGAGACGGCTATCGGGTCAGCCTTCAGCAGGCCTTCCTTCAGCAAGGGAATCAAAGGCAGCAAGATGCTTGTGGGATAGCAGCCTGGGCACGCAATCAAGCTCGACTGCGCAATGGCCTCAGCGCGGATTTCTGGCAATGCATACACCGCCTGTTCGAGCAATTCCGGTGCTGGGTGCTCGTGCGCGTAGAACTCTTTATAGAGAGCCGCCGACCTGAGACGGAAGTCAGCGCTCAGGTCGATCACCTTGATGCCCAGGGCCAGCAGGGGCTTGGCATACTCGGCGGAAACCCCATGCGGCAGTGCCAGGAAGGCGACCTCCGTTCCGGCGGCCTTCAAGGTATCGGCGTCGGGAGCTGTGAAGGTGAGGCTGTCCGCATTGCCTACACCACGGAAGCGTGGAAACTCACCGGTCAAAGGCTTGCCTGCAAGTGAACGCGAGGTCACCGCCACTAATGAAGCATGGGGGTGGAGGAGGAGGTAGCGAAGCAACTCCATCCCGGAGTAACCGCTCGCACCGACGACAGCGACATTGACTTTGTTAGGCATCGAAAAAGGGGGGCGGATTCTGGAGTGTCGGGGGGCGTCAGGCAAGGATGTTTTGTCCGGTTACAATCATTGTTCGACGGGCGCGCATGAGCCCCATCTTGAGGCGTCCTTGGGTCAGCGATGCACCTCATCGAGCAGGGGGCGTGCTGAGAGTCGGAGACATCTTCAAGAAGTATGAAATTTTTCTTGCTGATATGAAAACCGTGTGGAAGTCTGCGCGCCCCGTTGCCCGGCCCTTGAGGTCATTGGAGCTGAGCTTTGCGGGCAACTCGTTCAAGACACAAGACTTATGGCATACGCGATCATCAAGACAGACGGCAAGAGCTACAAAGTAGCCGTCGGGGACAAGCTCAACGTTCAGAAAATCGAACTCGCTGAAGGCGAAAGCACCACCTTTGATCAGGTTCTCGCCTGCGGTGAAGGCGAATCGCTTCGCATCGGTGAGCCCACCGTTCCAGGTGCAACAGTGACCGCGAAGGTCGTCCGTCAGCTCAAAGCACCGAAGGTGGTCATTTTCCACTTCAAGCGCCGCAAGGGCTTCCACAAGAAGAAAGGTCATCGCCAGCCGATGACTGAGATCGAAATCACCGGCATCAACGCCTAATCGTAAACTACTCAACCCGAGCAATTAAACGTCATGGCTCATAAGAAAGGTCAAGGATCAGTCAAAAACGGACGCGACAGCCAAAGCAAGCGTCTCGGCGTGAAAATCTATGGCGATCAGGCCGCCATCGCCGGTAACATCATCATTCGCCAGCGTGGCACCAAGTGGAAGCCAGGCAAGAATGTTGGCATGGGCCGCGATCACACGCTGTTCGCCCTCACCGACGGTCTCGTGAAGTTTGAGCGCAACAAGCGTTGCATCAGCGTCACGCCCTTGGCAGCTCCCGTTGTCGCCAATTAAGCGACCCCATATTTTCAAGAGCGGTGGTGAAAACCACCGCTTTTTTATTGCCCATCATCCGTGTCCCCCACTTCAACAACCGCTCCGCCATGAGATCCTTCATCCTTGCCTCCTGCCTCGCCTTTGCGTCTTTCGCCACCGCGCAAACCCCTTCTGCCCTTACCCTTGCTGAGAAGGTTGTCGATGCCTCGGGATTGCGGGTAAATCTCGAGAACAGTTTCGTGCAGAGCATGGAAGCGGCCACGCTCCAGCTCAAGGCTACGGGCGGTGAAGAGCTGGCCAATGCTGCGATGGCGGCCATCAGAAAGTTCTTCACTGACAATGTGAAGTGGGAAGAAATTCGCCCGACCTATGCCAAGGCCTACGCGGCTGAATTCTCCGAGGCGGAGCTGGCCGAATTGCTTTCGTTTTATGAGTCACCCACAGGAAAGAAGCTGGCCGCCAAATCGACGGGGCTGAGCGCTGATGCCTCCAAAGCTATGAAGGAAAAGATGAGCAGTCAGATGCCTGCGCTTCAGGCCGAGGTGATGAAGATCGTGCGCGAGCACCTCGAACAAAAACAGAAGGCTGCGAAGTGATTTTCGTCGTGGACTCCCACGACGCCAGACACTAAAAGGCTCGCTCCCATTTATGAGCAGCCTGCACGGAAACCATCTCATCGCCGGACGCCGCGTCGCGCCTACCGGATCGACTTTTCAAGCCCACAACCCCAGCACCAGCGCCACGCTGGAGACCGCTTTCGGCGACGCCACCGAGGCCGATGTTGATGCAGCGCTCAACGCTGCGGACGATGCCTTCGATGCACTGCGTGGCGCAGGTTACGACAAGCGCGCGCAGTTCCTCGATCTGCTCGCCGACAAGATCATGGGCCTCGGCGATGCGTTGCTGAATCAGGCACATGCGGAGACGGCCCTGCCAATGGCGCGACTCACTGGCGAGCGTGGTCGTGCGACAGGTCAGTGCAAGCTCTTCGCCCAGCTCATTCGCGAGGGCTCGTGGGCCGAGGCTCGCATTGATCATGCGATCCCAGATCGTGCGCCGCTGCCGAAGCCGGATGTGCGCCGCGTGATGCAGCCGATCGGCCCTGTGGTCATCTTTGGTGCGAGTAACTTCCCCTTCGCGATTGGCGTGGTCGGCACCGACACCGTGTGCGCGCTTGCCGCTGGTTGCCCGGTCGTGGTGAAGGGCCATCCGGCTCACCCTGGCACCTGCGAGATGCTCGCGGGCGCGGTGTATGAGGCGCTCGCGGAGTGTGGGCTGCCAGCGGGTGCGTTCTCGCTGCTGCATGGCAAATCGAACGAAATGGGTGCAGCACTGGTGCGTCATCCGCTCGCGAATGCCGTGGCCTTCACGGGTTCGCTCAAAGGCGGCCGTGCGTTGTTCGACATCGCGTCGTCGCGGCCCACGCCGATTCCGTTCTATGGCGAGATGGGCAGCGTGAATCCGGTCTTCGTGCTGCCCGGCGCATTGAAGGCTCGGGCGCAATCCATTGCCGAGAATTACGTCGGCTCCGTGACGATGGGCGTTGGCCAGTTCTGCACCAACCCGGCCATCGTGCTTGGTGTTGCTAGCGCGGAACTCGACACCTTCATCAACTCCGCCGCCGAGGCCGCGGCAAAGGTGGCACCGCAGACCATGCTGCACGCGGGCATCTGCAGCATGTATCAGCGAGGCACGAGCGCCTTCGCGCAGACGAAGGGCTTGTCCATCGCTGGCAAGTCGGCGACCGCTGCGAGCAGCGAAGCCACCCAGGCCGAGTGCATCATCTTCACCACCGACATCGCGACGCTCGAAGCCAACGATGAGCTTCGTCACGAGGTCTTCGGCCCATGTTCCATCGTCACCAAGTGCGACGCGAAGGAAGACATGCTGCGCTTCGCTCGCTCGCTGGACGGACAGCTCACTACGACCATTCACGGCACACCGGAAGACCTGCGTGACCACGCGGACCTCGTGCGCATCCTGGAGCGCAAGGTGGGCCGCATCATCTTCAACGGCTTCCCCACTGGCATCGAAGTCTGCCCCTCAATGCACCACGGCGGTCCGTATCCAGCCGCCAGCCACAGCTTCTTCACCAGCATCGGCACCGCGAGCATCTACCGCTTCGTGCGTCCCGTGTGCTACCAGGGCTTCCCTGACGATGCCTTGCCCGAACTCCTGCAAGCCAAGAACACACGCGGCGGTTTCCGTCTCGTGGATGGTGCTCTAACCCAAGCCGACGCCTGAACCATGCTTCTCTACCGCACCACCACCGGCCCCGTCCTCGAACGCAACTCGCAGTTCCTCGCGCTCAACGATGCGTGGGACGACCTCATCAATCGCGATGATCTGCCTGCGTATCTCGCGAGCGTCACCGGCACAGCCACGAGCGCGCCGACCGCGTTGCTTTCGCCCGTGTCTACGCAGGAAGTGTGGGCCGCTGGCGTGACTTACTTCCGCAGTCGCACCGCTCGCATGGAAGAGAGCAAGGACGCTGGCGGCGGCAGCTTCTACGACCGCGTGTATGCGGCGGAGCGCCCGGAGATCTTCTTCAAGGCGGCACCGCATCGCGTGGCTGCGCCGGGAGCACCGATGCATCTGCGTCGTGACTCGAAATGGATGGTGCCCGAGCCCGAACTCACGCTCGTCATCACGCGCAACGGCAAGCTCATCGGCCACACGGTGGGCAATGACTTGTCCTGCCGCGACATCGAAGGTGAGAACCCTCTCTACCTGCCGCAGGCGAAGTCCTTCCGCCTAGCCGCTGCCGTCGGGCCTTGCATCAAAGTGACCAACGAAGCACTGCCCTCGACCACAGCGATCAAGCTAGAGATCGAGCGCGCTGGAGCCACAGTCTTCGCTGGCGACACCACGCTCTCGCAACTCAAGCGCACGCCTGAGGAACTCATCAGCTGGCTCTTCCGCGACAACGATTACCCCAACGGTGCCTTCCTCATGACCGGCACTGGCATTGTCCCGCCGGATGAGTTCACACTCGAGCTTTGCGATGAAGTCCGCATCACCATCGACGGCATCGGCACGCTGTTGAATGTGATGGGGTAACCCGTGGGCAGTGAATCAGTGGGACTGACTAACACTCCACCTAGCTCATGAACTTCTCCCTCACCCAATGTTCCGCCATCATCACCGGCGCATCGTCGGGTTTGGGCGCTGAGTTTGCACGACAGCTCGCACCCACAGCGAAGTCGCTGCTGCTCGTCGCGCGGCGTGAGGAAGCATTGAATGAAGTGAAGGCGGAGCTACTGGCCAAGCACAAGAACTTGCAGGTGCATCTGTGCGTGGCGGATGTGGCGACCGATGAAGGCCGCGCGCGGATCATCGAGTGCGTGGATGTCTTTGATCTGAAGCCCAACATGCTGATCAACAACGCGGGCATCGGCGACTACGGCAGCTTTGCGAGCGCTGATCCGGCGAAGCTACGTGGGCAGATCGATCTCAACGTAACAGCGCTGGTGCTGCTGACTCATGCCGTGCTGCCACGACTGGTGGCACCTGCGGGCATCCTCAATGTCAGTTCACTCGCGGGCAATGTGCCAATGCCGGACCTTGCCGTGTATGGCGCGAGCAAGGCCTTCGTGACCAGCTTCAGCGAAGCGCTGCGCGTGGAGTTGATGGAAAAAAACATCGTCGTCTCCGCGCTGTGCCCTGGTCCCACTCCAACGAACTTTGGCAAGAACTCGCGTCGTGCCGACGGATCGGATACGAACCGCAGTGGACAGGAGCTTCTGCGCATCACACCCGATGAGGTGGTGCACGCGGGGCTTGATGCTCTCGTTAGCAACCGCGCCTGTGTTTTTCCTGGCCTCGGTGTCTCTATCGCGGCTCCGATATTCCGCATCATGCCTCGATTCCTGATGCGCTGGCTGCTGGTGCGCCGCTACCGCAAGCAGCAGCCCTCCGCTACCTGAGCACCTGGTTGGACTTTCGGGTGCCGAAAGTGAAAAAGCAGAGGCATCAAAGCAGCTTCGGGCCTGAGACGGTTCCTGAGGCTTAGGTATCTAGTAATTTTAGTGAAACTGTGAGCAAAAGTTTATCGACAACTTCTGTCTGCATCCCTAGCCTCGGTTCTGGTTAGTAGATCGAATAAACTCAACGCCACTCGTCACTACATGAAACCTACACCACTCGCCGTCTCCCTGGCACTCGGACTCCTTGCGAATGCCACCCTTCCACTCCACGCCCATGATCATGCTCATGGACCTCGGACTCCCTCCTACAGTCTGCTCGATCTGAGTGCTTCGTTGCCTGCGGGCTTCGGCTCTGAGGTCCGTAGCATCAGCGAAACCGGCTTCACGGCGGGCAACTGGCTTGATCCAATGCTCACCAATTCGGCAGGACGTTGGAATCACACGGGCACACTGCTCGATCTCGGCGTAAGCGGCGTCGATAGCCGTGCCTACGCCACCAATAACCTCGGTGTCACCGTCGGCGTCAGCTCGGTGGACGCGGGTTCTCATGCGTTCCTCTGGATCGGCAATGTGCCTACAGACCTCGGCACCTTCGGGGGCAGCCAGAGCATCGCCTTGGCCATCAACAACAAGGGCGAAGTGGCCGGCCAGGCCTCCGAAACGGATGACCTCTCCAGCACGGCCTACATTTGGAAGCGTGGGGTAAAGCGTCGGCTGGGAATGCCTGCCGGTTTCATGCACTCGAATGCCTATGGCCTGAACAACGAGGGCGAGGCCTGCGGCACCGTGTTTGACGAGTTCGGTCTGGTTTTCCGCGCCGTGCGCTGGGACAAAAAGGGCCGCGCATCCCTGATCGCAACGCTAGGCGGCGATGGCAATGAAGCCCTCGCGATCAATGATGAAGGCACAGTGATTGGCGGCAGCATTGACGGCTCCGGGTTCTACCAGCCCTACGTGGCCAAGAAGAATGCGGCGGTCGCTTTGCCCACTCTCGGCCAAGGCGGTGCTGCCAGCGCTATCAACAACCAAGGCAAGATCGTCGGCTACGTGCAGGACCCGGACTCGGGCCAGTCGCACGCGGCGCTTTGGGTCAAAGGTCAGCTCATCGACCTCGCTACGTTGCCCGTTCTTCAAGACGCAGGACTCGCCGCTGGCTCCATCGCCACCGGCATCAACAACCAGGGCGACATCTGCGGCATGACCTATGACAACACCACTTTCCAGAACCGCGCGTGGGTGCTCAAGCGCAGCCACCATGGCGATGACGACTGATCTTTGATCGTCTGCGAATGTTTCACTGGCGTGGGCTGCGAGGCTCACGCCAGTTTTGTTTGGGGATCATCACACCAGTCGGGTGAACTTCGCTTCGTAGCTGATCTTCCCGTCCACATCCCGCAACTGAAAGGCGATACTGCTGCGGCCCTGTTCCGCCTTCAGTTCCACGCAGAGAAAGCCCCCCTGCACGCGATGAAACTTGTGATAGCGCAGGTCCTCGCCAGGCGTGCCCGCCGCATGCGAGTTGCTCGCCGGACCCACGCTGAACTCCTGCACGCCTGAGGTGGGATGCACGGAATGATATTGCCAGTGGCGGTCTCCGCATACGAGGAAGACATGGTCCAAAACATTCTCCTTCAGCCATTCACGCAGTTCATCGCCTTCGTGGGCAAAGCCCTTGTTGGAGTGATTGTCGTTCTTGTTGTCGCGATCAGGACCCACGAGCGGCGTGGGCGACACCACCACCTTCCATGTGGCGGAGCTTTCCTTCATCGTGCGCTTGAACCACGCCTTCTGCTCAGTGCCCCAGATCGTTTTGTCCGGGCCATCGGGCATCGAGTTGGGTGAACGATGATCGCGTCCGTCGGTGAACCATACTTGCAAATCGCGCCCCCAGCGGACCGTGCGATAGCTTTCACTTCCGAGCGGGGCCTGCTCGCGGAAGATTTGCAGGCCTTCATTGAAGGTGAGTTCGCCCACTTCCATGCCGGGCCAGCAGTCGTTTGTTAGGGTGTCGTGGTCATCTTTGAGCCAGTAGCTCGAAGTGCTGCGCATCGCGGCTACCAATCGCGGCAGGCTGAACATGCGCTCCCAGTGGAGTCGCGCGAGTGCCGGGGAGGTGGCTCGTGGCGGATTGCTATCGTAGTAAACGAGGTCGCCCGTCATCACGATGAACATCGGATCGAGCGCCTGCATCGCAGGATAAATCGGGTGCCCGTCCTTGTGATCGCGATCCTGGTAGCCTTGGCAGGTCATCACGCAGAAGCGCATGTCCGTGGCCTCCTGGGCTGTGAGCGAGGTGTGGAATTGCCCTTTGAAACCCTCGTGCCTGGAGCCATCGAGTCCCTGGGTCTCCACGGCATAGTGGTAGGTGCTGCCGGCTTTGAGATTCTTGATCGCGAATTGACGAATCCCATCTTGTGCTTCGGTCACTTCAGCCCACTCAGTTTCGGCCCAGCCCACGCCATCATCACTCAATCCGTAGCGCACTCGCACACGGCCAGACATCGGTGGGCACGCCCCTTCGATCTGCTCCACTGGAGGCACGACGATCTTCGCCTTGGCCTTGCCTTTACCCTTTCCATCCTTGAGTTCGTTGAACGGCACTCCTGCATTGTTGCGGGTCGAGTGCCGAGTCAGCCGAGTCCAAATGATGGCTGACTGGTCCGTCACCTCCCCCACCCTCGTGCCTGTTGCTTGATGAGATTCCAGAGATGGCTGCGCAAGCAAAGGCGTGGCCAGAGTGGCGACTCCGGTGCGAAGAAAGGTGCGTCGATGGAGTGTGGGCGAGGAGTTCATAAGGTGGATCAAGACGGGCAGCGCACGAACGCTCTCAAGCCTGCCATTCCTTCGTCTGGATCGTCCCACCACCCGCGAGCTGAAATTTCATCGCAAAGCGGTTCCCTTTGTCAGTCCCGCACTTCAGTATAGCATCACGCACCTTCATCCCCTTTCCCGGTCATGCCCAGCCGCCAGCCATCGTCAGCTCCATCGCCTCACCATCCGCCGCCTTCTCCAGGAGGCTTCCTCGGCGGACTCGCCAAGCTCCTGCTGCTCATCATCTTGCTCGTGCTGGTGGTGCTGCCCTTCACGCCCGCCGCAGGCAAGATCAAGCGCGCACTGGCTGAGATTTTTCAGGGAAAGACCACGGTGCGCGAAGTGATCAAGCGGGTGGAAGTCCCGGTGCAGAAAGTGGTGGAACGCAAGGTGGTGGAGAAGGTGGAAGTCGAGGTGCCAGCACCGCCGCCACCACTGCCGAGTAACTTCGTTCCGCGCAAGGAAACGGACCTCGCCTCGCTCTTCAACGGCATCAGCATCAATACGCAACTTCAGACCTCGCAGGGCACCTATGCCAGTCTTGAGAAGCTCGATCCCGCTGCTTATCAAGTGCGCTTCCAGGTGGATATTCGCATCCCGAAAGCCAATCAAAGCGTGGATGAACTGGCCCGCATCAATCCCGAATTGCCCAAAGCCTTGCCAGGACTCCGCGACATGCTCAGCACCAGTCGCATCTCCGGTTTTTACCATCTTCTTTACGACAACAAAGTGAAGGCCGTCAGCCGCGACCTCACGCGCCTCAACAAGGTCCTGGATCGGCACAACTTCTTCGATTGCGAGACCATCCTGGAACTCAAGCACCCCACCACCTCGCGCAAAGCCCTGCTAATTCAGAGTGAGATGGATGTCGTGGCCGATGGCTCCGATGGTGATCGCATGGCCAGCATGACGGCTGACATTTATCAGTCCGATTACTACCAGCCCTTCACCAGCTACGCGTGGAAGAAGCAAACCAAGACGCCCAATCCCCTGCTCGCCCGCTGGGAAACACGCCTGAAGGATGCCAAGGCCGAGTATGCCAAGAAGGGCCTCACCGCTGAGCGCAATCGCCAGCTCAAAGCCCTCATCTCCCAACTCACCCTGGAGATCACCGACTTCAAATCGCGCAGCAGTTTGATCGCCGAAACCGATCCCTTCATCGTGCTCTCGCTGCTCTTTCGCAATCAGGACAAGAACAGCGCCCACACGCCCCAGATCGGCGATTACGCCGTCGTCATTCACGGCAATCAAATCCTTCCCGCCATCTGCGGCGACTATGGTCCCTCGATGAAGATGGGTGAGGCGAGCCTGCTCATGGCCAAGCAAATCAACCCCAAGGCCACACCCTACTGGCGCGGTGAGAGCGATCTCAAAGTCAGCTACCTCATCTTTCCCGGCACCGCGAAGAAACCCTTAGGCCCGCCCAACCTCGTTGAGTGGCGCAATCAGTGCATCCAATACCTCGGCGAACTCGGTGGCATCGGCTCCGCGTATCATGTGCATGAATGGGTGGACGTCATTCAGTGGAAGCGCGACTTCGTCGGCCCGCCCTGGCCCTTGCCCAAGGCATCGTCCTGAGCAGCGGCAAATCCCACCAAGTGCTCACGAGCGCCAAGACTCGTGATGAACCGGGTAAATATCGCCCGCCGCCCTTCGTATTCGCAGGCCATGTCACGCCTTCTGCTTTCCCTGCTCGCCTGCGCCGCGCTGCTGCCCAGCACCCTTCGTTCAGCCCCAAACTCCGACCGCCTGGTCATCCTGATCAGCGTCGATGGCTTCGCGCATTACTACTTCGACGACCCGAAGGCCCAGATACCCACGATCCGCAAGCTGGCCGCCGCCGGGGCAAGGGCGAAGCGCATGGAGTGCTCGTATCCCACCGTGACGTGGACCAACCACACCACACTCGTCACCGGCGTGACGCCCGGCAAGCACGGCGTCATCGGCAACAACTACTTCGACCGCACCCAACTCAAATCCATCGCCCTGATCCCCGACCCAATCTTTGACAAAGACGAAGTCGTGAAGGCCCCGACGATCTACGACGTGGCGAAGGCTGCCGGGCTCAAAACCGCAGGCGTCATCTGGCCGTGCTCGCGCAATGCGAAGACCCTCGACTGGACCGTGCCCGATGTGTTTGAGCAGGAGCTGTTCGAGAAATACGGCACCCCCAGCCTGCTCGCCGACGCCCGCGAACTCGGCATCCCGATCGAGAAGCAGATGGAATGGTGCAAGCTTGGCAACGCGGGCAAGCCGCAGCGCGACTACCTCTACTCGCAGCTCGCTTGCCACATCATCAAGAAGCACAAGCCCAACGTCCTGCTGCTGCACCTCGTCACCGTCGATTCGCTGGAGCATGCCACCGGCCGCAACAGCCCCGAAGCCTACTGGGCGCTCAATGATTCCGACAACCGCGTGCGCGATCTCGTCGAAGCCGTAGAAGCCGCCGGCCTCAAGGACAAGACCACCTTCATCGTCACCGCCGACCACGGCTTCATCAGCTACACCAAGAACATCAACGCCAACGCCCTGCTGCGTCGCGAAGGCCTCATCAAATCGCTCGGCACCAAGCTCTCGCCCGGCAGCCGCGCGTATGCGCTCGGTCAGGGCGGCGGCTGCTTCATCTACATCCTCGACCAGGAACACAAGGCCGAGATCGCTGCGAACCTGAAGGCGAAGTATGCCCAAGTCGAAGGCGTGTCCGCCGTGATCGACGACCCCAAGCAAGTCGGCCACGTCCCGGCCAGCGACGACGCCCGCGAGCCCGATCTCTTCCTCAGTGCCAAGGACGGCTACAGCTTCAGCGACTCCCTCGCCGAGACCAAGGACATCAGCGACGCCGGCGGCACCAAAGGTGCCCACGGCTACCTCGCCACCGAATCGCAGATGGGCGGTGCCTTCATCATCTCCGGTGCAGGCGTGAAACCCGGCACCACCATCGACGCCATGAGCAACCTGGACGTCGCTCCCACCATGGCCAATCTCCTCGGCCTTGAGATGAAGAACGTGGATGGCCGCGTGCTCGATGAGGTGCTGGTGAAGTGAGTGCCCAAGGAGTGACCAATCCTCGCCACCGCGCAACACCTTGACAGAAGCCCCTCGTTTCAGTCGATTGATACCCACTCCTCTATGAAGAAATACAACGTTGGAATGATTGGCTACGGCTGGGCCGCAGGTGCGCACATTGATTCGATCAACAAGACCACACAGGGCCAGGTCACGGCGGTCTATTCGTCGCGCAAACTCGACGACGCCGAACTCAGCACCAAGCACGGTGGCAAGATCAAGAGCTACACCAGCCTCGATGAGATGCTGGCCGATCCGAGCATCCACGTCGTGGACATCTCCAGCTATCCCTCGCAGCACAAGGACCAGGCCGTGGCCGCTGCCAAGGCGGGCAAGCACATCATTCTGGAGAAGCCGATGGCCATGAGCATCGCCGACTGCCGCGCCATCGTCGCCGCAGCCGAGGCGGCCAAGGTGAAGGGCTGCGTGTGCTTCGAGTGCCGCTTCAGCGGCCAGTTCATCGGCACCAAGGCTCTGCTCGATCAGGGCCTGCTGGGCGACCTGCACTACGGTGAAGTCGATTACTACCACGGCATCGGACCCTGGTATGGCCAGTTCCGCTGGAACACCTTCAAGAAAGACGGCGGCTCCGCGCTCCTCACCGCCGGATGCCACGCGCTGGACGCCCTGCTCATGTTCATGGGTTCCGATGTGGAAGCCGTCAGCAGCATGAGCACGAAGTCCGCGAGCGACATCTTCGCGCCGTATGAATACGACACCAGCAGCGTCACGATCCTCCACTTCAAAGGCGGCCGCATCGGCAAGTGCGCCGCCATCGTCGATTGCTTGCAGCCTTACTACTTCCACACCCACCTCGTGGGCAGCGAGGGCAGCCTCCTCGATGACAAGTTCCACTCCAAGAAGCTGCACACCGACAAGGGCGGCTGGAGCAAGCTCAACCTCAAGATGCTCGACTCCGGCGACGTGAGCGATCACCCGTATCAGACCCAGTTCCAGGCCTTCTTCGACGCTCTCGACGAAGGCAAGGACATGCCCCTCACCAGCTTCAACGAAAGCCTCAAGTCCTTCGAAGTCCTCTTCGCCGCCGACAAGAGCGCCGAAGAAGGCGGCCGCCTCGTGAAGCTCAGCGAGCTGGCGTAGTCGTTCGTAAACTCTCGACAAAGCCCAAGGGGAACACCCTTGGGCTTTTGTTTTGCACCCCGCCTGCCAACACAAAAACGCCGCCTGGCTGGGGGAGCAGCGAGGCGGCGGGTAAAGGGTGGCGCTTGAGCCTCCTTCGTTTACGCGGACACGAAAAGCAGGGTAAACAACCCCAACAGCATGAACACACCCGGACAGCATCAAGAGTCTCTAGTTTAAGCCAAACGACGGCACTATGACGAGCAATTCAAGCGCGACGCAGTCGCCCTCATGGAGGGTGGGCGCGGAAGGACCCAACTGGCGCGCGAACAAGGCGTCTCCCAATGGAACCTCCGCGACTGGAAGGAACTCTACGGTGCTCGCAGCGCCTGCGTTCGTCCCTGCTGCGCTACGCGCTGATCGACCGACTCCACCAAGACCAGCGCCCACGTCGTGTCCAAGACGCCGTGCTGAGCCTCAAAATCAGCGCCGCCTTCGATGCCACCCGGCACACCTATGGCAGCCCGCGCATCATGCACACACTGCGCCATGAAGGAGCCCGCCACGGCAAGAACCGCATCGCCCGGCTCATGCGAAACCGAGGCCTCCAAGTGCAGCAAAAGCGCCGTTTCGTGCCCCGCACCACCATCACTGACAAAGACTCCCCGGTGGCCCCCAATCATCTGCTCAAGCGCCCCACAGTCACCCGCCTCAATGAAGTCTGGCTCACCGACATCACTTACCTCCCCACTGCCGAAGGTTTCCTCTATCTGGCCGCAGAGCTCGACCTTTACAGCCGTCGCATCATCGGCTGGAGCACCCACACCAGTCTCGCCACCGAGCTAACCACCCAAGCCCTTGACCGCGCCCTTCAGGCACGACCCAACGCATCACTCCCCGAGCTGCTCCACCACAGCGACCGAGGCTGTCAATATACCAGCGCCACCTTCCGCCAGCGCCACCACCTCAGCCAGATCACCCAAAGCATGAGCCGCCAAGGCAACTGCTACGACAACGCCGCCATGGAGTCCTTTTGGGCTACCTTGAAAGCCGAGTGCTTCGGCACCACCCTCCCCGCCACACGAGCCCAAGCTCATCTCATGGTCTTCGACTACATCGAAACCTTCTACAACCCCGTGCGTCTCCACAGCGCTCAGGGCTTCCAATCACCTGTAAACTTCGAAAAATCCTTCCAACTCAACTAACCCCATTTTAGGTGTCCTCATTTTCGAGGAAAGATCAGCGGGCGTGGAGGTGGAAAGGCAGGCAGGCGTCCGCCCGCCCTTGAAGACGGTGCTCCCCGATCCGATCCACGGATCGCAGCACAGGGCATTTCGGCTGAGAGGCAAAAGGAGTGAGAGGTAGCGCTGCGGGAGGCCGGCTTGCAGATCGGATCTGGAAAAGGAGAGGTCTCCCAGCGAACTCCGTGCAAGGGTCATAGAAACAGCGCAGCCAAACGAAGGCCGAGGCGCGGCTCCCTAGCGTGCGACTCAAAAGTGTTCAAACGTTTTTCCGTGAGAATCCCCACCCGGCGGCAAGCCGATGCCGCTCGATGGATGGCCAGCGATACTCGTCATCGGGAGTCTCCGGCACGCCGATCCAGGAGTCCGGCTGCTTGTTGGGAGTCTCCGGCATGGCGATCCAGGATCTGGCACGCTTGTTGGGAGTCTCCGGCACGTCGATCCAGGAGTCCGGCTGCTTGTTGGGAGTCTCCGGCATGGCGATCCAGGAGTTCGGCTGCTTGTTGGGAGTCTCCGGCACGTCGATCCAGGAGTTCGGCTGCTTGTTGGGAGACTCCGGCATGGCGATCCAGGATTCGGCACGCTTGTTGGGAGTCTCCGGCACGTCGATCCAGGAGTTCGGCTGCTTGTTGAGAGACTCCGGCACGTCGATCCAGGAGTCCGGCTGCTTGTTGGGAGACTCCGGCATGGCGATCCAGGATTTGGCACGCTTGTTGGGAGACTCCGATGGGTCGGCCCAAGATTCGGCACGAGTGTGGGGAGACTCGGGAACCCGTCGCGAAACCTCGTGGTGAGTCGCTCCAGTCTCTGGCCCGCCGCCCCGGCTGGGGTGGCGGAGGTGCCGAGCTTCGACCGGAGGACAGGAAGTCTCTGGCTGGACAGGTGCCGCCTTCCCCCCGGTTCCTCGTGGGGCCTCCTGCCCGGCGGTAGCCTCCCTGCCCCGGCCCCAAGTCGTCTGGCCACTGTCTCTCGGTCGGGCCGGGGCGAGCCGAGAGTCTGCGCGCTTGTCAGGAGCCGGGGAGGTGGCATTTTGGGATTATGAATGAGCCCGCCGCGCCTCCGATGATCCCTGCGCCCCCGCCGCAGGTCGTTCCCGCCGATACGGTCTATGCCGCGCTAGGTGATCCCACCCGCCGGAGACTCCTCCAGGCACTGGCGGATGGTCAGGGCCGGACGGCGACGCAACTCAAGAGCAGCGCCGAACGCAAACTGGATGCCACCCTCAAGCACCTCGTGGCCCTGCGCGGCGCGGGCCTAGTGGTGACCTCGGAGAACCCCGCCGATGGTCGCCGCCTGCTCTCCATGAGAGCGAAGGCGTCGCGATTGATCTACTCGTCATACGTCCGTCGTTGGGCTTTGACTGGCGGCTCTTGATGCTATGCCAAGGTGTTCATGCTATGGGGGGCTCTTTACCTTGCCTTTCGCGTCTGCATTAACGTAGCAAGCTCATCCCTCCTCCCTTTCGCCATGTCGTCCGCCTTCACCAGCCTCACCGTCCGCGTCTCGCCCAATGCCCGGCAAACGGAATTCGCTGGCTGGACCATGGATGAGAAGGGTAGGCCCGTGCTGCTGATCAAGCTCCAGGCACCGCCCGTCGATGGCAAGGCGAACACCGAGCTGCTCCGCTTCCTGGCGGACGAGCTGGATTGCTCCAAGTCCCAGGTCAGCCTCCAGCGGGGCGAATCCAGCCGCCTCAAGGTGGTGGAACTCCCCGCCAGCGCTCTGGACAAGCTGCCGAAGCGCCCCTGAGCGCCCCGCGGCTCCGGGTTTACTTTGGCTCGGTCAGCAGCTTGCTATCCACCAGCCACTCCCGGAAGCGGAACGGCCATGCGCCTGCCGCCGAGGTCGTGCCTTCGCGATAGCCAAAGCCGTGACCCGAATTCGAATAGACGTGCAACTCCGCTGGCACCCCTGCCTCCTTGTATTTCAAGTAGAGCGAGGCCATTCCCTTCGAGATGTCTGGCCGGTCGTGATAGCCGCACGCGATGAACAGCGGCGGCATCCCCTTCTCCACGCTGAACAAGTCCGAGGTGCCGGGATAGATCAGCGCCTGGAAATCCGGGCGGCTGCTGGCGCGCTCGATGGCATCGGCGGCATCCGCCTTGCCTGCATCGGACTGCATGGCCGCGAAGGCTGCGAGTTCGCCTCCGGCGGAGAAGCCCATGATCCCGATCCGATCCGGCTGCAGATGCCACTCGGCTGCCCTGCTGCGCACCGTGCGAATCGCCCGCCGGGCATCCGCCATCGCGTGCTCCTGGATCGTGTAGGTGGAGCCCTTTTCACGCGCCAGCCGATACTTCAAAACGAAGGCCGCGATGCCATGGTCCGCCATCCACTGCCCCAGCGCATAGCCTTCATGCCCCAGGCACAACTTGGAGTGCCCGCCCCCAGGCGCGATCACCACGGCCACGCCCGTCGCCTTGTCCGCTGCGGGGAGGAAGGGCGTGATCGAGGGATTGTGAACGTTCGTCACATTGCTGCCCTCGGTCGCCTCCGGTTCCTTCGCTCTCGACTCCGAACCCGGTGCTCCCTGAGGCCAGAGCGGCAACGCGGCGGGTGTTTCAGCAAGGAGGGACGAAGCGGTGAAGAGGAGGGCGAGAAGGCGGTGCATGGCAGGGCCGCAGGTGGAGCACTGCCGCACGCCATCCGCAAGGACCATGCGCCGCTGGCAATCACCTTGACTCCCCGCCCGAACGTATTGACTTGCACCCATGACCGAGCCCCTCATCGAGACGCACATCCACGGCGAAGATACCGAGTTCCGCGTGGTGCGCTCGACGACGAATGACAAGCGCCCCTGGCTCAAAGGAGCGCCCGTGTGCCAGGCTCTCAGCGCGCATCAGATCGTTCACGCCGGGGTCATGACCGCACGCGAGCCCTACCGCATCGTGCGCCAGCATCAGAGCGGCGTTTACTTCCTCGCCTGCGTCGGAGGCGAAGGCCGTGTGCTGGTTGATGGACGCTGGCAACGCTGCGCCAAAGGCATGGCCGTGGCCCTGCCCGCCTTCATGGCCAATGCCTTCCACGCCGTGAAGGGCAAGGACTGGCGCTGCGTGTGGGTGCGCTACGAGCAGGCCCTCGAACAGAAGCCCCTGCTCTCGTCGAGTTCCCCCCTGATGGCAGGCTTCGATGGCTGGCCCCTGCATCACGCCGTGGAGGGCCTCATCGCCGAAGCCTCCGGCCCCTCCTCGCCCGCGGCTATGTTTCACTGGGTGGAACTCATCCAAATGAACGTCGCCCGCTTCGTCCAACCCTGGCAGCACGACGACCGCCTGTGGCGGCTCTGGGAGCGCGTGTCCCGTCATGTGGGGCGCGACTGGACCCTGCCCGCCCTCGCCGCCGAGGTTCACGTCAGCCCCGAGCACCTCCGCCGCCTCTGCCGCAAAGCCCTCGGCCGCAGCCCCATGCAGCACGTCATCTGGCTGCGCATGAGAAAGGCCGCCGAACTCCTCGCCACCACCGATGCCAAGATCGAGTCCGTCGCCAAAGCCGTCGGCTACGTGAACCCCTTCGTCTTCTCCAACACGTTCAAGAAATGGATCGGCTGGCGCCCCAGCGAGCACCGCCAGGTGCAGTGATGATGAGCGCTTGCGTCCACAGACATCCTACCAGTCATCTGGTAACAAATAATAAACCCTGTCACGGCTTATATCGCCGCCGAGTCAACGCTAAACGTCCAACAGCCAAAATCGTCCAAGGTGACGCATAGCACATGGTAGGGCGAAACATCAAGGTTCCACCCCGGCACGGAACACTTGGATATCAAACTCACTGCCCTGTTCTCGCATGGTTGCACACAGGATTCGATCACCATCACTGCGAACATTTACCAACCCGTAAATGAGATCTGTGGAAATAGGGGTTCGGTCCAAGGGACGATACTTGGTGCCAGTCGGCTTGATCTCCGTATCGGCGGATTGCAAGAGCGCCTTGGTTGTTCCTTTTTCACGAACAGACAATGCATAGTCTAGCTTTACGGAGCGAGCCAACTCCGTCGAGTAGATGAGAGGAGGCATGAGTTCATCACGCAAAACGCTCTGGGAATCGCGCCCAAACCGCGCCGAGGCACCCATGATCTGCGGACGAGGATGGGCGTAGTCTTCGTTGTCTCCTGACGAAATAACCGTCGCTCTGGCGGCCATGGCGCGAACGAACCTCAAGTCCACATCATCCGAACCATGGTGGCACCCCTTCACGACATCGGCGGCGAACTCGGTGGATGCATGATAGCTGAGCAGCAGACGCTGCGAGTCAGTGTTCAAGTCACCCGTAAGCAGCAGTCGCGCACGTCCGAAATCCAGCCGCATAACCACCGAGTGACCGTTCCGGGTCTTGCCCTCGTCATTGCCCAGGTAGCGCATGCCCGGACCACCACCAATGCTCTCTATGACCGGCCCCAGCAGACGCATTTCCACCCCAGACGAATTGCCTTGGCCGTATCCAGGGAGGTAGCCCATGGAGGAATCAACGCGTGCGACCCGCTGCGGAACAGTGGCGACTAGGGCCGCGAGCCGGGCAAACGAACCGTCAAAGGCCCTTGCAGGGTTGGCAAAGTGCCCCTTTCCATCCAGCAGTTCAGTGATGAACTTCCCTTCTGTTCTCACACCGTAGTGAGGGAAAGGCAGGGGAGCGACCTGACCAGGGCTAAGTCTGCCCAGCTTGTCCCCCGAAGCGAAACGCCCCATGCCCGAGTGCCAGAAGTTCTGCACAGAGACAGGAAACTTTCTGCCGTCATAGAGCTGCCCGGAGAGAAGATCGAGCATGCCGCCATAATGATCGAAATCTGGGTGTGAGATCATTGCGGATTCCAGCGCCACCCCAGGCAGGCCCAGGTCATTCTGAAATTTCCATCGGATGAAGTTCGCGGCCCCCTTCTTGGTCATCTGCATAGCGTTGGATACGCCTGCATCCACTACATGCCACTTGTCATCAGGTGTGCGGAAGAGCACACCATCTCCCTGCCCCACATCGATCACATAGAGTTCCAGCAGTCCAGGATCACCAGGGCTGGTGAGGCACTCCGTCAGCACCCATGCGGTCTCTGCCGGGTTCCGATTTCTTCCCGTGCGCACTGGCGTCCATCCCTGTTGATCAGGCCCCTGTGTCTCCACGCCATCGCCCCAGAGCATGTGGCCCAATGTCAGGTTAGAATCGCTCTTGAGGGCCGTGTTAAATTTGCCTCCGCAGTCATTGATGAATCGTTTCATGGTGATTGTTTGGTGACGTGGTGAAAGTGACGGGCCAATGAATGATCAATGCGTCTCCCACAGATGGTCCGGCCATGGCAGGCTTCTTGAGGTGGGCATGTCGCCCGCTCTCACGCAGAGTGCTATCGTCGCAGGGCTAGAATGATTTCATCCAGTTTGTCGGCGATCTGTTGAACCTCCGACTGCGTGGGCGGATCGCTAACGATCAGGCTCAAGGGGTTTACACCGTTGGTATTCGCCGAGGTGTTGCTGAAACTGGCGTTCACCACATCCACCACCCCTTGGAACTGCGAGCGCAGTTCGGGCGCGGAGATAAGGGCTCCATTCGCGGGTTTGGCGGGATCGTAGGGCATGGGATACAGACTAATGCTCAAGCTTCATGATAGGGCTGAACGAAGCGAATTTTGGTTCCATTGATCTCTGTCAACTTCCCATCCCAGGCGCTCCTGTAGAGGCTGGTTAGGTCGTCTTTGTCTGACTGGGTCAACTTGCTGTCCGCCCCATAGTTCATGATGGAGAACTTGCTGTGCGTGCCGAAAATCTCGCTTGCCCAGGCTGTCTCGCTGACCGGGGCAAAGAAATGTCGGAGACCGAAAATGTGTCCAACTTCGTGAACCAGTGTCTCCACCTGCTCGCCTTCTGACTGTTCGAAGAGCGTGGGAAAAAGCAGCAGGTCATGGCGTCCCGCATCGGGGAAGAATGCACGGGCCAGAGTGCATCCTGCAGTATTGCAGTTGGTTGATGGACTCATTGCGACTTCGAAGTCCCACGCATCATTCCGTTCGCTGAACGCAACTGGTGCGGCACTACCCCACGCTTGAACGGCAGCGGCGAACAAGGTGCGTATCCGGTTCTTTGCAGCTTCGGGGTTCTCAAAGTAGGACATAGAGCTTGCGTTGAAACGCCAGCGGAGGTTCTTGCCCTGAGCCCATAGAGGGATGAAGCCCTCACTGGAGTCCACGACGATCTCCAAAGGTGAGCGGCCTTGGGGTGTTGCAAATCCACGAGTATCGGTGCTGCAAAGTCCCTTCCCATACTTATGCGGCTGCGCGGCAGCAGGTGCGAGTGGATTGACGGATGTGGAGGTCCGCATATCCAGCGCCCCCTTATCCGCAGGCCCAATGTTTGCGAGAGCGATAATCTCGGACTTGGTTTTACCTTTAGACGTTTTGCCTTTTGATGGAGTGGATGGTTTCATGGCAGATGCTTTTATGGTGATGGATGCTTTACAGTTTCACGCTAACGGCCAGAGCGGTGCTAAGCTGGAGTTGATCAAAGTCCGGGCGACCATCCCGGCCTTCCTGCCGATTGCCGTAACCGACGCTCAAATTGAGCTTGGCGTTTGGGCAGAACTGCCAAACGAGGTAACCCTCGACTCTCGTCTGCCAATACTCTCCGCCGCTGTCAAAATGCACAAAGCTCTCCTTTGCCTTTGCCCCCAAAATTAAATTTGTGGATGCTTTCCTCCGCTCAGGATTCCGTGCCCACGAAAAATCTGCTCCAACTACCACAGCACCACGATCGGAACCACCCAGGCTTGACCAAATACGATCATAGCCTGCTTCAAAACGAGATTCATAGATTCGATTGTCATCACCCCGCAGGTTGGCAGTGTAGGCCCACAACGAGCCAATCTGATGCTCTGAAAATTGCTCCTCACCAAACCCTGGCGTGTAGGCCCACAGGTTGCTTTGTTTCACTGTGATTTCTGATTTCGGACCAGTGATAAATGTGAATGCGGGCCCAGCCGTCAATGCATCGGCATCAAGCTGCTCGTGAATGTCATTGCGGGTCCAGCCAATGCCTCCACCCAATGCGAACGAGACCGTTTCTTTCCTATTGAGGTTCCTGGCCAGCTTAAACGCCAGTTTTTGATTGAATTGCCAGTCGTCTTCCGACTCCGTTTGTTTCAGAGGATTGGTATCGAAGGTAAGGCCCGACTCGGAACTCAAAGCTAGAGACCATTTCAGATTGGGCTCCTTGGGAGGCGGTGGCTCGCCTGGCTGAGGTGAGGGTTCCAGCCCTGCCGCCATGCCTAGAATAGAAGTGGCATTTTCAGCGAAAGGACGGAGTGCCTTGTCCACCGTCTCGAGTGTCAGACGCGTTCGATCTGGCCGGTCTTCAAAGAGAGTCGCGAAATTGTCTCGCAGCACCTCCAGGGATGAAGAGTCGAGTTGGGCACGAGCGGATGTAATTGTCAAAAGGCAGGCGACAAGGCCAATAAAGCGCATGGAGACGAGTGGATTGATCATTTTAAGTGGGTTAGGGGCTGGACGTTATTCATTAAACAAAGAGTTGGAGAGGCCGTGGCATCTTCATTGGTGCAGGTATTCGATGAAGGTGTCTTTCGTCATGTCGGCCTGGAATGATTCCAATGCTTGACTGGCAGG
The DNA here is from genome assembly GCA_963204975.1 of Verrucomicrobiota bacterium. Taxonomy (GTDB): domain Bacteria; phylum Verrucomicrobiota; class Verrucomicrobiia; order Verrucomicrobiales; family Verrucomicrobiaceae; genus JAEUHN01. The sequence goes on along the minus strand of CAUJJC010000014.1, from coordinate 1,734 downwards.
GCCGTCATCCCTCGTGCCTTCTCGGGGACACTGCTGGCAACCGATGAGCAGAAGCAATAGCAGCGAGCTAGCGAATCTAAAATTGTAGCAAGACATGGAGAACGAGCTTTATGCGTTAGTGATCACTTCTTCCCAGCAGGTTTGGATTCGCCATTAAGAGGTAGAGGCGTGACTTTCACACCAAAGTCACTGGGAAGTGTGATTGCTTGATTGCCGACAGGCAAGTTCGACAGAGTGAGAATGGAACTGTAGGCGGTATTGAAATCCACCGGCTCAACACTGATATTGTAACTGTTCCCTATGCTACCCTTGGCAACACCCAGCCAAGTAAGGGCTGTGAGCTTGGGCACATTGCGCACCTCCTTCAGCAGCATATCATAATTATTTGTTTCAGGTTTGATAGCTGCAATCTTGGCATTGACTTCACTGGTGGCTTGCAAGGTGGTAGTGAGAGCCCCAGCAAGCTGCTTCTGGTTTTCCGCAACCTGTCTGGCTGCTGTTTGAAGTTTATCATTCTCCTCAGTCAGCCGTTTGAGATCGGATTCAATTTTGAAGTGCCAACTGCCATCAGCATTCTGACCCGCGTCTAGAGTTTTGATCACGGGAAGAGCAATCAACAAACCACCGACAAACAGCATCGCAAAACCAGCTTTACCAAACTCCCGATGCTTGACGAACACCCAGGCAACGCTGCACGCCAGCACACTGCCAATGATGCCACTAGCGAAATAAAAGATGAGGGAATGAATGGGAGGTGAGTCTGCGGGCGTCATGGCTGTGCAATTTTTTGGTGATTTGTTGTAATGTCGCCTCTTCACCCCGCCCGTTTCACAGCTTCGTCGCTCCAGGGGCCTTGGCCTTGGGCTCCGATGGCGCGGACGCGGAAGACGTAGAGTTTGCCGGGGATGAGGTTCTCCACGGTGAGGCGGCTTTTGGTGACTGTTTTCACCGGCTGCCAGGTCGCCGTATCGGTGTATTCCTTGCACTCCACCTGGTAGCTGCTGGCATTGCGCACGCGATCCCAGATGAGGTCGATGTCCCCTTCGTTATCTCCGACGCTGGCGCGGAGGTCTTGCGGTGCGGTCAGTGGTGTGCTGCTGGCGGTGGAACGCACGGAATAGCCGCTGCTAAGGATCTTCACCTCGTCACCTCCACTGGCGTTCTGCACGTAGCTAGCTAGCTGGGTGAAGAGCATGATGGTGCTATCCTCCTGCACATCGCGAGCGGCGATGGCGGCACGCCAGAGGTTTTCCTTGGCCTTCACGTCATTAATCTTGGCCTGGAGGGTATCACGGGAGGCGGTGATCGCGGCCAGGGTCGGGTTGGGGGTGGGATAGTTAGCATTCCCGGTCATTGCATTGATGATCTCGGTGAAGATGCCGACGAGTTCCTCGGGGGTCTTGTTTTTGAAATCGAGCTTGATCTGAGACATGGGACGTTTGCTGGATGAGGTTGGATCGTCAAAGCGCAGCCCGCTGTCATAAGTGGCGGTGCTGTCGTAGAAGGGCATGGGCGCAGGGTTAAATCGTTAGAGGTTGATCCGATGGGAGGAAGCGGTTGATCCAATGAGAGGAAGCGGTTGATCCAATGAGAGGAAGCGGTTGATCCAATGGGAGGAAGCGGTTGATCCAATGGGAGGAAGCGGTTGATCCAATGGGAGGAAGCGGTTGATCCGATGGGAGAAAGCGGTTGATCCAATGGGAGGAAGCGGTTGATCCGATGGGAGAAAGCGGT
>CAUJJC010000013.1 GCA_963204975.1 Verrucomicrobiota bacterium | reverse complement strand
AGATCGCTATCAAGCCGCGAGCGAGTTGAAGAACGACGTCACAGGCATGCGCCCCGCGTCAGAGAACATCCCGTCATCCGCCAAGCGCTCCCCCTGGGCTGCCATGGGCGTTGCGGCACTCGTTTTAGTTGCAGTCCTTCTGTTCGGCGGTTGGCTGATCATTCGAAATGTTTTTGAAACGCTCGACCCACGCTCCACCAAGGCAAGACTTGGCACCTCGGGCACCTCATCCATCGTCGTGAAATCCCGTGTGCCCGAGTCGCCTCCGAACATCATTTCACCAACTCCAAAACCAACGGAGAACCAGCCTCCCACAGCTGCCCCACCGAAAGCAATGCCGACGGTCAAGCTCGACTCTCCCATCAATCCCACACCTCCTACTGAGTCAGCCAAGCCTCCACCCCCAGCCGCGTCGCCGAACGCCACCGCGAAAGTCTGGTCGATCAATCCACTCCCACCTGCCTTGCTACCACCCGAAGAAGTGATGAAGCAATCCTGGATGACGTGTGTCTTGGTCAAGCAAGGTGGCGCTGTTTTACTCAAAGACGGCAGTGCCGTTCTACTGTGGGCTGCCAGTGAGCCGGGGAAGGTCCAGCGAGTCAAAAGCAGCAATTTTCTTCGCATTGAACACACGGAGGATGACGCGGTCATCCTGCGCAGTAACGATTTCTTGTTTGTCCGTATCGAGACCAACAAAACCGCACTTGCTCCTTCACCACCGAAGATTGACAGGGTGTTTTCCACTGCGGTTGGGCCATGGTTCGCACTGACCACGACAGATGGTCAGTCTCTCGCCTACCGTTTCGACGGCCTTCAAGTGCAGCAGCATATCTTCCCGTTCTCGAAGGCCCATCACCTGGCTATCGTTGACGAGAAGACCGGCTATGCCACGGATAGCGCCGGCACTTTACTGACTCTGAGCACTGACGGCACAAGCGTGATCGAGAACGAAAAACACACCCAACTCCGCAAGATCATCGCATGGGGTAAAGGCCTGCTCATGATCACCTCTGACGAGCGAGTTGAAGGTCTCAACCTCGACGAAACAGTGCCACCGCTACAAGGCGTCACCGACCTGCTCACAGGCGATGGATTCGCGATCGCTCGCGACACCAAAAACAAACTCACCATCTGGGGTTCCAAGGTCCCGGACTCGCCTCAGCGCATGAGCATGCCCGCAGGCACCACTCGTCTCACCGCGAGTCCGCTCGGGTTGATCGCCGCGTGGTGATGCGTTGCGCTTTGCCGATCAACCCAAGCCCACGGCATCGCGCACGCGAGCCAAGGTCTTGCGTGCGACCGCACGAGCCTTCTCGGCACCCTCGGCAAGCACGCGATCGACATACTTCGGATCGGCCACGATCTCTGCGCGCTTCTCACGGAAGGGAGCGAAGTATTCAGTCACCGCCGCGAGCAGACGCTTCTTGAAATCGCCGTAGCCCACACCACCGCGCTCGTGATCGGCCACCATGGTGGCGTAGTCGGCCTCATTGGCCACCAGCTTGTAGAGCGCCAGGATGCTGCTGCCCTCGATCGCTTTCGGTGCCTCGACGGGCGTGCTGTCCGTCTTGATGCCCATGATCTTTTTCTTCAGCGCCGCCGGTTCTTCGAAGAGCTGGATCGTGTTGTCGTAGCTCTTGCTCATCTTCTGACCATCGAGCCCCGGCACCACCGCCGTCTCTTCTTTGATGCGCGGATTGGGCAGCTTGAAGAGGCCTTCGCCAAAGGTCTCGTTCATCTTGATCGCGATGTCGCGCGTCACTTCGACGTGCTGCTTCTGGTCACGTCCCACCGGCACCACGTCGGCATCGTAAATGAGGATGTCCGCCGCCATCAGCACCGGGTAGGCGAAGAGGCCATGCGAAGGCTTGATGCCATTGGCCACCTTGTCCTTGTAGCTATGGCAGCGCTCCAGCAGTCCCATCGGCGTCACCGTGCTGAGGATCCACGACAGCTCGCAGTGCTCCGGCACATCGCTCTGACGGAAGAACACGCACTTGGTCGGATCGAGCCCGCACGCGAGGAAGTCGATGGCCAGATTGCGAACGTGATCGCGCAGCAGCTTGCCGTCGTGAATGCTCGTCAGCGAGTGGTAGTCCGCGATGAAGTAATACGCATCGCCCTCGGTCTGCAGCTTGAGCGCCGCCTCCATCATGCCGAAGTAATTGCCGATGTGCAGTCTGCCGCTGGGTTGAAGGCCGGAAAGGATTCTCATAAGTTGAAGTGCGGCTTTCTCTTCGCGGTTCTCGCCGAGGCGTCAACGTCGAAGTGTGCGCAATCAAGCCGTGGGCGACGGCGAGTTCCGATTCAACCACGGCAGTGCGACCACCGATCCCACGATGATGGCCGCCCCCAGGTAGAAGCCGGCGCTCATGTGCTCCGACTGACCAAAGGTGACAGCGGCCAACACGATGCCGTAAACCGGCTCCAGATTGTAAACCACGTTGACCGTGAAAATGGACAGGTGGCGCAGCACCACGATGTAGCCCGCGTAGGCAGCCACCGTGCAGACCTGGGAAAGCACCAGCAGCCATATCAAATCGGCGCCCCCCGGCACCATCGGCAGCCAATGACCCGAGACGAAAGGCAACATGCACCAGCAGGCGGCACAGGCTCCGCACATCTGCCAGAAGCACAGGACGGCGAAAGGATGACGGTGCGTGAGCTGCTTGTTGCCCAGCGCGAACACCGTGGCCAGCGCCGCAGAGACGAGGGCCACAGTGAAGCCGAGCCAGTAGCGCAGTTCCACCTTGTAAATCAGCAGCACGGCTCCCATGATGATCAGGCCGACCAACAGCTCACTTTTCTTCCAGCGGCGTGTGCCATTGATCAGTGGCTCCACCAGCGAGCAAAAGATCAGAATCGCAGGCATAGCCGCCAGGGTGACGGAGGCCGTCGCCAGCCGGGACGAAAGGAAGAACAGCAACCAATGCCATCCCATGAACCAGCCGATGATGAGCATCTGCCAGCGCTCCTTGGGCGACACCTTCAAGGGCAGCCGCATCAGCTTGGCAACGATGGCAAACCCAATCGCTGCAAGGCCCGTGCGCCACACGGTCACATCCGTGGCTGGCAAGGTGATCAGCTTTCCCAAAATGGCCGTCAGGCTCCAGGCGATGATGACAAGGTGGAGCAGTAAAATGGGTGGCATGTGCGGGCAGGCAGAAAGTCGGGTGCTGAAGATGTTGAGACGTGACGAAGAGCGGAGCCAGTTCAATCGTAAGCTCTCCGAACTTCACCTGCCATCTACCGATTTCCACACCCCATGAAACTCGCCCTCGCATTCTCTCTCGCGCTTGCCTCCTCAGTTTCTGCCCAGCAAAACTGGCCGCAATGGCGCGGACCCGAGGGCCAGGGCCACGCGGTTGCCAAAGATGTGCCGCTGAAGTGGAGTGAGACCGAGAACGTGAAGTGGCGTCGTGAGGTGCCAGGACGCGGCTATTCATCGCCTGTCATCTGGGGCAATCAGGTGTGGGTGACCACCGCCGTCGAAAAGGCCGCCTCCGAAGAGGAGAAGGCCAAGCGCCTCAAAGCGAACACAGGGGACCAGCCGGTGACCGTGCTGGAATCCGTGAGCCTGCGCGCGATCTGCCTGGATCGCGACAGCGGCGAGATCATCAGCGACAACGAATTGCTCAACGTCAAAGATCCGCAGTGGGTTCATCAACTCAACAGCTACGCCTCCCCCACGCCTGTGCTCGAAGAAGGCCGGCTGTATGCCCACTTTGGTGCCTTCGGCACGGCGTGCATCGACACCCTGAGTGGCAGCGTCTTGTGGCGAAACCAAGAGACCATGATCATGCACGAGAACGGCCCTGGCAGCACGCCGGTGATCTGGAAGGACAAGCTGATCTTCCACTGCGATGGCAGTGACAAGCAGTTCGTCTGCGCGCTGGACAAGGCCAACGGCAAGATCGTGTGGAAGACGGATCGCAGTGGCGAGATGCACGCCAATCCTCAGCAAAAGAAGGCCTATGGCACGCCGCTGATCGTGGATATGAACGGCCAGCCCACCGCTGTGAGCACCGGAGCCGACTGGATCTACGGCTACGATCCCGCCACCGGGAAGGAGTTGTGGAAGGTGCCGTATGGTCAGCTCGGCTTCAGCATGTCACCACGGCCCGTCTCTGGACTGGGCATGATTTTCTTCAGCACCTCGTTCGGCAAACCGGAAGTCTTTGGCCTCAAGTATGAAGGGCTCAAGGTGCCGGAGGTGGTCTGGCACAATTCGAAGAACGGACCCAACATCCCCAGCCCGCTCCTGGTCGGCGAAGAACTCTACACCATCAGCGATGGCGGCATCTTCAGTTGCGTCGATGCACGCACGGGCAAGGAGCACTACCGCGAACGCGTGGGTGGCAAGTTCACCTCGTCGCCCTTGTTCGCCGATGGTCGCATCTACGTGTGCAGCCGCGAGGGCGTCACCACGGTGTTAAAGCCCGGAGTGAAGTTCGAAGTGCTCGCACAGAACAAGCTCGACAGCGCCATCATGAGCAGTCCCGCAGCGCTCGATGGCGCGCTCTTCGTCCGCACCGAGAAGGCGATGTATCGCCTCGGCAGCAAATGATCCGGTGCTAGTGCCTCGTCACCTGCACAATGCCTGAGCCCACCTTCGCAGGTGAAGCTCCCGTGGCCTTCGCATCCTTCTGCATCGTGGCGATGAGCTGACCGTAGGGCACGCCCAGCGTGAGGTTCGCCGCAATCACTCCCGCGACCACCGCCGATGCTTGCGAAGTGCCGCTCACGCTTGCCATCTTGTCCGTGTCCCAGGCCGTGGGCAGGCTCACACCGTAGGCTGCGAAGTCGAGGTTGTTGCCCGAGTTCGAAAACGACGCCTGCTTCCCCTGCGCATCCACCGCCCCGGCACTGATCACCGAAGGAATCGCTGCCGGGTAGGCCAGCTCGGTGTAGCCATCGTTCCCCGCAGCGGCCACGATGAAGACATTCTTTTGCGCGGCATACGCCACTGCCTGCCTCAGCGCGAGGCTGTCGTCGTAACTGCCCATGCTGATGTTCACGATCTGCGCACCGCGATTGACCGCCTCGATGATCCCCTGGGCCAGCACGCTGGACACGCTGTAGCCTTTGTCATTCGCCACGCGAATATCGAGGATGTGGGCACCCGGTGCCACGCCAGGCACGCGATCATCATTGCCGACGATCAATGAGGCGACGCTGGTGCCATGCGAGTGCATCGGCGAGCCATCGTTGACCAGATCCACATGCGTTACCTGCCCCTCGGCGAAGGTCGGATGATTTTTCACACCCGTGTCCAGCACGGCGACGGTGATGCCTTTGCCCCACGCCGCTCGATCACCCGAGGCGTTGAGGGATTGAAGCAGTTGATCGCCCATCGGAGCGGTGCCGCCTTGGTTGGTCGGATCACTTTTGGGCAGCTTCGGCACCGAGGCCCAGTAGTTCGCGTCAAGACCCGGAGCATTCGCGCCTGCGCTAGCTAGGTAATCGCGCAACTGACTGATCTTCTCGTAGCCCACTCGCGCCGTGTTCAAGGCATCAATCGTGCCGATCAACTTCAGCCCATACTTCGATGCCTGCCGGAGAAACATCGCCAACTCGCCCTTGGTCTTGAAGGAAAGCAGTGCCTCATTAGGCACCGCAGTGGGGTTCTCCAGCAACTTCTTCGCCTGCGCCATGATCGGATCTTCGGCGGGCACCTCCACCACACGCACCTCGCGACGCGGAGGTTCCTCCTTCACCTCTACAGGCTCCTGCGGTCGCTCATTCGGAACGGATACGGTCACCTTGGTCAGGGAGACCTCCGGCTCGCTCAGCCCCTGGATGCTGCTCCAGGCCAGATACGCTGCAAACGCGACTACCACCACAGCGGCAGACACGAGCAGGTTGTTGTAGGAGCGGTCGTCGGACATCAGAGGCAAAGTCTAACACAGTAACGACAGCCGCGTCTCAACCAGTCTGCACGAATCGCATTACCAACCTGTCACGCTACTGGAGCCACTGATACGTGACCTTGATCGATCCCGCTTTGACCGGCAGCACCAGATTGCTCCCCGCCAGCATAGCTCCCGGAGCCATGATGCGGAAACGATTCTCGAAGCCCTGTCCGCTGAGATCGAAACGACCCGCATCCACGATGAACCCGCCGTCTTTGGCTTCAATCATTGCCCCTTGGGCAAGGCGGAACCACGCGTTCTCCGGCACCTGACCTTGAATCGTCAGCGTGCGAATGAGCTTCCCGTCCGCCTTTGTGCCCAGGCCCTCGACCTCGAACTGATCCTGCACCTTGAGCCCCTGCCACTCGTAGCTGAACACCGGCTGGCGCTTGGCATCCAGGCTGTAGCCTTTCCATTGATAATCATCCGCCCGCGTCTTCGGATTCACCTTGGGCCAGTCGGCACTCGGCGACGAGGCAACGAAGAAGGGCAGGCTGCCCTCGGGTGCGGGCTGGAGCACATCGAACCCCAAGGGCGGCTGATAGCCACCGCCACGATCATTCCAGTGCCGCGCCGCATCCATGAAGGCACCGCGCCACACGAGCGCGAGGTTCATCGTCTCCGCACTCCATGCGATATTGAATCCTCCAGGATAGCCCACACCAATGCCACGCGTGCCGGCACCTTGAATGAAGTTGCGATAGATCACAGGCTCGTCCTTCACGATGAGCGGCATGCCGGTGAAGCGGTTCTCCTTGGGCTTGGCACCACCGCGCCAGTTGGGATGCAGCCAGGTCGAAAGCGGTGTGATGTCGAACTTCGTGCCTTTCCAAGCCGCGTAGAGTTCGATGTTCCCAGCGGCCTGGAAGTATTCGAGCCGGAACTCGTGATCGCCTTTCTCGAGCTGCACGGAACCTTCTTTGATCGGATTCGCAGGATGAATGCCGTCATACTCCACCACCATCTTGCCATCGATCAGGATGCGTCCGCCATCATCGCTGGCGAGGTAGAAGCGATAGGCCCCCTTGTTCGGAGCCGTCAGCTTGCCGGTGAAGACCACGCCAAACTCGTTTTTGTAGTCGTCGAGTTTGATCTGGATCTTGTTGTCCGGCACGCTGCCTTCGCGGTGAGGCGTGAGCTTGGAGAAATCCGGGAGCTGCTTCCACGAACCAAGGTAGAGCTTGAACGCGAGATCCTTCAAGCCCTCGCCACGAGGGAAGACGCGCAGGCTGCCCTTCATCGTCAGCGCATGACCGGGAAAGGTGCAGACAAAGGGATACACACCCGGCTTCGATGGCGCGGTGAATTCGAGCACCTGCTTCTCATGCGGATTGAGCAGCTTGCTGTGCAGCCAGATGCGTTGGTCATCGGGCAGCCAGTTGCGCTTCAGCGCTTCCTCGGGCTTTTCCATCTGCTTCATCGCCATCGCCGCCGTGTCGGTGCCGGGCTGGCAGAAGACGATGTTGTGCGGAAGATCATCACCGTTTTCAAAGGTGAGCTTCACAGGCGTGCCAGGCTCCACGAC
>CAUJJC010000012.1 GCA_963204975.1 Verrucomicrobiota bacterium | reverse complement strand
GTCGGTGCGGTTGACCTTGGGCACCAAAGGATGGCTGAGGGGCTGGTAGGACCACTGGGCGGATTTGTCGATGGCGGCAGCGGGGCGTGAGGACTTGGGGCTTTCGATGCGCGGATCGGGGGCACCCATCTTGACCCAAGTGATGAAGTCTTTCACCACCTGCTCCGGCAGGCGCTGCTTGGGCGGCATTTCGAGGCCGTCGTAACGCAGCGCCTGGATGATGAGGCTGTCATCAGGCTGGCCTGGGATCATGGCCGGGCCAGATTCGCCACCTGCGATCATCTCAGAGGGGGCGTCGAGGAGGAGCTTGCCACCGAGTTTCTTTGCGCCCTGGGAGTGGCATTCGTAGCACTGCTTCACCAGCACGGGACGGATCTTGTTCTCAAAGAAGGATCGCTGATCGGGTGTCATGTCTGCAGCGTGACCGAGGCTGCCCAGCGCCAGGAGGCTGATGGTGAGAGAAGCCGTGACGATGGATGATAAGGGCATGACCTGCATGGGACGGCGGAGTCATACGCAGGATGAGGGCGCAACCTTCACCCGCTCTACCAAGGGCCTTTCGAGAGCCTGGGAACATGATTGACGCTCTGGTCCGAAGTCCATAACATACGCCCCAAGCTGGACGGGCATTGACTGCCTGAGCCCGCAGCCCATCTCATGCGTTTATCAATTCGGTTCCTTGCGACAGTCTGCCTCTGGACGGGGTTCTCTCATGCAGCATTAGGTCAAACAGCGGTCGATCCATCCCGACAAGCAGAGGCTCTGCAGATGCGTCCCGCCGTCAGCCAACTCGGCAGTGATGTAGCGCTCGATGCGGGCGGGGCGACGGAGTTTGATTCCTATGCGCCGTCTTCCCTGGGTGATAACGACATCGGCGAGCAACTGATCTTGAGACAGAAGGAGAAGGTGGAACGATTTACTTTCGCGGCAGATTCGCTGGTGATGTGGACGGACAATGCGGCGCACGCTTCAGCGGGTGAACTTGATGATGTGTTTTGGGGCGTCCGAGTGGCGGCGGATTGGCAACCGGTGATCGCTGGTGGATTGATGGCACCAGTGGGCATCTCGCAGTCTTGGTATCGCTACGATGAACTGGATGCGCTGGACTTTGAGACGTTCGATGTGAATGGGGGGCTGGCCTATCTGGCTCCGCAACTGGGCAATGTGATGTTCTTCGCGCAGTATCAGTTCGAGCGAGTGACGCAGTATGGCGATGAACTCATGAACAGCCACTCGGTGCGCGCCGGAGCGCAGCATTTGCTTTTGCTGAATCGGCGAAACAGCATCCAGAGCGCGCTCTATGCCGATGTGGATGTGGACAACGATGTGGATGCTCTGAAGCGCAATGAATACATTGGAAGTGTGGCATGGAGATTCAAACTGACGCGCAAGGTGGAAACGGTGCTGAGCTATCGCTACACCTACTTCGATTATGCTGAAGTGGACCGGCAGGATCATCTGCACCTGGTGGATCTGAGTGTGGTCTATACGCCCTTCAAATGGCTCCAGGTGTATGCCTCGGCAGCCTACGGTCTCAATCAATCAAGCCTGGATGTATATGACTATGAAGCAGGCACTCTAGGCGGCGGCATCGGGCTGCGCCTTCGGTTCTAAGACGACATTAAAACTCCACTTTCCCCTGACCTATGTGCCTTAGAAACTGGTTCCTGACTTTCACATTGATTCCCTCGTTCGGGCTGGCCGCAGCGTTCAAGAGCGCGGAGTTCACCAAGGTGCAGAACGACGTGAAAATGCTGCCGGAAAGTGAGCAGCCAAAGCCCGCGAAGGTGGGCGATGTGGTGCAGGGGAGAACGTCGGTCACGACAGGCTCGCAATCACGCGCGGAGCTTCGGTTTGATGACAAGTCAATCACCCGCCTGGGATCAAACTCGGTGTTCAACCTCGAGCAGGGATCGCGAACGGTCGATCTGAAGCAAGGGGTGCTGCTGATGCAGGTGCCCAAGCAGATGGGCGGGGCGCGGGTGCGCACCGCATCAGTCACGGCTGCGGTGACGGGCACCACCTTGATGGTGGAGTATCAGCCCGATGGCTACGTGAAGATCATCGTGCTGGAAGGGGAGGTGGATGTGTTCCGCAATGACAAGCCGGATGTGTTTCGAACCATCCGCGCTGGAGACATGATTATCATGAAGCCCGATGGGCTGGTGATCCCCGAGCCAGTGCAGGTGGACCTCCAGCGATTGAAGAAAACCTCGAAGCTGACCGATGAGAATCAGTTTGGCAGGTTGGGCAATGAGAAGCATCTCATGGAAGCGGATATGCATCAGAATCGCGAGATGCGGCGTGGCAATCTAGGCCCGACCAATCTGCGTCTGCCAGGGCGCGGGCCAGTGGTGGAGATTCAAGTGAGCGGGCGTGATCCCCATCAAATACGTGGTGGCCTAGGAGTGCGGGGACCCAATGGCGGACCGCCACCCGAGGGTGATCCGCGCAGGCCCGGCGGGCCAGGGGGAGGCAGTGGTGGAGCAGGGAAGTTCGGCAAGCCTTCGATCCTGGGTGGCGTGGCGGTGATCGACGATGAAACCACGATCATTACGGACCCGGAGATCACCACGGGCTTCTCTGGAACCATCGCCACCGGGCAAGGGAAAATTTACCGGCCAGGGACGGATGGCACTCTCGGGCGTGCGATGTTTGACAGGCCTACGATTCGTCTTGGCGAGGGCGATTTGGGGCCTGTGCCTGCCGTGGATCAACGTATGGCGGATGCAGGTGCGTGGGGTGCATTCAATTTTTCCGACCTCTACATTGTGGGCTCTCCAGAAGTCATGACCCAGGGCGGTCCGAGGAATCTGCTCCTGGCATCGCAGGCAGACATCACGCTGTCTGATTTTAACCCTTACACCGAATCATTTAACAACAGTGGAAACTGGAATCTCGCTCTGACTACGCTGAATGAATTGATGCTCGCAGCTTATGGCAACATCGAATGGGGAGCAGGCATGTCCATTGTTGGAACAACGCAAAACCTCAGCCTCTACACTCAAACGGGCGACATCATGCTCAATGGTGAACTGATGGTGAACCTGACGGCTGGAGTCTTTGAAGCCAATGCCGCTCGCCATCTCCATTTGATGGGTGGGTCAGGCAGTCAGCAATCAGAAAGCCCCACTTGGACAGCCACACTTCAGGCGAAGACGGTCAATCTCAGTGCCGAAGGTGATGTCACCATCGGTCCCAATGCTACCATCAAAGCCTCAGAAGCCATCAACGTGAGAGCCAAGGGGAGCGTGACAGTGAGGGACTCGTCACAGTTGCGCCGTCTGAGTTCACTCTCGACGACAGCCCTTAATTTGATCGCAGAGCAGGGGGATGTGACGGTCGGCGATGACGCTGGCGGAGCGGTCACTATCAACACCTTGTTCGCTCTGATCGAGTCACAACTGGGCAACATCACCCTGACGAATTCGTCGATCAATTCGGACTATCTGCGCGTCCGCACCTTGTCTCCGAATGGCACACTGATGATTGGGAACAGCAATCTGACGGCAAACCAAGGTATGAAACTCTACGCCGAAGGAACGAATGGAAGGGTGCAATTCGTGGGCAATACCACGCTGAGCGGCCCCGCCATCATCGCCGGACACACGGTGCAGGTGGACAATGGTGTGACGGTGACGGTCGGCACACCGAATAGCTTCCATGTTCATTCCAATGTGCCCAACTATAACCAAGCTGGATATGGGAACTTCAGCCGCAACGGCACGCCGCTGATCTTTG
>CAUJJC010000011.1 GCA_963204975.1 Verrucomicrobiota bacterium | reverse complement strand
ACGCCAAGAAAGACAACGCCCCCGGCACCCTCGTGCAGCACGCCATCGGCGGCGACGAAGTGTATGGGTTGATCAACGAAGCGAAGGTAGCCGACGCCGCGAACCAAGTGCCGCAAGGCGTGCTGGACATCGAAGGGATCGCCGAGCGCCCCGTGTTCAAGCGCGCGGTGAAGAAGGACGAGCCGATCACCTGGGACGACATCGAAATCCCCGCCAACCGCATGACCGAACTCTGGGAACAACAGAAGTCCGTCATCGGTCTGAAGTAAGTCGGACGACCTATTTCACGCGCAGCAGAGGGGGAGCGTTTTTGCCACGGTTTTCTTTTGTGGCAAAGGCGTGAACCAGTCCGCTCCGCTGCGTCTCATCGGTTTCGCGGCAGACGATGAATGTCACGATGCCGTTGCTGTCGGCATTGAGGAAATCGCGCAGCGCTTCACCTCGCAGGGTGCGAGTGCCTCGATTCACACCCTGGGCGATTTCGAATCGGCCCAGCAGTTTCACCTTGGTCAAGTCAGGCAGGTGCTTCACTTCACTGGTGGGATCGTGGGCCGGTGCCGCATTCCATCGAAGCAAGTTTTCGTCCCACAGGTCTTCCGATTCATCGGTGAGCCCGAACACATCGAAGACGCAGTCTGGCACCACGCTTGCGAACCCGAGATCGCTGGGCTCGATGGTGAGCACAAGTTCCGCATCGTTGAACTTCTGCCCGGCGAACTTGCTCAAGTCGAAAGCCATGTAGCCTTTGCGGCAGAGATCGGGCGAGATACTGCTGAGCTTCACGCGGAAGAACGGATCGCTGCCGAAATCGCGGTCACTCTTGCCATTGGTCTGAATGTAGCTGTCCTTGCCGCGACCGAAGGCGGTCGAAATCACCTGCCAGCCATCGCCGCCATCCACGATCACATTCGGCTGCCAGCGATTAGGTTCATCGGCGGCTTCGGGATTGAGGCGGCTCTTGATCCAGCCGTGATCCATCGACTGGCCCTTGTGCAACTGCTTCACCTCGGAGGTGCCTTTGTGGTTCACATCCACGCGGCCTTCGAGCACCTGCACCATGTAATTGCCATCGTCTCCAGCGCTCACGCCGAAGCGCGTGCCCCAGTCCACCACCTTCGCTTTGGCGGTGTCGATGGTGAATCCCTTGGCGCTGGGCGGAACGTCTGCAACGACGGTGCCGCGTTTGAGCTGGCAGTTCATGGGGTCGAGCACTTCGATGGTAGCTGGTGCTTCCATGACCACCTCGGCACCGCTGTCGAACTTCAGCGTCGCCAGACCCTCCACGAGATCGAGTGTTCCTGCTGGCAAACGCGAGCCCTCCACCGTGGGCAGGCTGCTCGCGGCCCACTGGCATTGCTGGGCTTTCACCAGTGTGGCGACGGTCTGCTGCTGCGATTGGCCAAAAAGAAACCATCCCGCGAGCATGGCGATGCATGCAGCCGCCGCAGCGGTGAAGGCATAGCGCCAGAGCTGTGGCTGGGGCGAGGCCGCAGGAGGAGCGAGGAGGTCGCGGGTGAGGGCTTTGTCAAACTTCAACTCCGCGTGCTGATGCAGTGCCTCGGCGAAAAGGCGGCGAGCATTGGCATCTTTACGGAGAAGCAGATCCAGTGCGCCTGCTTCTGATTCGCTGAGTTGTCCATCAGCGAATCGTTCGGCTTGCTCCAGCAAGTGCCATCGTTCGGAGTTGTTCATCACGCGCGTGCCTCCTTTTGAATGCACTCGAGGAGGGTGAATCGCACCCGACTGAGCGCCCGATACACCGCCGCCACCGTGCTGCGAATCTGCTCCGCGATTCCTTCGACCTCCATGTCCTCGAAGTAGCGCAGCATCACGAGCTGGCGATGTTCCTTGGGCAGCTTCGAGAGGCAGGCCCGCAGCGCTTCGCGGCGTTCGTCTCCCGAATCGCTGAGACGAGCCACCTCGTTGTGCAGGGCATCGAGCGTCTCCTCGCTCAGTGGCAGGTGCTCGCGCTTCGTTTGACGCCGATAGGTGAGGATCTGGTGAAACGCCGTCTTGCGCGCCCAGGCGAGGAAGTTGGTGCCTGGCTCGAACTGATCGAAGCAGCGCCACAGGATCATCTTGGTCTGCTGCAGGATGTCGTCTGCATCGGCGCTTCGTGGCACGAGTGAGTAAACATAAACGCCCAGGGCACGATCGTGCTGGGTGAGCAGTTCGAGAAATTCCTGGGTGCGATCAGACTCGGCCATGATGAAGATGATAGTCGGAACAGGCGGGACTTTGGACAAGAAAAACGCGGGCACGCTCGCCCTGCGGTTACGGCTTGCCTTCGGGGCGTGGCGACTTGGTCAAGGCGAGCACGTTGCTGGCGGCGATGGCATCGTGAAACACAATCACCGTGCCTGGAATCTGGCCGACGGAATCAGATGCCGCTTGTTTTCCGGGTTCGTCCGTCTGCGCATCCGGCACGATCGGGAGCAGATCGTCACCCGAATCGTCCAGCTCCGTTTGCACCTCGGAGACGTGGCCGATGGCATTGCCACATGAGTCGAGAACGGCCGAGCCACTGGAGCCGGGTGCCCAATCGGCGCTGACCTGGATGAACACCGGGACGGGCACCTGATCGGGATGTGCTTTCTGTTCGGGTGTCAGCTCGTCACGTCGAAGGAAGGGACGTTGCATGAAGCGATTCACGATGCCGCTGGTGAAGACTCCGCGTCGGTCCAGCGGATCGCTGAAGCAATACACCGGATCACCAGGAACCACATCCTGGCCCAGGCCGAGAGGTTGCAGCTTGTCGGTCTTCAGCCGGACGATCGCGGAGTCAGTGGCGGCATTGCAGGCCAGCACTTCGATCACAGGGATCGCATGATCATCTTCATCGACGGCCACCAGAAAGCCCTCCTTCATCGCCTCCTCGTCCACGCTGACGACATGGCCGCAGGTGGCCACGCAGTCCTTCGTGATCGCATAGCCGCCGGAGAGTTCGAGGTGCCACTTGTCACACTCCTTGCACAGGTAGTGCCAGCCAATGCGAATGTGAGCGGCGCGTGCCTTGCGCCAGATGTCGCGAGAACTGAGCTTCTCGGTGGAAGCGGTGGGCAGCGTCAGTTCGCACGAGGTTCGTGACATCTGGGTGGCCACGACCTTCATCGGCAGCAAGGCGTTGTTTTGCCGCAGCTTGCGCAGCTCCTTCTTTGTTGCGGCGTGAGGATACGCGCCGGGGCCTTCGCGATAGACGGGCACGCCGGGGGCTTGGCTGTGGGCGTGGACCACAGTGATGAGCACCAAGACGATGGAACAACACACCCGCTTCATGCTCGTGCAGCTCAGGGCTTGGGGTTGGCTTCCCACGCGCGCCAGCATTCGATGAAGCCGGTGGCGAAGTCTTGAGGACGGGCATTGACCCAATCAGTGACGGTGGCGGGCTTGAACCACTGGCCCACTTCGATCTCGTCTGGAGCATACTTGATGGCTCCGTCGTAGTTCGCAGCGTGAAGCTCGACGAACTCCATGCCCGTGCGTTCCGTGGCGGGGATCTCGGCGATCTTGGTCGTGGCATCGACGACAGCTCCGATCTCTTCGTGCAACTCGCGAATCGCACACGCGGCATAGCTTTCGCCCACATCGAGATGGCCTGCGGCACTGCTGTCCCACACTCGTGGGTGGGCGTCTTTGAGATGACTGCGCTTCTGGAGGTAAACATTGCCGCGCTTGTCGAACACGAAGATGTGGACGGCACGATGACGCAGGCCTTGGGCATGGACCTCACCGCGTGATCTCTGGCCGATGACCACGTTCTTCTCATCCACAACGTCAAACATCTCGGTCGCCTTCTGGCCACGATCCGTGTCCGTGCGCCCTTCGAACCAGCGGGCGATCTGCACCCATTGCTCGAGAGAAAGTTGTTCGGCGCGCACCATCACATCCACGCCGAGGGATGAAGCAAGGGCTGGCCATCCACCATTCGGGACCTCGTCGGGCAGGAGGTTCTTGAGTTGCTTGCGCCGCTGGCTGAAGCCCATTTTCACGAGTCTGCGGAACAGAGCCACATCGTAAACGGGCAGCGTCGCCGGATCACGCGGCGTGCAGAGAATGACGGCGCTGTCCACCTTGGGACGAGGCTTGAAGACTTCGGGTCCCACCACTCGGATCAATTCCACATGCCAGTGCTGCTGGACGAGGAGGCTGAGCGATCCGTAGCCATGGCCACCGAGCTGGGCACTTAGCCGCTGGCAGACTTCTTTTTGCAGCATGAACACGCCGCGCATCATGGGCGTGGGTGGCGTGAGCACCGCCTTCAAAATGGGACCACCGACGGAATACGGAAGATTGCCAATCACGCGCACGTCGCCGTGTCGATACCACGGACGCATGTCGAGCAGGGTTGCGTCCTGGCGCATGACTTCCACATTGTCGCGATCCGCGAAGCGCTGCTCCAGACTTTCGGCCAGCATGTTGTCCTTCTCCACCAGCACGAGCTTCTCAGGACGATCCACCAGGTGCTCTGTCAGGGCTCCATCGCCAGGGCCGATCTCCACCACGAAAGGCGCGCGATCAGGCTGAATCTGATCGGCGATCCAGGCGGACAGCTCCTTGTCCTGGAGGAAGTTTTGACCGAGGCTTTTCTTGTGGGCGAATTTCTTCATGAAGGAAGGAGGCAATGACGGCAGAAATGGAGAAGCGCGAGCATAGAGACGTGACTCGGTGAAACAAGCGAGGTTTCGACACGACTCATGGCTGCGCAAAACTCGATTTAGTGCTTTCCCATTCCCCTCAATCCAGGCAAAAGAGCGGGCTCCAATTCCATGCCTTCCGAGCCCATCACCTTCTTCAATCGTCACACCGGCCAGATCGAAACCGAGGTCGTGTATGGCGAAGGCTTTCTTCGGTTCGTGTATGAGAATCCGTTGGGCAAAGCAGCCCTGCACACGCTGGTGAAGCGCGCTGTGTTTTCGAACTGGTATGGCAGCCGCATGGACAGGCCGGCGAGCGCGGCGAAGATTGTTCCCTTCATTGAGACCTACGGGCTCGATGCCTCGCAGTTCGCCGATCCCGTAGCCAGCTATGGTTCGTTCAACGACTTCTTTTATCGCAAGCTCAAGCCCTCGGCACGACCTGTGGATGGCAGCGCGGAGAGACTGGTGTTTCCAGCCGATGGACGCCACCTGCTGATCGAGAACATCGCCGCGTGCGAACAGTTCTTCATCAAAGGCACCCGTTTCGACCTTACCGCGCTGCTTGGTGATCGAGAGCTGGCGAAGAAATTCGCACAGGGCTCGATGCTCATCTCGCGCCTTTGCCCCGTGGACTACCATAGGTTCCACTTTCCCTGCCATGCCGTCGCTGGTGAACCTTCCTTGATCCATGGCCCACTGTATTCGGTGAGCCCCATCGCGCTGAAGCAACGCCCGAGCATTCTGTGGGAGAACAAACGCGCCCTCACGCGCCTCAGCACCCCCACTCATGGCGATGTGTGTTACCTCGAAATCGGTGCCACATGCGTGGGCTCCATCGTGCATACCGCAGGGGCGCAAGCCGTGCGCAAGGGCGACGAGAAGGGCTACTTCCGCTTCGGGGGCTCGTGTGTGATCACGATCTATGAAGCCGGACGCATCGCCTGGGATGCTGATCTGATCGAGCACGGTCGGGCGGGCCGCGAGGTGTATGCGTGGATGGGCGAACGCTCGGGTGTGATCCGAGACTGAGACAAAACTTCGACGGAATTATACTTCCCAAGGTCGCAGGCACGCGGCAGACTCGGCGCGAACTCACTCCCGCCTATGTCCATTGCCTTTGGTTGTTTTATTGGATTCGTTGCCTGGTTCTTGATGCGCTATCTCGTCGCCGGGCTCTACACGGTGAACCAGAACGAACGCGCCGTGAAGACCAGTTTTGGTCGCGCTCAGCGCGTCGGTGATCTCACCACTTTGGATGATCCCATTGCAGATCATCTCACGCCCGATCAAAAGGCGCGGTATTGTTATCCCCAGGTGCGCGTGATTCAGCCCGGAGGTCCCTATTTCAAGTGGCCATGGGAGAAAGTTCACAAGGTCTCCATCGCGACTGGCACCGTGAACATGGCCTGGGACCCCGATGATGCTTCGGCCAATCGCGGAGGCACATTGCTCGATGCGGTGACCAAGGATCAGCTCGACGTGGGACTCAATGGCCAGATTCGTTTCCGAGTGTCCGAGCGCAACCTCTACGCCTTCATCTTCGGCGTTCGCAATCCGTATGCGCATGTCATGGGCTACTTCGTCAGCGTGCTGCGTGAACGCATTGCCAACTTCGAAGCGCCACCGGTTCCTCCCGCCGAAGGCGCACCTCCTGATTCCGCCTCGGTGATCGGCATCTCGATCAACGACATCCGCAAAAACCTTCGCGATCTCAATGAACACATGGACCGCGAGTGCCAGTCATCATCGGCGCGTTACGGCATGGTCCTCGATGCCTCGCTGATCACAGGGATTGACCCGCCGCATGAGGTGGAGTCAGCCCTCGCCGCGATCAACACGGCCTACAACCAAGTCTCCTCAGACATCAGTCTTGCCCAGGCCACAGCGGATCAAAAGATCGTTCAATCGCGACGAGCAGTGGAGATTGAAACCCTGAAAGCCCAGGCCGAGGTGGAGCCGCTCGCACGACTCGCTGGTCAGTTGCTTGAACTCAAGAAGCGCGGGTCTGGTGCCCTTCGCGCTTACGTCCGCAATGTGCGCTTGTCCCTCTTCGACAAGGCCTCGCAAGTTTTCGTGGAAATCAAGAACTCCTAATCGCCATGAACGAATTTCAACCCTTCCTCTTCGCTATCGTCGGCACTTTCATCGGATGCACCATTGCCGTGCCCTTGCTGCTCGGCATCGCCCGTCTCCTCGGCCTTTACGCCGTGGTGCAGGAGCGCCGCTGTCAGGTCTATGTGCTCTTTGGTAAAGTCATCGGCACCATCGACGAGCCCGGCCTGCACCTTCTGCCATTCAAGCTCGGCCCTTCTGCCTTCCTCGTGAACTGGCTGGGCAAGTGCCACGAGGTCGATCTTCGTCTGGATCAGGTTTACCTGCGCAGCCAGCCGGTGAACTCCGAAGAAGGTGCTCCCATGGGCATCGGCATCTGGCATGAGATGTTTGTCAGCGATCCCGTCGCCTTCCTCTTCAAGAATACCGACCCACGCGGCTCCATCTCGGCCAACGTTAGCAACTCCACCGTGCGCTGCCTCAGCAACATGCCGCTGGCTTCCATGCTAGTGAACCGCCACGCGATGAGCGAGATCGTGCGCAATGAAGTCTCGCCCAAGTCACACGAGTGGGGCTACAAGCTCGGCAGCGTTTACATCCGCAAGGTCCACTTCCGCGACGTGGCGATGATCAAGCAAATCGAAAGCAAAGTGGTGAACCGTCTTCGTCAGGTGACTTCGGCCATCAAGCAGGATGGTGTGAATCAGGTGAGCGTGATCACCAGCAGTGCCGAACGTCAGGCCGCAGTCGAGTTTGCCAAGGCGGCAGCCGTTCGTCCACAGATAGTCGGCGAGGTGCTTCAATACGTGGCGCAAGATGCCGAGGTGTCGCAGGGCATGTTTGAGATCCTTGAAGCTCAGAAGATCGCCGACAGCGGAGCAAAGATCACCTTGCTCCCTGAAGGTCATGAGATGCTGAGTTCACTCCTCGCCGCGCCTTCGGCCTCTGGTGGTCGTGATCGTCCGCCGCCGATCAAGTAAGCATCGCGTCACTTCAGCGTCTTAAGATAAGCTACAAGGTCGCGCACCTCCATCTTCGTCAGCAGCGATGTCATCACGGGCATCGCGCTGGATGGCTTGGTGCGTGTGGCGATGTCGGATTTCTTCACTGTGTTCGTGATCGGCGTGGCGGGCAGGCGGAGCACGATCTCGGCGTCGGTTTCCTTGGCCAGCAAGCCCGAAACCACGCTGCCGTTCTTGAGCGTGGCGCTGATCAAGCCGTAACCCTCGGCGATTTCGCCCTGGGGATCAATCACGGCGCGCAGGAGACGCTCGGGCGTGAGACGGGCCGCGACCTTCGAGAGATCGGGGCCTACGGCTGGCATTCCCGCTGCGGTGGGATGGCATTGCATGCAGGCAGCCGTGGTGCTGCCGCTGAAGATGGCCTTGCCCTCGGCAGCGTCGCCACCCTTCAGCGCGAGACTCCACACGCCATGCTTCACCTTCTTCAAAGTCGAGTCCACGGCACCTAGCTTCTTGTTGAGGCTCTTTGATTTCAGTGCCTTCACGGACTCGTAGATGTCGAGCGCGATCTCGGGGGCGGCTTCGCCTTTGATCTGTCTGTCGATCCATCGTCCGAGAATTTTCTCCACCTCACCTCCGCTCATAGTGCCCAGCATGACAAACAGAGGCTGCTGTTCCGCGATCACCTTCCGGTTCAATGCCGTATCAATGGCCTTCATGGTGGCGGCACTGGTGGGCTCAATCTCCACCATCGCTTGGATCGCGGCCACGCGCAGCGCTGGGTTGTCGGAAGTGATCATCATGTCGATGGCCTCCTTCACACGCGGAGCGCGGGCAACGGCGAGTGTTTGCAGCGCGGTCGCGCGAGTGTCGGCATCGAGCTTGGTATCGAGCGCCATGGGCGTGAGCTTCTCAATCGCGGGCTTGTAGTCGAGGGCACGCACGAGCTTCGCAGCTGCCTTCTGAACGTCGCGCGAGTCATCCATGATGAGCGCGTCGAAGGCCTTCGCAAAGTCCTCGCGCACCGGCGTCGCATCGCGAGCTGGCAGCGCACGATGGAAGGCCATCACACGGTCGAAGGCGAGGCCCTTGGGCCAGAGCACGAGCGTCTCCAGTGCTTCTGCGCGCATCGCAGCGGGGGCTTCCTTGCGCAAGGCGTAAGCCATCAGACGATGCGCAGCCTCGTCGCCACCGACGCGGATGTTCGCGCTGATGCTGCGGCGCAGGATGCCTTCATCGGTGAGGCCGGGCTTGTCCATCACCTTGGCCAAGGCGGGCAGAGCGTCGGGGATTGAGAGATCATCATGAATCGCACGCGCTGCTTCGCCGATGACCGTGAGATCGCTGTCGTTGAGGAAGGCTTCTGCGCCTGAGTCCTTGATCATGCGCGCGGCCACGACCGCATCCATGCGCACGGCTTTCGATGAATGCTTCGCCAGCTCCGCGAGCTTGCCTTTGCCCGTGCCACTAAGCGCCATGGCGGCTGCGTGGCGGACAAACAAATCGGCATCGTTGTTCTGCTCCGCGAGCTTCACAGCGGCATCGAATTGTTCGGCGCTGCCCAACTTCGCCAAAGCAGTCCCTGCGAGCGAACGCACGCGCGGAGACGTATCGGTAAGGAGTTTGCCAATCGCACTCGCGGCGGACTTATCATTCGCGTCGCTCATCATGCGCGCCGTTTGCGCACGGACTTCGGGTTCCTTGTCTTCGAGCAGCTTTGCAATGCCGTTCATCGCGCTCACGTCTTTGCGCCCAAGCTGTCCCACGCCCCAGATCGCATGGACGCGAGCGAGCAACGGCCGGCCTTCGTTGGCGACCTTCGTCAGCGTCGCGAGGTCGTTGCGCTTCACGAGTTCGAACTGCGCGTTCAAGCGCACGCGCTGGTCCGCGTGGCCGAGCAACTCCGCCAACTCGCTCGTGCTACGCTTCTTCATGCCGTCCTTGATCAGCTTGCGCACCTCCTCGCGGATCGAGTCGCTGGTGGCGTCCTTGTCATCGAGCTTGAGGATGCCACCCTTCATATGCGGAGCCCATTCGTTATTGCCCCAGTCGGCACCGTAGAGCGCGCCATCGGGACCGAAGAACAGGCCCGTGATGAACGGCCCCGTCACTACCGCGTGCGGCTCCAGCATCTTGAAGCCCGCACCTTGTGCTTCGACTTGGAAGGCCTGCACATCCTTGCTCGACTCCGCGAGGAAGAAAGAGCGCTGCCACTTTGCACTCAAGGCGGTGCCGGGATTGTATTCGAGGCCGATGGGACCCACGCTGAAGTTCGCCAGCGACGGCGTCAGATACGCGGGCTGATACATGCCCGCCTCGGGAGCCTTCCACAGATTGTCCACCAGCCACGGATTGTAGCCCACGGTGTCCGTCCACGAGCGATCACTGCGATACTGGTAGTGCATGCGCCAGCCGGAGTCCGTGCCTTCCATCACATAGTGCAGGCGCTCTTTGTCGCCGAAGTCGCCGTCGTTATCCACGGTGAAGAGATTGCCGAACTCATCGAACGCCAGCTCCTGCGGATTGCGCAGCCCATGCGCGAAGACCTCGAAGCCGCTGCCGTCGGGCTCAATGCGGAACACGCCGCCCTGCCCGGGGTAGTAGAAGTGGCGACCATCCTTCAGCTTCACGCTGATGCCCTTATCGCCCGTGCTCCAGTAGATGCGCCCATCCATGCCGATGGTAGGCCCGTGCATATCGTGACCACCGTAGCCAATGTGGTAGCCAATGCCGCGCACGAGTTCTTCCTTGGTCTCAAAGATGCCGTCCTCGTTCTTGTCGGTGAGCTTGTAGAGGCTCGGCATGACCGTCACGTAGAGCGCGCCGTCATGCCAGAGCAGACCACCCGCGAGGCCGTTGCCTAGTTCGTTGAAGCCCTCGTAAACGACCGTGCGTTTGTCGCCGATGCCATCGCCGTCCGTGTCGCTCACCTTGATGATCTGCTCCTTGAACTTCGCCAGGTCCTTCCAGGTGTCCGGCATGTTCTTTTTGATCAAGGCCTGCCGGTCCTCCGCGCTCGTGAGTGCCAGCGATTCGAGCAGCCAGGTCTTGTTCTTGCGGATGTCGATCTCGCCGTTGTTGCGGCGGTTCGTGTTGGTCACATACGCGTTGCCTTGATCATCCAAGGCGATGCCCACGCTGCTGCCCGTCATGCCTGTCTTGGCGAACGCCGTCGCACTCAGGTCGCCTTTGGTCTCGACGGTCTTGGCTTTGCTCGCGCCCTCAGGTTCCTGGGCGTGCAGAGCGATGTTGGTGACAAGGCATAGTAAGGCGGCAAAAAGACGGTTCATGGGGGCGGCGACTACGCAAGGAACGTGCCGCGTGTTGCAGTTGGTTGCCCTTATCCGACGAGCCGTCCTGGACTGGCTTACGGAGTCGACGTCACACTCAGTTGCGCACACCTGAGTTCTGCCGCTGGGGAGGGTATGGTGGCTCGGTCTGGTTCAGAACGACACTGACGCTTCAGGCAAAGGACGGTGGCACAGGCTACTGCGCCAGCACCTTGAAGAAGGCCGCGTTATCCGGCACCGTGAACTGGAACTCGAGCTTGCCTTGCCCATTGATCACCGTCTGGGGGGCCGACATCGGGAAAGGGTTGAAGGTGTTCAGGTTCGTGGACTTCTCCACCCCTACGGTCAGCGTGAAGATGCCCGTGGTCGGATTCTTCTGGAGCAGAGGCACACCCACGTTCAAGGCTTGCACCTGGGCCGGAGTGTATAAACCCGCCGCGTTCGCACCGCTATTGAGCGTGCTCACCAGTGCAGGCTGGCTCACCTGCCAGTTGAAGCCCAGCGAGCTGTATTGAAACTCCGCCCAGTCATTGAGGCCGTCTGCGTCAACATCGGCGATGGTGGAGTAGGCATCACCTGTTAGCGCGATGTCGAAAGGGTTCTCATCCAGGTCGCTGCTCGCCACATGCAGTGCGGCGGTGCGTGTGCTGCTCACCGTGCCGGTGGGCGTGAAGGTCATGGTGAAGGTCGTGCTGCCGCCGATGGCCACCGTAGTGCTCATGCCGTTCGTGCTCACCACATAGTTGCTGGAGTGCGTGCCATCCACTGTGATAGCGATGCCCATCAGCGGCGCGGTGCCGGTGTTCTTGATGGTGAAAGTCTTCGCGCTGCTCGTGCCGATGGCCAGCGCGCCATAGCCGATGCTTGCGCTGCCATCCACGAGGTTCGTGCCCGCCGGCTGCTCCACGGCGATCTCCGGTGTCACACCCGTGCCGGTTAGCGCGATGTCGAAAGGATTCTCGTCCACATCATTGCTGGCGATGTGCACCGCCGCAGCGCGTGCACCCAAGGCACCGGGCGCGAAGGTCACGGTGAAGGTGGTGTTGGCTCCTGCTGCCAGCGGTGTGCTCACTGCGGAAACGGTGAAGTCCGCCGCGTTCGTGCCGTCCTTGGTGATGGCAAGATTACGCAGGGGCGTGGTGCCCGTGTTACGGATCGTGAAGGTCTTCGCGCTGTTACCGCCTAGGAGCACATCGCCATACCCAATGCTAGCCGTGCCATCCACGAGGTTCGTGCCCGCAGGTTGCTCCACCACGATCTCAGGTTCAATCAGTGTCGTGAAGGTCATGTCCGCGCCGTAGCTCGTGCCGCCTGCATTCTGCGCGACGATGCGGTAATGGTAGAGCGTGCCATCCACCAGTCCGCTCAGGTTTGCCGTCTGGGGTGCCGCACTTGTGCTACTGCCGATGCTCTGCGCCGTTGTGCTGGTGCCGTAGCTGGTGGTCGCCCCATATTCAAACCAGGCGGTCGTCGTAAGGCCGACCGGATTGGCCGTGCCGTTGAGCATGGCAGTGAAGGTGCCCACGCTGGTGGCTGACTGGGTAACAACCACTGGCGGACCTGCATAGAGCACCGTGAAGATGTCATAAGTGCCGCCGACGCTGGTTTGTGTGGACCCTGTGACGAGAGGATAGCCCGTCGGCATCAATACCATGGCCTTCGAGCCCCCCGGCAATTCGTTCTGATTTGCAGCGCCGTCGGTGCGCACTGAGGAGAGCATGACACCCGTGGTGCCATGGTAGGTGCAAGTCAGATAGTCCGTATTAATCCCATTGGAGGAGCCACCAAAGACCACGGCGTGGCCACTGCTATTCACCGCGATAGAGTATGCCTCGTCGGGGCCATTGGCCGCGCCGTTGTAGCGGTGCTCCCAGAGCTGCGTGCCATCGGCGGCAGCATACTTGACCGTGTAGTAATCATTGCCGCTCCCCGTGCCTGCGGACGGGCCGGTCACGATCACATTATCCGCGTTGTCCACGGCGACGCTGTTCGCATAGTCGGAGCCATCGGCAGGCCCAGCATAGGTCTTCTCCCAGATTACTGCGCCCGTCGCGGCCGCATATTTGGCGGTATAGAAGTCATCATTGCTCCCATTGGAGACCAACCCTGCCACGATGGCATTGCCCGCCGAGTCCAAGGTGATAGCGTTACCATAGTCATCCCCATTGCCCGCTCCAGCATGGCGGCGCTGCCATAGCACGGCACCATTGCTGCTCGCATACTTGAGGGTCAAGATGTCCAGGGTTCCGCTGGAGCCGGAGGAGTATCCGGTGATGATGACATTGCCCGCCGCGTCCAGCGCCATCGCACCCGGGATGTCGGTCTTCGCTACTGGGCCTTCATAGCGCGCCTCCCAGAGCACCGCCCCATTCGATCCCGCATACTTCGCCGTGTAGTAGTCCTGGTTGCCTGTGACTCCATTGCTGAAGGAGTAGCCGTTGACGATCACGTCCCCGCTGGCATCTACCAGCACTCGATAGCCGCGATCATCGCTATTGGTGGCGGCGTTGTTGTAGTGCCTGCTCCAGAGCACCGTGCCATCCGCAGCGGCATACTTCACCGTGTAGATGTCGATCTCCGTGCCACCGCTGCCTGCGTCGCCGCGGTATGAATACCCGGTGACAATCACATTGCCGCTGGCATCGCAGGCCACGCCCTGCGCTTGATCCTGCCCGTTGTGCGTGGTGTTGTTGTAGGTCTTGCTCCAGATGAGAGTGCCGCCGGGAGAATACTTCGCCGTGAAGTAGTCCCCGGAGTTATCTGCCACATAACCAGTGACCGCCACATTTCCCGAGGCATCCACTGCCACGGCACGGCCAGAGTCGGTGCCAGTATTTACGTTCGTGACCGGCCATCCCGTGGCAGCAGCAAGGCCAGCAGGCTCGGGGGTGCGAACGGTGGCATCGCTGCTGCTGGCGGTGCCATTGCCGTTGGTGGCGCTGAGGCGGTAATGGTAGGTCGTGGCCGGTAGCAAAGCGCTGGGGGCGGCGCTGACGCTCTGCGCGCCAGTGCCATTGTTCGGAGAAAGCGTGACGGGGAAAGTGCTCCCGTAGGCCGTGGTCAGCCCGAACTGAAACTGCCCCGTGGTGGCGTAGCCCTGCGGGTTCACTGTGCCATTGAGTGTGACATAGGTCGGCGCAAGATCGGTCGGTGCCGTGAGCGTGACTGTGGGTGAGGGCAGGGCGAGCGTGGCAAACGTCCCAGTAGTGGTAGAAACGGTCCCCTGGCTGCTAGTGGCGGTCAGCTTGTAATAATACTGTGTGTCCGTGAGCAGGCCGCTGATCGTCGCGCTGACACTTTGGGCTGTGGTTCCATTGTTCGGGGAGAGGGACACACTGGCGGTGCTGCCCAGCACGGTGGTTAGACCGTATTCGAAGAAGGCCGTGGTGACCAGACCGTTGGGATTCACGGTGCCGCGGAGGGTGGCGGAATTGACCGTGATGGCAGTGGGTGCCAGCGTAGTGACAGCGGGCGCTACGAGGCCCGGCACCGAGATTTGGAGGCGATAGCTGGATCCGGTTGGAATCGTGGCATTTTGAGGATACTTTGACACTTCAACGTAGTAGGTTCCCGGCGTGGCTATGATCAGGGCGACATACGCATCATACTGGTGCGAGCTTCCTCCCGCACCCTGCCCCGTGTCCGCATCGTCAACGTTCACTAGCACCGTCCCGCTGCCGTTCATCACCCGCAGCATGGAGTCAAAGGAGGGCATCCCATAGTCGATATCAAACACGCAGGTAGTGTTCGCCGCCGGCACCGTGAAGCGATAGATATCCACGGAGTTGTTGCCGGTGCCTATCACCGTCACATGAGGCACGGTGGTAGAGTTGGCGGTGTCGGGGTCGCTATTGGATGTGAAGCTTCCATCCACGTTCTGAGCCGTGGCGATGGTGTTGTTCGGCTCCACCTCGGTCACGTTCGCCGCCCCCGCCCAGCCCTGGGCGTAGAGCGTGAGCGCGGCGAGGATTGTCCTAATTCGGAAGGGCTGCGAGGAGAGGCTGGTCTTGGTGTTCATGGTGGTGGGAGGGCGTGGGTTCCAGATGCTGGCGTCGTGGCACATGCCGTTTTCACAGCCGATTCACGGTAGTGAGCAGTTCGTCGATCTTGTCCATGACCTGCTGCATCTGGGTTTGGATGTAGCTGATATCGGCGGATTGGGTTAAGGCGGTGACGCTGCGGTAGGTCGCGGTGGCGTTGTCGAGGGCGCACGGTTCACCTGCCCGGCTATGCCTCAAGAAGTGCTGGAGTTGGAAGTGAGCAAAGTTGCCAACGGATGAAATCTCAGTCCACCCCTGGCGAGTTGGGGCTGTTGCTTACATACCATTGGCCGTTGCCTGGATCGGTGAGCGTGGCTCCACGAGCGGACTCCAGCACCGCGATGACAGCGGCGAGCCGGGCGGAGGGAATGGGCTGAGTGGCAGGGGTGGTGGCTCCGCCTTCGAGTTCGAAGGCAATGACGCCGGTGTCTGCGGTGAGGGAGGCGCTGGCGCGCCAGTTGATGATGCGTTTGGTGGTCATGGGAGGTGTCTGGTTTCGGGCTGAGGCAAAGGGCCTCGAACGGACAAACCAAGCCCGTGAAGAATCGTGACAGACTATTTCACAAAGTTTCCGATGGCGGTTTGCGCCTTGCCAACGGGTGAACAGCGGGGCAAACATTTGTCCCCATGAACACCGAATCTGATTCTGGCGACGACGCTCTGGCCGAGGGACAAACCTTGAAAATGTCCCCCGATCAAATGCAGGCGTTGCTGGCGGCAGGCGGGCAGGGCGTGACCCGTGAGCTGCGCGGCTGGCAACCGCCCACGGTCGAGGTGCTTCAGGGAATGCTGCCGCAGTATGAGATCGCGGAGTTCATCGCACGCGGGGGAATGGGTGCGGTTTACAAGGGAGTGCAGCGCGCGCTAGCCCGCGCGGTGGCGATCAAGATCCTGCCACCGGACATTGTGGAGGATGGCGAAGCGAATTATGCGCAACGCTTCAAGCAAGAGGCCCGCGCGATGGCGAAGTTCAAGCATCCCGGCATCGTCACTGTGTATGACGCGGGTGAGACACCCGAAGGCCTGCTCTACTTCGTGATGGAGTTCATCGAGGGCACGGATGTGGCGCATCTCGTGGCCACTCACGGTCAGCTCCCGCCTGAGCAGGCAATCCGCATCACCACCGCCGTGTGCGATGCTCTGGCCTATGCACACAGCCGCGGCGTGGTGCATCGCGACATCAAGCCCTCGAACATCATGATCGATGCCGATGGGCAGGTGAAGGTGGCCGACTTCGGCCTGGCCAAGATCACCACGCATGAACAAGGTGGCATCACCAAGAGCAGCGTGACGATGGGCACGCCCGACTTCGTGGCACCGGAGGCCATGCTTGCTGGCGCGCTCGTCGATCAACGCGCGGACCTCTACGCGGTGGGCGTGATGCTTTACCAAATGCTCACCGGCCACATCCCGCGCGGTCGATTCTCCCCCATCAGTGCCATGGTGCCGCAGAGCGATCCGAAGCTGGACGCTATCGTGGACAAGGCGATGCAGACGGACCGCGAGAAGCGCTACAGCAGCGCGGTGGAGATGAAGACGGATGTGGAGAAAGTCGCGACAAGGAGCGGCGGGGTGGGAACCCCCGACCCCGACACCCCACCCGCGGGGGCCACACCCCCCCCCGAGGAAAACGAGGGCCCCCCG
>CAUJJC010000010.1 GCA_963204975.1 Verrucomicrobiota bacterium | reverse complement strand
GGTGCGCGGCGGCAAGGGCAGGAACGATCGGCAGGTGATGCTTCCGAAAGCCCTGCATGGGGAAATCGCAGACCACGTCGCCCGTCTGCGGGCACTCTGGGAGGCGGATCGGGCAGCCTGTCTGCCTGGCGTGATGCTTCCAGAGGCGCTCGGCGTGAAATATCCCAATGCGGGCAAGGACCTGGCGTGGCAGTGGTTCTTTCCTTCCAAGCAGACAAGCGTGGACCGAGCGACGGGTATCCACCGGCGGCATCACCTGCATGAAAATGCGCTGACGCTGGCTCTGAAGGCAGCAAGGGAGAAGGCAGGCATCACCAAAAAGGTGGGCTGCCACACGCTGCGGCATTCCTTTGCCACCCATCTACTCGAGGACGGGGCAGATATCCGAACGGTGCAGGACCTGCTGGGCCACAAGAGTGTAGAGACGACGCAAATCTATACCCATGTAATGGAAGGCGGTGGCACGGGAACGCGCAGTCCGCTGGATGATCTGTGAGGGCGGGGGGTGGGACGGGGGCGAATGCGGAGTTCCTCATCGGCAGGAGGGAAGGGCTTTCACGAAGAGTCCGATTCGAGGGAAACGGACTCGGGAGGTCAAGCGGTGGCTGGGGTGGTTCGTGACGACGGTTATACTTCCGTGCGTGATCAGTTTTCAAAACCAAGCATGGCGTTATGCTTCGCGGCATCATTGATCTGTGAATTCAGACGGTTCACCGCAAGAGAGCAGGAAGGCGCAAGAGCCCTGAAATCAGCACTCTAGTGCCAGCCTCATCTTTGGCGGTGCATGTTCACCCCAAGGGCTGCCGCTCCATTTCAGCCCCGAGTCTTCTACCATAAGAAATGAAAGTCTGGGATGCACGCGAGGATAGCTTCTGCCAGGACGGCGCGCTGCCGTGATGGGCTGGCTAGCAGCCCGTTCTCTCGCGCCAGATGGCTCACCGCTTTCGCGGGGTCGCCATGGCTTTCTGGGGTGGGGCGGGAGACGCACGAGAGAAGACCAAAGCCTTTTTTAACCTCCTCACGAGAAGCGAGAGCCCGACAAAAATTTTCCGGAACGTCTCTGGATTCTCGTGCGTGCGACTGGGAATTTTTTGGCCTCCTCTGGATTCTCACGCGTGAGAGCGGAAAATTCTGGCGGGACTCTGGATTGTATTTTCTCGCATTTTATTTTTCTGGCGCTTCTCCCGTAAGTCGTGAGGAGTTCCGGGAAATTTTTGCCGGGCTCTGGATTATAATATCCCGCACTTGGAAATTTTTGCGCTTCATTCGATTATAATTAGTCGCAAGTGAAATGCCTTATACTCCTCTGAGCAATCGCGCGGATGCTTGGAAAATCAAGGCTTTCAGCTCAAGTTTGCACCCACGCTGAAGGCTTGGGTGAACAGTAGAAAAAACAATTGTTTAGGCTGCACTTTTTTCTTGATGTCGAAAACCGAGTTCCATAGAACAGGGGCACGTTTCGCTCTTCGATTTCCTCTGGGCGCAGTGTCCGGTGGGGAGGGCGGAATGCCAACCACAGGCGTTTCTTCCCTGGCTTCCCCGCTCCCTTATGGCCGTGTTCGGACAGGCTTTCTTCGGAGATGGCTCCCGGTTCGGGGAGTCGCGGGAGACGCGCCGCCGCTCCTCCAATCGAACCATGGCCTCCAATGCTCTGCCCACGAAACGGGACCGTCTCTTCGCCCTGTGCGATGACTTGTGCGACGGTCTTCACGCCCTCGAAGTGACTATCGGGGTGAAACAAAATACCGAGGCGGTGCTGCGACCCGCGCTGGCTGCGGCCCGAAGTTCGGAAGCCGCCTACGGCGACGCCCAGGTGGCCAAGAAGACGGCCACGGCAACGCTGAATGAGGCGGATAACGCCGGGCGCGCCTTCATCGCGAATTCGCGTAAGCGGCTGTCGAAATTCTTCGGCGAGGACTACTCGGTGGAATGGGGCGCGGCGGGCTGGCCGAACAACTCGACGGCCATGCCGACGACGCAGGAGGAGCGCTTCAATCTGGTGGAGGCGCTGAAGACGCACTTCACCAATCACCCGACGCACGAGAGCGCGGACATGGAGGCGACGGCGGTGATCGCCACGGCGCTATTCACCACCATCAGCGATGCGCGGGCGGATCTGGCGGGGAAGGTGGCTGCGATGGGCCAAGCGAAGCAGGCACGCGATGCCGCCGAGCTGAACCTGCGCAAGCGGGCGAGCGGTCTGATAGCCGAACTGGAAACGCTGCTGGCGGACGATGATCCACGGTGGCACAGCTTTGGCCTGAGCCGTCCGGCGGACGAGGAGACGCCGGAGGTGCCGACCTTTACAACGGCGGTGCCGGGTCCGGCCACCACGCTGCTGGTGGACTGGGACGATGCGCTGCGGGCGGACTACTACCATGTGCAGATTCTCATCGTGGGCACGGACACCAGCTTCCACACCGTGGCGACGGTCTATGATAGCGATGCGACGGTCACAGGCCTGACCAGCGGGGCGACGGTGAAGGTGCGGGTGACCTCCGTGAACGCTGCCGGGGAAAGTGGCCCTGGCCCGGAGGCGCAGGCGGTGGTGCCGTGACGGGAAGGATGAAGGCGGAAGGATGATATGCCGGACTCCTTCCGCCTCCGCCGCCCTCCATCGTTGCCCTGTCACGCTGTGACTGGGAACGCGCGCTCCGCCGGTGACCTTTTTTTGCTCACCTATGACCCTTCGCCTCCCTGCGGGGGACCAGTTGCGGCGCAACTGGGCTACTCTTCATCCTTCATCTTTTTTGAGTCATGCCCTTCGACCCTGCCTGGCCGCAAAATGGCCAAAACATTGATGCCGACCGTTTCAGGAGCCAGTTCGCTGGTCTCATCGACTTGATCAATCAGGCCTCTTCCATCACGAGCGTGGTGGTGGACGCGGTGAACACGCTGCCGCCGGGCACTCCGGCCACGGTGAGCGTGAATGTGGTGGGCACGGTGCTGCACTTCACCTTTGGCGTGCCTGCGGGTGTCCCAGGCACTCCGGGGGACACCGGGGCTCCCGGCCAGCCCTTTGCCCAGGCGGTGGTGGACAGTGTGACCACGCTGCCTGCGGGCAGCTCGGCCACGGTGTCGGTCTCCTTTGACGGGACCAATGTCCACTTTGACTTTGGCCTGCCGCAGGGCTTGCCCGGCCAGGACGGGGAGGTGCTGGCCAGCCAACTGGCGGCGGAGATCATGACGACGAGCAGCAATACCAACGCCGTGGGCACCCTGGACTCGCCCTTTGGTGATCCCGACATGGAGTCGCTGCGCCAGAAGATGAATGAGCTGATCCTGGCGCTGCGAAGGTGAGAGGGGAAGGGGAAAAACTGAAAGCTGAAATTTGAAATCTGAAATTTGAGATCGGAGATGCGGGTGAGTGACCAGTGACCAGTGACCAATGACGAATGACCAATGACGAATGACCAGTGACGAATGACGAATGACGAATGACGAATGACGAATGACGAATGACCAATGACCAGTGACGAATGACCAATGACGAATGACCAGTGACGAATGACCAGTGACGAATGACCAATGACCAATGACCAATGACGGCTCCGCGTTCGTCATTCCCTCCTCCTCCTCCCCCCACGAAAGTGTTAGCACGATTCAGGTGAGAGAGGGCGGGGGAGCGGCGTTTATCCGGGACCATGAAACGTCGCTCCTTCCTTTCTTCCGCTGCCGCGCTCGGTGCTTCGCCGCTGTTTGCCAATACGACTCCGGTCCATACGCCGAAGGGCAAGGCTGAGCATTGCATCTTTATCTGGCTGGGCGGTGGGATGGGGCAGATTGATACCTTTGATCCCAAGGACCTGGGCGAGAACCTGAGCAAGCCGTCGAAGCCGGGTTCGCTTTACAAGTCGATCGAGACCTCGGTGAAGGGCGTGCGGGTGTGTGAGCACTTGAGCAAGTCGGCGAAGGTCATGGAGCAGATGACGATCATGCGCACGGTGAATCATCACGTCATTGATGAGCATGCGTTCGCGACCAACATCGTCCACACGGGGCGAATGATTTCGGGCAATGTGACTTACCCGAGCATCGGATCGATCATCGCGAATCAACGCGGGGCCGCTGATCCGAAGGTGCCTGCCTACATTTTGATCGGCTACCCGAACGTCAGCCGTGGTCCCGGCTTCCTGGGGGCGAAGAATGGCTACGTGTATCTCACGGACACGGAGACGGGTCCGGCGGGATTCACGAGGCCGGACTTTGTGGACGAGGCGCGTGCCGGCGTGCGCAGTGAATTGCTCAAGCCGCTGATGGCTCGCGCGCTCAAGAGTTCGGCGGCAGCGGACTACCAGGTGGCGCAGGAGGAGGCGCTGCGACTGGCGGGCCCCGGCTTCATGAAGCATTTCAATCTGAAGGAAGAGCCTGCGGCCCTGCGCAATCTCTACGGTGGGGAGTTCGGCCAGCGCTGTCTGCTCTCGCGTCGCCTGGTGCAGGCGGGGGTGCGCTTCATCGAAGTGTCGCACAATCTCAACTTCATGAACGGCACGGGCTGGGACATTCATAATGAGGGCTACAAGAATCAGCACCTCTTGATCCAGGAACTCGATACCGCCCTTTCGGCTTTGATTGGCGACCTGCAATCCCAGGGCCTGCTGGACAAGACGCTGGTGGTGGTGGCGACGGAGTTTGGGCGTCCGCCGGAGTTTGATGGTCGTGGTGGTCGCGGTCATCAGGGCACGGCGTTTTCGATGGTGCTGGCGGGCGGCGGGCTGAAGCACTGCGGTGCCTACGGTGTGACTGACGATCTGGCCAAGAAGCCGGTGGAGAACCCGGTCCCGCTGGTGGATTTCCATGCGACGATCCACGCGGCCCTGGGCATCGACCCCGGCAAGGAATTGATGGATGGCTCGCGCCCGGTGCCGATCACCGATGGCGGCAAGGCGGTGGCGGCGCTCTTCGCGTAAGCTCCGCAGGGGCCGGTTGAAATTCTTGTCTCCCCGTCGTTGCACAACGGCGGGGTGTCTTTACTATCGGCGCTCCCCCAAAAGCGCACCCATGAGCCACGTTAAACTCTACATCCCCGGTCCCGTCGAAGTTTCACCCGCCACCTTCGCTGCCATGGCGCAGCCGATGATGGGGCATCGGGGCAAGGGCTTCCAAGATCTCTACGCGGAGATTCAGCCCAAGCTGCAGGAACTCTTCGGCACGAAGCAGCAGGTCTTCCTCAGCACCTCCTCCGCCTGGGGCGTGATGGAAGGTTCGATCCGCAACCTCGTGAAGAAGAAGGTGCTCAACTGCTGCAACGGTGCCTTCTCCGACAAGTGGCTGGATGTCTCCAAGCGCTGCGGCAAGGAAGCTGAGGCCTATCAGGTGGAGTGGGGTCAGCCGATCATGGCGGACGAGATCGACAAGCGTCTCGCCACGGGCGAGTTCGACGCCGTCACCTTCATCCATAATGAAACCTCCACGGGTGTGCTCAGCCCCATCGCTGAGATCGCGGCGCTGAAGAAGAAGTATCCCGATGTGATGTTCATCACGGACAGCGTGTCTGGCTTCACCACGGTGCCGCTCAACTTCGACGAACTCGGCATCGACGTGCTGCTCACGGGTTCCCAGAAGGCCTTCGCCTTGCCTCCAGGGCTGGCCTTGTTCACCGCTTCGGAAGCGGCGATGAAGCGCGCGGAGACGATCAACGACCGTGGTTACTATTTCGACTTCATCGAGTTCCGCGCGAACGGTGAGAAGAGCATGACGCCGAGCACGCCGTGCATCAGTCTCATCTATGGCCTGCGTCATCAGTTGAACGCGATGTTCACCGAAGGCCTCGACAACCGCTATGCTCGTCACGCTCGCCTCAATGGTATGGTGCATGACTGGGTGAAGAAGAACGGTTTCGAGTTCTTCGCTCCTGAGGGCTATCGCTCCAAGTCGCTCACCTGCGTGGCGAACAACAAGGGCATCGACGTGGCCGCCTTCATCGGACTGCTCAAGAAGAACCACAGCCTGATCATTGATGGCGGCTACGGCAAGCTGAAGGGCAAGACCTTCCGCATCTCCAACATGGGCGATGAAACGGACGCCTCCATCGGTGCTGTGATCGCTGCTCTCGACGACTCTCTCTCCCAACTCTAATCCTCGCCGCCGACCATGTTCCACTGCGTCTATTTCTGGCTCAAGAAGGACCTCTCCGAAGCTGATCGTGAGACCTTCGAGCGTGAACTCAAACTCGTGACCAAGATCAACTACCTGGCGAATGCCTGGGTGGGCAAGAGCGCCGACGTGCCACCGCGTCCGGTGTGCGATCAGTCCTTCGACTGGAGCCTGATCGTCCAGTTCAAGAAGAACGCGGATCACGATTTCTACCAAACGGACTGCGCTGATCACAAGCGCTTCGTGGAGACCTGCAAAACCTTTTGGAGCAAGGTCATCATCTACGACATGACGCCGCAGTGATGCGCCGTTTTGTGTGTGGGTAGTTTTTGCAGGTAAGACCTGAGAAAAGTCTCGCCGAACTTGGTCGAGGCCGGTAGCGTTTCGGCGAGATGGATACTCCCGAAACGACTGACGAATGGTATTATGAACGCGCCGGTGCGCAGGCTGGTCCTGTGACACAGGCTGCTATCATCGAGATGCTTGGCCGAGGCGAGGTGTCTTCAAGCACGCTCATCTGGCGCAGCGGTCTGGAGAACTGGGTGCCGCTGGGCTCTGTGATCTCTCCGCCACCACCGTCGGTGCCCGTGTCTGCTCCGCCCTCCAGGACGCTGCTGCCTGCGATGGGGTTCCTTCCTGCCCTGCACCATGTGTCATGCGTCGTTCCAGGGGGAGATTTTTCCGGCGTTGTCGCGTGAGCAGGAGCGCGGACGAAAGGCCGAGGCGCTGGTCGATGAGGCGGAGGCTTCGTGTTTCTTTCACCTGCAAAATCGTGCGGTTCAGGCCTGTGGCACCTGTGGGCGATTCGTCTGTGCCTTGTGCGCACTGGAACTACCGAGCGGTGTGGTGTGCCCAGACTGTTTCAGCCATGACGGGGCGGTGGCCCAGGTGGCTCCCGTGCTGGAGAAATCCCGGCGCATCTGGAGCAGTGTAGCCGCCTGGCTCCTCGGGCTTTCGTTCTTGCTTTTCTGGCCGCTCACGATCGCCACGGCACCCGTGGCTTGTGGTCTGGCGGTCTATGGAATGCGCCAGCCGGGCAGTCTGACCGGGCGAGGCTGGTGGCGGAACGTCGCGGTGCTGATCGTTGGATTGATTTTCATCGCGGCCTGGGTCTGGGGAATCGCAACATCAACGGTAGGCGCATGGCTGGAATAGAGACATCAACGAAGTCCAAGCCGCTGCGATACAAGCGGGCACCAGGATTCGGTCGGCATCGAATGGGCTCGGTGTGTCTGTGGTTCGGGGAGGATGACCTTCTCCAGGTGACCTACACTCCTGGACGCGAAAGCTACGAGCGGCTGCCCTACGCGCACATTCAGGCGGTGATGCTCACGGAGACGAATACCTGGCGCTGGCGGCTGGGTATCTGGGGTGGGCTGATCGTGATCATCGGACTGCTCTGCGCGGCGGCGAGTGCCGGTCTCGTGGAGATCGGGCTGGCGCTGTTTATCCCGATTCTCTTTTTACTCGTGGAACTGGTGCGTGGTCGCACCTGTGAATGTTACGTGCTCACCGGAGTCGAGCGCTACCGCATGTATCCGTGGACTCGGCGACGGAAGGCCATGAAGGGCATTCGGCAGCTCTCGGAGCGGGTGCGAGCGGTTCAGGATCGCTGAGATGGTGCGGAAGGCTGTGTCGTCAAACACGGGGGTCTTGCGATGATTCCGCTTGCTGCCGAGTCCAGTGGCGTTGACAGGGAGCGCCCCGTTCGATGGGGCATTTCAGCATTGACGCCTCAAGGCTAAAAAGCTACCCATCAACGTATCATCATTCATCCATATCAAAGACTAGACCACCATGTCCCGCAGCTTCATCTTCTCTTCTGAATCCGTCGGCGAAGGCCATCCTGACAAGGTTTGCGACACCATCTCGGACGCAATCCTCGACGCCTGCCTCACCGTTGACCCCAAGAGCCGCGTGGCTTGCGAGACCTTCGCCAAGAGCAATATCGTGGTCGTGGGCGGTGAAATCACCATTCCGAAGATTGGCCAGAAGCCCATCGGTGACGTGATCAATATCGACAAGGTCATCCGTGACGCCGTCCGTGGCATCGGCTACATCCATGACGACGACGTCTTCCACGCCGACCGCATTTTCATCAACAACTACCTCACCACCCAGTCGCCCGACATCGCTCAGGGCGTGGATGCGAAGAAGGCCAAGAACAAGGACACCGCCGAGCAAGGCGCTGGCGACCAGGGCATCATGTTTGGTTATGCCTGCAATGAGACCGATGAACTCATGCCTGCTCCGATCATGTTCGCTCACCGACTGGGCCGCGAGCTGACCAAGATCCGCAAGGCTGGCAAGATCAAGTGGCTCCGCCCCGACGCCAAGAGCCAGGTCTCCGTTGAATACAAGGACGGCAAGCCTACCAAGATCGTCAACGTGGTGATCTCCACCCAGCACGCTTCCGATGTGGAGCACGCTGACATCCGCGCCTTCTGCGTGGACCAGATCATCAAGAAAGTCCTGCCCAAGAACATGCTCACCCCGGACACCGAGTTCCTGATCAACCCGACCGGACGTTTCGTGGTCGGTGGTCCTCAGGGCGACAGCGGTCTGACAGGTCGCAAGATCATTGTTGATACCTACGGCGGCACAGGTCGTCACGGCGGCGGTGCTTTCTCCGGCAAGGACCCTTCCAAGGTGGACCGCAGCGCAGCCTACATGGGCCGCTGGGTGGCGAAGAACGTGGTGGCGTCCGGCCTGGCCGAGCGCTGCGAAGTTCAGTTCGCCTACGCCATCGGACATCCTCGTCCGGTCAGCGTGCATATCGACACCTTCGGCACGGGCATCAAGGACGACGACGCGATCCTTTCCGCCGTGCTCAAGACATTCTCCTTCAAGCCAGCCGACATCGTGATGCAGCTCGACCTGCTGCGCCCGATCTACAGCAAGAGCACGAACTACGGCCACTTCGGCAAGGACGATCCAGACCTTACCTGGGAGCGCACCGACAAGGCTGAGGCTCTCAAGAAGGCGCTGAAGTAATCTTTGAGAGTCTGCTCTCACGAAGCCGCGCGGAGCCCAGTGCTCTGCGCGGCTTTTTTATTGCCCATCAGTCCACGATGCCTCGGTAACGCCACGCCGTGTAGCCAAGGCTTTTCAGCCAGGCCACATCAATGGCGTGAGCCGCGACTTTCCAGGTCGGTGGGCAGCCCGTCTCGTAAACGAAGACACGTTCACGCTGTGCATCGTCCCAGTGGGACACGAGCAGGCAGTGGGCGTTGTGCGTGTTGAGGATGTCGCCCGCCTTGAGGTCCTCCCATGGAATCGGATCACAGAGGCCGGGCAGTTCGCGCGTGGAGTAGGCGCGGGGGAGTTTCCAGCAGCGTGAGACGAAGCCCGAGCAGTCGATGCCCACGGCCTGGGGGCTCACCGCATCATCGAGCGCTGCGCGCTTGGCATCGGTATAGACATCACCGGCGGCCAGGCCCTGTGCGATGCCCTGATCGAACTC
The DNA here is from genome assembly GCA_963204975.1 of Verrucomicrobiota bacterium. GTDB lineage: Bacteria > Verrucomicrobiota > Verrucomicrobiia > Verrucomicrobiales > Verrucomicrobiaceae > JAEUHN01. The sequence continues at coordinate 18,285 of CAUJJC010000010.1, read as the reverse complement.
CGCCAGCGTGGAGAAGCCGCCCCATTGATAGGGCACGCCTTCGTTCACCGCGCCAGGAACCCACCAGCCGGGAATGGCGCGCCCGCCGGGCTGGTAATCAATGTCGGGTGTGTCCACTCGCACGCCGCGTGCATCATTGCCGTGCAGGATGTTCTGCCTGGACGGGACCCAGCGATGGCGCAGATAGCTTTCGGCAATCTGGATCGACTCTGCCCGCGTGACCTTCGACAGGATGGGCATCGGCGGCTGCCCAGGCGAGGCGCAGGAGGCAAGGGCGAGGCAGATCGGCAGCACGATGCGCTGGAGCAGGGCAGGGGAGAACATGGCGCGCACTGGTGGCGATCTTCAGCGCGCCATCAACTCGGATTGCTCACCGTGAAGTGCTTTGAGCCTACTGGCCTTCCACAGCGAGGTGCTTGCGCAGGAAGTCCACCAGCAGGGGCTTGGTTTCCTTCTCGTCTTGAACGAGCACACACTCGATGCCCACGGCTTGGCATTGCTTCTTCACCGTGCGGGCGTGCTGGGTGCAATGCAGCCACTCGCCGCGATTGGTGGGCGCGGGCACGTCCTGGTTGTTGTCGATGAAGAGAGGCACGTCGTCCTTGCTCAGCCAGGCGAGCATGTCGCAGTCGCGGCGGATCTTCTCGCCTACGGGGCTTTTAAGTTCTTCCAACGAGGTCAGTCCGTAGAAGAGCGGGACTTCGCCCTCCACAAAGAAGCCTGGCTTGGGTTCGCCGAGGAACTCCGGCCAGCGCAGCACATCATACGTCGCCTGGGTGGCCATGAGTCCAGCACAGCGAACGCGGGAGGACTCGCGCAGCACGGGATCACTCGACATTGGATTGGCCAGATCATCACGGGCACTGAGCCACAGAGAGGTGCCTGCACCTGCTGAACCGCCCACCGAGGCAATGCGCGTCTTGTCCACGTTCCATTCGCCCGCCTTGCTGCGAATGAACTGCACAGCGCGGGCGCAATCACGCATGATGTCCTGCACGGGCGCAGTGGGCAGGAAGCGATAGTTGATCGCGGCGCAGGACACGCCGGACTTCACGAGGTCCTCCAGCTTCTTGTCGCCATGGTAGTTCTCTTTGCTGCCTGCACGGAAGCCGCCGCCATGGATGAAGACGACGACTGGGGTGGGCTTGTCGGACTTCGCCTTCCAGAAATCGAGGACATTGCGCTCATGCGGACCGTAGGCCACTTCGGCGAAGTCGGGCTTCAGCGCGTCCGGTCTCACGGCTTTTTTGCCCTTCGTCTTCTCGCCCATCTTTGCCAGGAAAACCTTGGCCTCGTCCATGGTGAGGATGCCGTCCTTGTTCGTGTCTGCTGCTGGGAAGCGCTTCAAGCCCTCGCGCAGTCTTTCGTTGTTTTCGGAGGTCTGCGCCAGTGCTGTGGCGGTGAGCGCAATGGAGAGGAGTGAGAGGCGTGCGAGTTTCATTACAGGTGAGAGCTTGGTTCGCGCATCAACGCAGGGCGAGCAAGAAAGTTGCTGGCTCTCTTCTCCCCTTGCAGCCCGCCTTGATCCGCTGACACTGCGCGCCGCCATGCGACACGCACCCATCGACTCCAAGCTCTTCGCCGCCAACTGCGAACGCCTCCGCAAACTCCTGCCGCCGAACTCCATCGCCATCGTGAACGCCAACGATGTGCTGCCCACGAATGCCGATGGTTCGCTCGTGATGGTGCCGAACTCGGATCTCTTCTACCTCAGCGGCATCGAGCAGGAAGAAAGTATTCTGATCATCGCGCCGGATGCCTTTGACGAGAAGCAGCGTGAGATCCTGTTCCTGCGCGAGCCGAATGCCCACCTCAAGACCTGGGAAGGCTACAAACACAGCAAGGAGGACGCGATCAAGATCTCCGGCATCAAGGAAGTGAAGTGGCTGAGCGAACTCGAAATGATCCTGCGCGGACTCGCCTTCGATGCCGACAACGTCTTCCTCAATACCAACGAGCACAAGCGCTCCAGCAACGAGGTGGAGACCCGCGACGAGCGCTTCATCGCGCGCATGAAGCACAAGTTCCCGCTGCACACGTTCCGCCGTCTCGCGCCGCTGATGCACCAGCTTCGCCTGATCAAATCGAAGCCGGAGATCGACCTGCTGCAGAAGGCCTGCGACATCACGAACGACGGCTTCCGTCGCGTGGCGAAGTTCGTGAAGCCGGGAGTGTGGGAGCATGAAGTCGAAGCCGAGTTCGCGCACGAGTTCATCCGCCAGCGCGCCAAGTTCGCCTACAATCCCATCGTCGCCTCGGGCGAGAACGCCTGCACCTTGCACTACAATCAGAACGATCAGCGCTGCAAGAAAGGCGACCTGCTGCTCATCGACGTGGGCGCGAGCTACGCGAACTACAACGCCGACCTCACGCGCACGATCCCCGTGAGCGGCAAGTTCACCAAGCGCCAGAAGGACATCTACAACGCCGTGCTCCGCGTCATGCGCGCCAGCATCAAGGGTGCAACCGTGGGCAAACTCCAGCGCGACTGGCAGAAGGAATCGCAGCTCATGATGAACGAGGAACTGCTCGCGCTCGGCCTCATCTCGAAGGCCGACATCAAGAAGCAGACCGATGACAACCTCGCCTGCCGCAAATACTACATGCACGGCCTCGGCCACTCGCTCGGCCTGGACGTGCATGATGTGTGGGTGATGTCGCAACCCTTCGCCGAAGGCTGGGTGCTCACCGTCGAACCCGGCATCTACATCCCCGAGGAGAAGATCGGCGTGCGCCTGGAGAACGATATCCTCGTCACCGCCGACGGCCCCGTGGACCTCATGGGACACATCCCTGTGGAAGCCAACGACATCGAGCACCTGATGCGTGGCTAGCCCTGGACGTGATGCGCCACGGCCTTTGGTCGTGGCGCTTACAGCACGTTCGCGAAGACGCCGCCATCGACGACGATGGCTTCGCCCGTGATGTAGCTGCCGGCGTCGCTGGCAAGCAGGAGCGCTGGGCCGGCGATCTCGCGCGGCAGACCCCAGCGACCGAGCGCGGTGCGGTCGGAGAACTTTTGTTTGTCGGCATCGCTCAGCAGCTTCATCGGCATGTCCGTGAGGAAGGGGCCGGGGCAGAGGCAGTTGGCGGTGATGCCGTAGGGTCCGAGTTCGAGGGCGTTGGCTTTCGCGAGGCCGATGAGCGCGGCTTTGCAGGCGCAATAGACGTTGCGATGCAGGCGGCCGCCGAGGCCGAGCACCGAAGACGTGTAGATAAGGCGCCCCCACTTGCGCTGCTTCATGCCGGGCACGAGGTAGCGCGCCATTGCCATGCAGGCGGTGAGATCGACCTCGACGTTCTTGTCCCAGACTTCGTCGGTGATCTCGTCGATGGGCTGCGGGTTGTTGATGCCCGCGTTGTTGACCAAGATGTCGATCTTGCCAAGGCGCTGAACGGCTTCATCGGCGAGCCCCTTCACCTGCGCGCGGTCGCTCATGTCAGCGGCAATCCATTCGACGCGGACATTGAGGCCTTCACCGATCTCAGCGGCGGCTTCCTTGAGTTCGTCGGCACTGCGGCTGGAGATGATGACATCGGCACCCGCTTCAGCGAAGCCACGAGCCATCGCTTTGCCAAGACCACGACTGCCGCCGGTGATGAGGGCGGATTTACCGGAGAGGGAGAAGAGATTCATGCAGGAAGGATGAAGTATGAATGATGAAGGATGAACCGATCAGGTGCTCGCGAATCGTGAACTGTGTGCCGCAGGCTGAAGCCTGAACTCCAGCGCTGATGCGGTGACGAGGAGAAGGTCGGCCAGTGCTCTCAAGTTCTAAGGCTCTCAAGTTCTAAGGCTCTCAAGTTCTAAGGCTCTCAAGTTCTAAGGCTCTCAAGTTCTAAGGCTCTCAAGTTCTAAGGCTCTCAAGTTCTAAGGCTCTTCTGCTCTCCTCAATGCGTGTTCATCGCTGCCTTCACGAAGCCGAAGAAGATCGGGTGCGGGTGGTTGGGCTTGCTGAGGAACTCGGGATGGAACTGGCAGGCGATGAAGAACGGGTGGCCTTTGATCTCGACGATCTCGGCGAGCTTGCCATCGGGCGACGAGCCGGAGATGGTGTGGCCTTTGGACTCGATCTGGTCCTTGTAGTCGGGGTTGAACTCGTAGCGGTGGCGGTGGCGCTCGGTGATCGTCGCGCTGTGGTAGAGATCGTATGCCTTGGTGTCGGGCTGGATGTCGGTGACCCAGGTGCCGAGGCGCATGGTGCCGCCCTTTTCGACGATCTTGTGCTGCTCATCCATGAGGCTGATGACGGGGTGCGACGTGGTGGTGTCGAACTCGGTGCTGTTCGCGCCCTTCAAGCCGCAGACGTCGCGAGCGAACTCGATGACGGCGATCTGCATGCCGAGACAGATGCCAAAGTATGGGATCTTCTGCTCGCGAGCGTAGCGGGCGGCGATGACCTTGCCTTCGATGCCGCGCTCGCCGAAGCCGCCGGGAACCAAGATGCCCTGGAGGCCGCCGAGGTAGAGTTCGGGACCGGCCTTCTCAATGCTCTCCGAATCGACCTTCACGATCTCCACCTTGCAGTCGTTGGCGGCACCAGCGTGCGTGAGGGCTTCGTAGATGCTCTTGTAGGCGTCTTGCAGTTCGATGTATTTGCCCACGACGCCGATGCGGACGTGATGGGTGGGGCTGATGATGCGCTGCACGAAATTGCGCCAGCGCGTGAGGTCAGGCTGCGGGGCGTCGATGTGGAGCAGCTTGCACACGTAATCGTCGAGGCGTTCTTCGTGGAGCTTGAGCGGGACTTCGTAGATGGTGTGCTTCACGTCGCGCACTTCGATGACGCCTTCGATGGGCACGTTGCAGTGCATGGAGAGCTTGTGACGAAGGTCGGGCTCCAGCGGGTATTCGGTGCGGCAGAGGATGATGTGCGGGCTGATCCCGATCTCGCGCAGCTTCGCGATCGACTGCTGCGTGGGCTTGGTCTTCAACTCGCCAGCGGCCTTGATGTAAGGCACGAGCGAGGTGTGGATGAAGAGCACATTGCCCTGGCCGACTTCGAGCGCGAACTGACGAATGGCTTCCAGGAAGGGCAGGCCCTCGATGTCGCCGACCGTGCCACCGATCTCGGTGATGATGATGCCGTCACCGATTTGTTCGGCGACGTTGCGGATGCGCTCCTTGATCTCGTTGGTGACGTGCGGGATGACTTGCACGGTGTTGCCGAGATACTTGCCTTCGCGCTCCTTGGTGAGGACGTTGAGATACACCTGGCCGCTGGTCAGGTTGTTCATGCGCGAGAGATTGGTGCTGGTGAAGCGCTCGTAGTGACCGAGGTCGAGGTCGGTCTCCGCACCGTCATCGAGCACATACACTTCGCCATGCTGGAAAGGGCTCATCGTGCCGGGATCGACATTGAGATACGGGTCGAACTTCTGCAGGATGACCTTCTGCCCACGATGCTCCAGCAAAGTGCCGAGCGAGGCAGCGGCCAAGCCTTTGCCGAGTGAGCTGACGACGCCGCCGGTAACGAAGATGTATTTGGTCATGGAAGAAGAGGGATAAGGGATGAGGGAAAAGGGATTAGATCAGGCGGAGATGAGTTTCTCGACAGCGCGGGCTTGCTCTTCGGTATCGACGCCGGGAGAGAGATCCTCGGTCATGACAACGCGGAGGCGGGCACCGTTTTCGAGGGCGCGGAGTTGTTCGAGGGATTCCGTCATCTCGAGCATGGAGGGCGGCCAGGCGACGAACTGGAACAGGAAGTCGCGACGGAAGCCGTAGATGCCGAGGTGGCGCTTGTGGACGGTGCGCGGCTCGGTGTTACGCACGAAGGGCAAGGTGCTGCGCGAGAAGTAGAGCGCGTCGCCACGCACATCGGTCACCACCTTGACCACATTCGGATCGGTGATCTGCGCGGCATCGTGAATCACGGCGGCGGCAGTGATCATCGGGATGGAGGGCTCGGCGCGGAGCGTGGCGGCGAGTTGGTCGATCAGGGCAGGGGAGATGAGGGGTTCATCGCCTTGCACATTGATGATGATGTCGTGCTCAGGAAAAGACTGCGCGGCCTCAGCGATGCGGTCGGTGCCGGAGGGGTGCGTCGGCAGGGTGAGGACGGCTTTGGCCCCGAAACTGGCGGCGGCCTCCACGATGCGGGCGTCGTCGGTTGCGATGATCACGTCATCGACGGCTTTGCAGTCCTGGCAACGCTCCCAGACGTGCTGGACCAATGGCTTGCCAGCGATGAGGTGGAGCGGTTTTCCGGGGAATCGGGTGGATCCCCAGCGGGCAGGAATGGCAACGAGCGTGCGTGAGGAAGTGGCCAATGGGAAGCGTCTTGGTTTGTGTTCTCTGAAACGGAATCGAAACGCACGCAAACCTTTTCTTGGGAAGTGCGCTGCGCGGGCTGGTGCAGATGCAAAGTGGTTGCGATGGTTCGCGTTGTGGCGTTTCGTGGCACGTAGATTTGTTTGACTCAAACCCCCGATCTGACCATGACTTCCCGACGCTCTCTTTCAATGCTTGGCCTGCTTTCCGTGGCTGTGTCTGTTTCCTCCGTGGCCGTGGGCCAGGGCTCGAATGCCGGAGTGGTCGAAGTGACCAGCGGTGCCAAGAATTTCCCCGGCTATGTAGTCGATGATGTGGTGGTGCCGGTGCCGAGTGAAATCTTTTCCGTGCTCGACAAGCTGGGTGAACCCAACTGGCGACAGGAACTACGCAATCTGAAGGCACCTGAAACCACGGATCGCACACGGCTTTCGCTCGTCTTTGGTAGTGTGGTGGCTGAGGGTTTCATCGCCGTGCAGGCACAGGACAAGAAGGCTGTCGAGGACATTGGCCGCGAGGTGATCGATCTCTCGAAGAGCTTGGGCATTCAGAAGGCCGTGCTGCCTCATGCCAATGCCATCCTTGATGCATCCAAGAGCAGCAACTGGCCGGCCATCCGCAAGGAGTTCGATCTCACCCAGAAGACTGTGCGTGAGACGATGGATAAGATGAAGGACAATGACCTCTCGCAGTGTGTTTCCGTCGGTGGCTGGCTCCGCGGCACCGGGGCAGTGACGTCGGTGGTGGGCAAGAATTTCTCCGCTGATCGTGCCGAACTCCTTCAGCAGCCGATGCTGGTGGATCACTTCATTGGTCAGATTGGCAAAATGCCCAACAGCACCAAGAACCACGCCACCGTGAAAGCCATCCATGAAGGGTTGAGCGTGATCAAAGAGATCATGAACAAGAGCACAGAAGCCTTCACCCCGGAAGGTGTGTCCACCATCAACAAGACCACCGCTAGCTTGCTCGAACTCATTGATGGCAAGCCCTGATCGCGCGTCCTTTTCCATTCTCCGCCTTTGTCTCCCTCACTCGACCTATGAAGCGATTTCTTGCCCTGGCACTGCTCTGTGCCGCACTCCTGCCGCTCTCCAGCCATGCTACGGTGGATGATGCTCACAGCTTCGCGATGGAAGCCGCGCAACCCTTTGTGAACGAGGGCTTCATCGTGCGCGAGGACTACTGGAACGGCGAGGTGAAGTCCGGCCAGAAGCTGATGGTCAAGCACCAGCTCTTCAAGGGCAACGAGTATGCCTTCTGGCTCGGCACCGCGAACGACGGCTGCACGCTGGAGATTCAGGTGCTCGATGAAAAGGGTAATCCTGTGCAGATCACTCCGAAGGTGGGCGTGGGTCCCTTGTTCACTTCGGTGAAGGTCAATCCGCCCAAAACCGGCACCTACTCGATCCTGTTCTCGATCACATCGAAGACGGAGAAAGGCGTCTTCTGGGCGCTGGCCTACGGGTATCGTTGATCGACGGGCCGCTCGTCTTGCGAGTGTTCGGATTCGACACTTTTGCGACAAACAAAAACCGCTTCCACCCACGAGGGATGGAAGCGGTTTTGTTTTGGAGACTGAAGCGATTAAGCGACGAGCGGAGCCAAGTTGTCCTTGCACCACTGGCCGTTTTGCAGCGTGACGCCATCGGGATCGTCCACAGCGATGTGGGCTTCATCTTCACAGATGATCCAGCCTTCATACTTATGCTGGACGAGCCACTCGGTGATCTTGTGGAAGTCGAGCTTGCCGCTGCCCATCTGAGCCCAGGGCTCAGGGCCGTTGCCGGAGAAGTCCTTGTAGTGGATGTGGTTCACGAGGTGAGCCCATTTGTTGAGCGTCGCGATGACATCCATGCCGCCACGGATGATGTGGCCCACGTCGGGAGTCCAGCCAGTGACTTTCGGGTCGAGGCTGCTGAGCACCACATCGTAGTCTTCTTGAGTGCGAACGAGGGAGGCGGGCGGGCTGTTCGGATGGTAGGAGCAGACGAGGCCAGCGTCGGTCGCACGCTGCGAGACGGCGTTGACGTTGCGGGCAACGTTCAAGCGGCGGCGCTGAAGATCCTTGGCGCGACCGCTGGGCAGGGTGACGGTGCCAAACTTGGCTCCAGGGAAGTGCTTGAGCAGGTTGATCGTGAAGTCAGCCGCTTCCTTCTCAGCGGGAGTCTCGTTGTCGTTGTCCCAGGAACAGACGAGCGCGAGGCCTGCGAGTTCCATGTTGTGTGCCTGGAGCGCATCCTTGAGACGATGCGGATCGCAGAAGTCGCCGAGCCAGTATTTGCCGCAGCCGAGAGCGCTTTCAGAGATCTCGAGCACCATGGGCTCGATGGATTGGAAGCCAGCCTGAGCCGCCACTTTGATCATGTGGTCGAGCTTGTTGTCGTAGGCCTTGCCTGTGCCTTGCATGAACCAGGTATAGACCTGGGAGCCAAATCGGATGTTTGCCATGTTGGGGATGTGGGTTGAGTTGAATTCGCGGGAGCGAAGGACTGCCATTGGAGCGAAGGCCCTGCGCGGTGTCCAGCGTGGAGTGGTGAAAAATCTTGCGTGGCATTGGGATTGACGTGGCTGACGGGAGTCCGCTAGTCTCCATTCATGAACAAGCTCTTCGTTGCTCTTCTCCTGGCTGTTTTGATTATGGGTGGCGGTCTCGCGGCCTTGACGATGCGGGAGCGTGATGAGGCACTTCGTAAGAGCGAGGAAGCCAGCGTCCGCGCTGAGAAGGCTGACTTGGAGATCAAGAAACTGGAGGTCTCCCTTGCCAAGGTCACCAAAGAACGCACCGAGGCACAGGCTGAAGCCACAAGGGCCGCGACTGAGATGAAGGCGATGGTGAAAAAAGTCGCAGACGCGGAGGCTCGCATCGCGCAGGCCACAGAGGCAGCATCAGGCAAGGGCCGCCGCAGCATCGCAGAGTCCGCTGCCATCGGCACTCCCGACAAGACGAAGCCCATGAAGGCGATGGCAGAGATGATGAAAAACCCCGCCATGCGCGAGATGGTGAAGCAGCAGCAACTGGCGCAGCTCGATCTTCAGTATGGAAAGCTCTTCAATCGCTTCCAACTCAACGACGAGGAGAAAGCCAATTTCAAGCAACTCATCGCTGATCGAATGGCAGCCGAGATGGATATGGGCCTCAAATTCATGGAGGGCAATACTTCGAAGCCCGAGCGCGATGCCGCTTTGAAGGTGATGACCGATTCCAAGGCTGCCAGCGATGCCAAGATCAAAACCTTCCTCAACAATGATGAGGACTACAAGACTTTCCAGGACTGGGAAGAGAGCAAACCTGAGCGGATGCAGCTCTCCATGGGCTTGTCCAACTTCACCACCGCAGGCGAACCCCTTTCGCACCAGCAGGAGGATCAACTCGTCGCCGCGATGAAGCAGGCACGGACGAGCGTGAAGAACCTGCCAGACATGACCAAGCCTCAAAACGCAGACCCCACCAACTTCACTCCCGCGATGACGGACCGCCTCATGACCAGCTATGATCAGCAGGCCCAGCAAGTCCTGGCCTCTGCCTCAAGCTTCCTCACGCCCAAGCAACTCGAAGCCCTCAAAGCCTTGCAACAGCAGCAACGCGCCATGCAGGAAGCAGGCTTGAAGATGAGTTCGATGATGTTTGGCAACGGCAAGAAGTAGCCACACCTTTTTCGCAAGAGAGGTCCGTCAGCGTTCGCTTTGTGCTTCCGGTTTAGCGCCAGCCTGTGCGCGTGGTGAGATGGCAGCTTTGCAAACAATGTAAAACCATCTTGCCTCGTTAGTCAGGTCCGCTAGACTTCCCGGCTTTTTCACAGCCCCTCGACCGCACTCTCCAGCCCTCCTTTCTCAATGACTGAAAGCATCTTCACCACCAACGGCCTAACTTTGTCCATCGTGCTCGCCCTTGTAGGCCTTGGCGTCGCCATCATCCTCATACGCAAGATCCTTGCCAGCTCTGCGGGCAATGAGCGCATGGGACAAATTGCGGGAGCCGTCCAGGAAGGGGCCAATGCTTACCTGTCTCGTCAGACGAGGGCGGTCTCCATCATCGCTGCCTTCATGGTGGTGGCGGTTTATGTCGCTCGTGGAGGTGCATCTTCGATCGGTTTCATCATTGGTGCCGCTTGCTCGCTGGCGGCTGGATATATAGGCATGATGATCGCGGTTCGCGCCAATGTCCGCACCGCCCAGGCCGCAAGCGTCAGTTCCCATGCTGCCCTGAAGGTGGCCTTCAATGGTGGTGCTGTGACGGGCCTGCTGGTGGTCGCGCTCGGCCTCCTCTCGGTAGCTGGCTTTTACGGTGTGATGGTGAAGCTCCACGGCATCAAGGAAGCCATTGATGCGCTCATCGGCCTCGCCTTGGGCAGCTCGTTGATTTCCGTTTTCGCCCGTCTCGGTGGCGGCATTTACACCAAGGCTGCCGACGTGGGCGCTGACCTCGTGGGCAAGAACGAGCAAAACCTTCCTGAAGATGATCCTCGTAACCCAGCCACGATTGCTGACAACGTGGGTGATAACGTCGGCGACTGCGCAGGCATGGCAGCGGACGTATTCGAAACCTATGCTGTGAGCTTGATCGGTGCCGTGCTCGTGGGTTTCCTCACGGTTAAAGACAATACCGCCGCAGCGCTCGCCTATCCATTTGTCCTCTGCGCTCTGTCGTTGATCGCTTCAATTCTCGGCATCGGTTACGTCAACTTCGTGAAACAGAAGAGCGCCACAGCAGCCCTCATCGGCGGCGTGGGTGTCGCGGGTGTGATCTCTGCCATCCTTTTCAAGGTGGCCACGAGCAGCATGTTCCCAGCCGAAGTGGCGAGCAAGCTCTTCAACTGCGCACTCGTCGGCGTGGTGCTCACCTTCCTGGTCGTCTGGATCACGAACTACTTCACCTCCACGCATCACGCTCCCGTGCGCCGCATCGCCAAGGCCTCCGAAACCGGCCACGCGACGAACATCATTGCGGGCATCAGCGTTGGACACCACGCCACCTTGATGCCCGTGCTTCTGATTGCTGCGAGCATCTGGGGCTGCTTCGAATGGGCTGGCCTCTATGGCATTGCCGTGGCCGTCGTTTCGATGCTCTCGATGTCGGGCATCATCATTGCTCTCGATGCCTTCGGTCCGATCACTGACAACGCCGGTGGTATCGCGGCCATGTCCGGCCTGCCTGCCGGCGTGCGCCAGATCACGGACGAACTCGATGCCGTGGGCAATACGATGAAGGCCGTGACCAAGGGCTACGCCATCGCCTCAGCCGGTCTGGCTGCCATGGTGCTCTTCGGCTCGTATGTGGAAGACCTCAAGGCCTACCTGCCAGGCGTGCCCATGGCCTTTGACCTCAACAATCCGAAGGTCATCATCGGCATGTTCATCGGCGGCCTGCTGCCTTTCCTTTTCACCGCCTTCTGCATGGACGCAGTGGGCAACGCCGCTGGTGCAGTGGTGCGCAACGTTCGTGATCAAATCACCAAGTTCCCTGGCATCCTCACCGGCACTCACACACCTAATTACAAGGAGTGCGTGGATATCGTGACCAAGGCCGCGCTCGGCCAGATGACGGTGCCCGCCCTGCTACCACTCGTCTTCGTGATCGGCACCGCTTTCCTGGGCAAGGAGGCTCTCGGTGGCGTGCTCATCGGCACCATCGTCACCGGTCTCTTCGTCGGCATTGCGATGACCTCCGCAGGCGGTGCCTGGGACAATGCGAAGAAGTATGTGGAAGAAGGCAATCATGGTGGCAAAGGCAGCTTCGCTCATCAGGCTGCCGTCACGGGCGATACCGTGGGCGATCCTTACAAGGACACCGCCGGTCCTGCTGTGAACCCGATGATCAAGGTGGTGAACATCCTCGCCATCCTCGTCATCCCCATCATGGTGAAGCTGAAATTCTTCTTCTAGGCGCATCATTTGCCCAACGCCCATGAGCCTGAGCAATCCCTGGTTCGTCGTGGCGTTGGTGGGAATCGTGGGGTGGTTCCACCTCAAGCTCATCGCCGATTTCCTCAATCTCTCGCGCCTCGGCAACGAGGTGCCGGATTCGATGCAGGATGTCGTCACTCCTGAGAATCGGGAGCGCACGATTGCCTATCAGTCCTCTGTCGCGCGCCTGGATGTCATCGACGATGGAATCGGCTTGGCCACTACCCTGGGCCTTTGGTGGTCGGGGGCCTTTGGGTGGCTGGATGGCAAAGCAGCCAGCGTGGGATGGGGCGCGATTGGCAATGGACTCTGGCTCATCGGCGTTCTGTTTCTGGCCTCCTCCTTGATCGGTTTGCCGATGGATTTGTGGCGGACGTTCGGGGTGGAGACGGAGTTCGGTTTCAACAAGACCAGTCTGCGCACCTTCTTGCTGGATCGGCTCAAAGGCTTGCTGCTCGCTGCCGTGCTCGGACTTCCCTTGCTGGCCTTGGTGCTCTGGATCTTCGAGCACAGTCCGCTCGCCGCCTTGTGGTCATGGTTGCTCGTGAGTGCCTGGGGACTCCTCATGACCTGGCTGGCACCACGTTTCATCATGCCGCTCTTTCACAAGTTCGAGCCGATGCCGGAGGGCGAACTCCGTCAGGCGATTCTGGCGCTGGCGGAACGACTGAAGTTCTCCGTGGCCGACATCAGCGTCATTGATGGCTCGCGCCGCAGCACCAAGGCAAATGCCTTCTTCGCTGGATTTGGTAAAACACGACGCATCGCCCTCTTTGACACCTTGATCCAAGGCCATACCACCGACGAGATCGTCGCGGTGCTGGCTCACGAAATCGGCCATGCCAAGCTCGGTCATGTGCCCCGGCAGATCATCGTGGGCCTGCTTCTTTCGGGCCTCATGTTCGGTTTGTTACACGTTGGTCTCCACGATGAACGGCTGTTCTCCGCTTTCGGGGTGATGTATCCCAGCTTCGCCATGGGCATGGTCTTGTTCATGATCGTGTATTCACCGTGGAGCCGGTTGTTTGATCCGCTGGTGTCCTTGCTGTCACGCAAACATGAGTTCGAGGCTGATCGCTTTGCTGCCGAGGCAGTCGGATCACCTGGCCCCTTGATCAGTGCTCTCAAGAAGCTCTCCCACGACCACCTTGCCCATCTTACGCCGCATCCATTTTACGTGTGGCTGCACTACTCGCATCCTCCGCTGACCGAACGACTCGCTGCTTTAGCAAGAACTTGAAATGAAGTCGAGTGGACCTCTGGAATGGCGGTTCCCGACTGTGTCCTCGGATGATCGGTGAGTGAGGCAGCCGGAAAATGGTCGGCCTTTCCAAAAAAGAGGCAATGCGAAGTCGCCACGGCAGCACCAGCGGGCAAGAAGGGGCCGCCACCCGGCGTAGTTCCTGCGCCGTTCTATGCTTGCTGTGATGAAAACCATTCCCCTGGCTGCTGTCCTCACGATCTCAGGGCTCGTGACAGGTCTGCGTGCTGCTGAGCCTGCGGACGGGATCGCCTTTTTCGAAAAAAACGTGCGGCCCGTGCTCATCAATCGCTGCTACGAGTGCCACTCTCACGAGAAGAACAAGGTCAAAGGCGGCCTCGCGATGGATTCCAAAGAAGCGCTGCTCAAAGGCGGCGATGCTGGACCTGGACTGGTGCCCGGCGATCCGGACAAGAGCAAGATCGTGGAGGCGATTCGCTACGAGAATCAGGACCTACAAATGCCGCCGAAAGCACCGCTGCCAGCCAGTGAGCGGGCGGCGATCGAGGCCTGGATCAAGATGGGAGCACCTGATCCGCGCACGGGTGCGGTGGCGGTCAAACACGAGAAGACAATCAACATCGACGAAGGTCGCAAGCACTGGGCCTTCTCGCCGCTGAAGCCAGTGACGCCGCCAGAGGTCAAAGGTCCCGATGGTCATCCGCTGTCGCCGATTGATGCGCTGGTTCGCGCCAAGCTCGCTGAGAAAGGTTTGCCCTCGGCACCTGCGGCTGATCGGCGCACGCTGATTCGCCGCGCCACCTTCGATTTGATCGGCCTGCCACCCACGCCTGAAGAAGTGGAGGCTTTTGTAAACGACACCTCACCCGAGGCCTTCTCGCGGGTGATTGAGCGCCTGCTGTCCTCGCCGCATTACGGTGAACGGTGGGGCCGGCATTGGCTGGATGTGGCTCGTTATGCAGACTCGAATGGGATGGATGAAAACATCGCCTTCGGCCATGCCTGGCGTTACCGCGACTACGTGGTCCGCGCGTTCAATGACGACAAGCCCTTCGACCGTTTCCTCATTGAGCAGATCGCCGGTGATCTCCTGGGCGAGCAGGATACCAAGGCAAAACTCGATGCCATCACCGCGACCGGATTCCTCTCGCTCGGTGCCCGAGTGCTTGCTGAGCCCGACCGCCAGAAGCTCGAGATGGACATCATCGACGAGCAAATCGACACCCTGGGCAAAGCCTTCCTCGGGATGACGCTCGGCTGCGTTCGCTGCCACGATCACAAGTTCGATCCCATCACTCAGGCCGACTACTACGCCATGGCTGCCATCTTTCGCAGCACGCGCAGCTTGGCCGATGAGAAGATGGGCGCGATCAAGTTCTGGTATGAGCACAGCCTCGCGACACCTGAGCAACTCGCCGCCAAAGCCGCTTACGAAAAGAAGGTGAAGGAGCGCAAGGCCGAGGTCACGGCCTTCACCGCCAAGGCTCGCAAAGAACTGAAGGCCGAGTTGCACAGTCAGGCTGCCGACTACCTCTTCGCCGCTGCCCAGCTTCGCGATGAGCCTGAGTTCAGCGAGGTGGAAGCTCTCGCAGCAAGGTTGAAATTGCGTCCGCGCTACCTGCTCACCTGCCGTCAGTATCTCGCCCGCAATCCCGAGCATCCATTCTTTGCGATCTGGCGTGACTCACGCGGCGGAGATCTGGCGAAGATGAAGCAAACATACGCTGCTCGTTTCGCTGACACGAAAGACAAGGACGCACAGGACGCTCTGGCGGACATTGCGGGCTTCCTCGCCGTGCCGGACAAAGATGCTCATGCCTTTGACGCTGCCACCTTGGCCAAGATCGAGGCCATGAACGAGGACGCGATGATCATGGAAGATCGCACGCCCGAACCTCCTGCGCTGATGAGCGTGGCCGATGGTGAGGTGAAGAAGTCGCTCCCCATTCACATTCGCGGCAGCTATCTCACCCTGGGCAAGGAAGTGGAGCGTGGCTTCCCCGAAGTGATGCGCACCAGCTTCACCAAGCCGGTGATGCCGGCGAAACAAAGCGGCCGCCTGGAGCTGGCGCGCTGGCTGGCGAGCAGTGAGCATCCGCTGACCGCGCGCGTGTTTGTGAACCGCCTTTGGCGCTGGCACTTTGGCCAGGGCATCGTGCCGTCCACTGACAACTTCGGTCTGCTGGGCGACAAGCCGAGCAACCCGGAGCTGCTCGATTTCCTCGCCCGCGTGTTCATTGAGAATGGCTGGTCCATCAAGGACATGCACCGCCTGATCATGAACTCCGCGACCTATCAGCAGAGCAGTTCGCCTTCATGGTCGATGACCGACAGCAAGAACGATCCGCGTCTCGTTGATCCCGAGAACAAGCTGCTCTGGCGCTTCAGTCTCCAGCGCCTGGAAGCCGAAGAGGTGCGCGATGCGATGCTGTCCGTGAGCGGCTGGCTGAGCCCGCAGATCGGAGGCAAAACGATCCCGCTGCGCAATCGTGAGTTTGTCTTCAATCACACCAGTCGCGATCACACGACCTACGAGACGCCGCGTCGGGCACTCTATCTTCCGATCATTCGTAACCATCTTTACGATCTGCTGGAGCAGTTCGATTTCCCCGATCCCACGATGCCCACGGGCAGTCGCAACAGCACCGTCATCGCTCCCCAGGCGCTCATGATGCTGAATGCCCCCGTGACCATGGAGAGTGCTCAGCGCCTGGCCCAGCGATTGCTGAAGCAGCCGGTCCAAACCGATGCCCAGCGTGCGGATCAGGCCTACCAGATCCTTTATTCCCGTCCTGCCACGCAGGAAGAGCAATCACGCGTGCTTGCCTTTGTTCGCGAACTCTCCGCCACCGAGAAACCCGAGCGTGCCTGGTCACTGGTGTGCCAGGGCTTGCTCGCGGCGAATGAGTTTATGTATCTGCGCTGAGGATTACAGCCCGAACGCCTTGTCCATCTGCTGGGCCACACTGGTGAGAGCGGCGAGATCACCACCGGCGACTTCGGCGGCGAGCCAGCCGTGGAAGTTGATCTCGATGAGTGCCTTGCGCACGTCGGCGTAGTCGATGTCGCCTTCGCCAATGGGGGTGAACTTGTTTTGAGCGCGGGAAAAGCCTTTCACATCGAGCTTCAGCACGCGGTGCCCTAGTTGGCGAATCCAGTCGCCCATGCTGCCGTATTTCCAGTGATTGCCTATGTCGAACTGCATGCCCACCCAGGGCGACCGGAATTCATCGACATACTTCACGAACTTGTCGGCCTTCTGATCAGCGCCTCCATCGTGGTTGTAGAGGAACTGGTTCCACACATTCTCGATCACGATCTGCACGCCCACTTCGGCAGCGACCGGCACGGCTTTGGCAATGTTCTCCACGGAGCGCGCCCAGATCTCGTTTTCGGGACCATCCTCGCCTTTGCCGACCACCAGCAGGACGCTGTGGCCGCCCACGGCTCGGGTGTCGCGCAGGGCTTGCTTCAGGTTCTCCAATGCTTTGGCTCGAGTGTCTGCGTCGGGGCTGGTATGGCGGATGGACCAATGCGCGGCACACACACTGCCATCGACGACCAGTCCAGACTCGGCGACCGCCTTGCGTGCCTCGTCCACGTTGTCGCCGGGGAGATTGAGTTCCACGCCCTTGAAGCCTGCGGCCTTGGCCGTCTTGAAGCGCTCCGTCAGTGAACCGCCGCCTTTGATCATGCCAATCTTGAGCGTCTTGTAGAGACGGCCTGCGAGCGCATGAGGCACGTCGGATGCCGCGAGGAGAGAACGTGCGGGGTTGAGGGCTGTGGCAGCGGCGGCGAGGCTGGCGCGACGGAGAAATTGGCGACGGTCGATGGTGGGCATGGTGATCCAGAACGCTCGAAAATCATGACTCCAATCAAGAGGTTGCGTTCTGCGTGCTGGCATTTCTCTGCCACATGAAATGTGGCGGGCATCCCGGCGTTCTCTCCGGCCCATGATACGCCTCGCTTTGCTTTTGATTGCCTTGGTTTCGTTCGCTTCGGCAGCCGACCGCCCCAACATCCTCTTCATCTTCAGCGATGACCATGCACTCAAAGGCATCGGTGCCTACGGCTCCTCGTTCGCGAAAACACCGAACCTGGATCGCATTGCCCGCGAGGGGATGCTCTTCCGCCACTGCATGGTGACGAACTCTATATGCGGTCCCAGTCGCGCCACGGTGCTCACGGGCAAATACAACCACGTCAACGGCTTCCCTGACAACTCTTCGTTCTTCGACAACACGCAGCAGACCTACCCGAAGCTGTTGCAAAAGGCTGGCTACCAGACCTGCGTGATCGGCAAGTGGCATTTGGAAAGTGATCCCACGGGCTTCGATCAATGGGCGGTGCTGCCAGGGCAGGGGAGTTACTACAATCCCGACTTCATCACGAAGAATGGCAAAGAACACATCGAAGGCTACGTGAGCGATGTGATCACGGACAAGGCGATGAAGTGGCTCAAGGAGGAGCGTGATCAGAGCAAGCCCTTCATGCTCTGCTACTGGCAGAAAGCTCCGCATCGTGAGTGGTCGCCTGGCCCGCAGGAACTCGACCTCTACGATAACGAAACGATCCCCGAGCCGCCCAACCTTTTTGATGATTACGAGGGCCGCGCATCACCCGCACGCGAGCACGAGATGGGGATTGATCAGCACATGACGATGAACTCGGACCTGAAGATGCCGTTGCTTCCCGGTGAAGCCGATGAGCCAGGCTCCGGTGCCAAGCGCGGTGGCTGGTATGCGCGTATGAACGATGCTCAGCGTGCCCTCTGGGATGCGCACTACAACCCGATTGATGCTGCCTTCCGCAAGGCGAACCCGCAGGGCAAGGATCTGGTCCGCTGGAAATACCAGCGCTACATGAAGGACTACCTCAGCAC
>CAUJJC010000009.1 GCA_963204975.1 Verrucomicrobiota bacterium | reverse complement strand
CTGGGTTTACGACGACAGGTATGCAGGCCGCAATCCTTACTTCCAGATGCCGAGCGCGCGCCAGAGCATCGCCGTCGATGGCGGCGCGGCGGAAGTGTTTCGCCTGAGCCCGGACGAACCCTGGCGCATCATCCGCACCCGTTGGCGCATCGCCGGTGTGGTGAAGGGCGCGGTCGAGGGCGGCGGTCGCGTGAGCGGTTACTTCACCGGTGCCACGGGCACGACGATCTATCGCGGCGATGCGTATGGAGCCGACTTCGTGAACAATAGCTTCACGGGCGACGCGGGCGGTCAGCTCGTGCATCGCAAGATCATCCGGCCCACAGCGGACGGCATCTCGCTGGAAGGCGAACGCCCGGACGATGAGCGTGGCTTTGAGTTCGCCGCCTCGAAGGACACCTGGGTGCGCGTGGTCAATTTCGCCAACGCGCCCGATGGCTGCCTCAACATCCTGGACATGTATCGCGAGGTGATCGAGCACCCCTGGAGCATCCCTGACGAGATCAAGAAGCACATCGACCTCAACAACGGCAACGACCGTGGTCGCGTGTATCGCATTGTGCCGGATGGCTGGCAGAGAGCGAAGAGCAAAGAGCGCAGAGGCGACATTGCCGATTCGAGCACCGAGGAGTTGGTCAAGTTGCTCAGCCACCCGAACGGCTGGCATCGCGACACCGCGCAGCGTTTGCTCTATGAGCGTAACGACAAGGCCGCGATCCCGCTGCTGGAGAAGGTGCTCAGCGGTGACAATGCGCTGGCGAAGTTGCACGCGCTGGGAGCGCTGGAGGGGTTTGGTGCCATGACTGAGCCGTCGCTTACAGCCGCCCTTGTAGATGCCGACCCGCATGTTCGCGAAGCTGCTATACGCACCACAGAGCGATGGATTGCCAATGGCGGAAAGCCAACGGAGCGGACCATGGCAACACTCACAGCCCTGAACCGCGATCCGAGCCCGCGAGTGCGCTACCAGCTCATACTATCTGCGGGTGCATTTCCTGAAACACTCAGCCCAGACCGCATGATCGCCAGCACACTGCTGTCGCAGGTGCCTGGACAGGCTGCCTCAGGCGATAGGCCGCCCGCCATCGCCAGAGCACTCGTGGGAGGAGCTGCTGGCGCACCGCAGTCGCTCGTCTGGAAGACATTGGAGAACGCTACCACCATGTGCCCTACAGGTTTCACTGGCTTGTTTGAACAACTGGCACCGCTGGCGCAGGTGTCGATGTCGGCAGGCAGCAAGGAAGAACTCAGCAGCCGCCTGGATATTCTGGCATCCCGAGTGCCTGCCGCACTTCCTGCCCTAGCGTCTAGCATTCTCACTGGCGTTAAACGCTCGGGCAGCACCTTGGAAGCCGTGGATTCCAAAGGCCATTTCAAAGAACTCTTCGCTCGCGCTTCAGCTTCCGCTCTCGATACCAAAGCCCCCGAGTCCGCGCGCCTCGAAGCCATCGAACTCCTCGGCCTCACCTCATCGAAGGAAGCGACCGCCGCCTTGCAGCAATGCCTTGCTCAAGGACAACCCGATGCCGTGCAATTCGCCGCGATGAAGCAGCTCGCGCAGAGTTCCTCGGCAGCGACGACGAAGACCTTGCTGAGCGGTTGGTCGAGCTACGGCCCGAAGACGAAGGCCGCGGCGATGGATGTGATGTTCTCGCGTGAGGATCGTGCGATTGCCTTGCTGGAATCCGATGCCATCAAGCCTGCGGACCTCACGGCTTCGCAAGTGCAGTCGCTCGTGCATCACAAGAGCGCGAAGGTGGCCGACGTGGCGAAGAAGGTGCTGGCTTCCGTGATCCCACCGTCGCGTGAGGAAGTCGTCGCTAAGTTCAAGCCCGCACTCACCACCAAGGGTGATGCGGTGCGCGGACAGAACCAGTTCATCTCGCGCTGCATGGCCTGCCACCGCGCAGGCACCATGGGTCTGCAAGTCGGCCCCGATCTCGTCACCGTAAAGACCAAAGGCCGCGACGGCATCCTCACCGCGATCCTAGAGCCGCACAAGGAAGTGGCCGCGCAATACATCGCCTACATCGTGAACACGAAGGACGGCCAGACATTGACCGGTGTTGTCGCCGAAGACAACGCCACCAGCCTCACCTTGAAGATGATGGCCGGTGTGTCGCAAACGATCCAGCGCAGCAACATCAAAGGCACCTTATCGAGTGGCCAAAGCCTCATGCCCGAAGGTCTGGAGCAGGGGATGACGGTGCAAGAGATGGCGGATCTGCTGACCTTCATTGAAGAATTGAAGTAGCCGTCCACGCGCTGGATCACAGCTTGAGAGGAATCGGTCGTCGCGCCGTTTGGGAGTTCATGATGTCGAGACAAGGCTGTTTTGCTTCGGGAGCTTTCGCGTTCTCCCTGCTGTATGCGGGTGCGATGGTAAATGCGGTCGGTGCTGAGGCGGACGGCTTCCATGTGGAGCAACGCGATGACCGCCTCATCATCACGCATGAGAGTGCTCCCGTGGCGCACTTTATCTTTCGCGATGACAAAGTGCTGCGCCCGTTCTTCGCACACGTTCATGCACCCGGCGGCATTCAGGTGACTCGCTCGTTTCCACCCGTTGAGGGCGTGGATCGAGTTGATCACGCGGACATGCATCCTGGCATCTGGCTGGGCTTTGGGGACATCAGCGGCACTGACTTCTG
The DNA here is from genome assembly GCA_963204975.1 of Verrucomicrobiota bacterium. GTDB lineage: Bacteria > Verrucomicrobiota > Verrucomicrobiia > Verrucomicrobiales > Verrucomicrobiaceae > JAEUHN01. The sequence continues at coordinate 28,254 of CAUJJC010000009.1, read as the reverse complement.
GCGGAACAAGGGCAGCATCGTGCATGAGCGCTTCGTTGATCAGCCAGTGATTCAAGGTGGCAAGCTCAGCTTTGCCACTGACTCAGCGATGCTCACCGCAGAGGGTGTGAAGCTCGCCATGCTCCTCACTCGGATCACGCTGATCGCGAAACCCGAGGCCTGGCATCTCACCTGGGATGCAACCTTCACTCCAGTGGTGGAAGGTTTCTACTTGGGTGATCAGGAAGAGATGGGGCTCGGCGTCCGCGTGGCGACGCCACTCTCAGAGAAGAGTGGTGGCCTTATCACCAGCAGCACGGGTGCCACCACGGCCAAGGCCACCTGGGGGCAGCCAGCGTCGTGGTGTGATTATTCGGGTGTGATCAATGGCCGCCACGTTGGCATCATGGTCGTTCCTGATCCATCGAACGCGCAGCCGAGTTGGTGGCACAACCGCGACTACGGCGTCTTCGTCTCCAATCCCTTTGGCCGCAAGGCGATGAAGCAGGGCGAGGTGAGTCGCATTGAGGTGAGGCGCGGTGCCAGCTATCGGCTGAGTCACCGCGTCATCATTCATTCATTGACCTCGGAGCAACCGCTCGATCTGAAGCAACTCGCACAATGAGAGCATGGGGTCGGCTTAACTCACCAGCACTCGAAGGGCCGACTGCCTGAACGCATCTCGAAGGACTTCGAGTTGTCGAGCCGTCAGTGATTTGAGTGAGGCTGGGGCCTTTGGGTTGCCGCTGAGGAAGTGCCTGAGTGCAGCGAGGAAGAGATCAAGGGGTTGATCAGTGATCTCGTGAAGGTCCTGAGGAAACAAGGCATCCAGAATCTCGATGCCGAAGTCAGACTCGCCACTCAGCTCCTCGCACCAGCGAAGAATGACATCAGCGGCATTGTCCTCGGGGAAGCGCTGTTTCACCAGGCGGAGCAGGTCCTTGCGGGCGGTGACGTTCATGAGCAGGGCGAGGAAAAACCGATGCTCGGGATCATTGATGGGGCCGCGCAGTTCTTTGATCAAATCACGGCGAATGCCCTCGTCGAGTGTGGCGCCGATGCCTTTGGCGAGCTTGCCGTGTTTTTGCTCGAAGACCTTCAGCACACGACTCCACTCATCAAGATCACGAAGGTGGGCCATCGCGCTCTGAAGGATGAAGAAGCCGCGCTCGAAGTCGAGGTCAGCGATCATCTTGCTCACGATGGGGGCGTAGTCGGTGTCGCCGGTTTGCTCCATCACGTCGAGCAGTTGTTTCCTTCGCATCGTTAACGTGTCGCTGTGCATGGGGTCCATCGCGACGTGAGGGGGCAGGTAGTTGAACTGGGGGCCTGTGCCTGGGTCGTGCTGAGTGCGGACCACCATGGTCACGGATGGTGTGTCCAGATGGAACAGGGAATGGATGCAGCTCTTGCCCGAGATGATGGGAACGGTGCGACCGGTTTCAAGAAGCTCGATGTTCTTCATCCGCACGTCTCCCACGCGAAGGTGGGGTGTGATGGGCTGCGAGTTCTCGAAGTCATAATGGGCGTGGATGCTGGAACCATGCAGCACATGGAAAACGCCGGAGAACTCGTGCTGATGAATGTCCGTGGTGCCCTCCATCCAGAAGAGCAACTGAATGTAAAAACGTGGATGGTCGTAGGCGATGATCTCGGGCTGGCCGAAGCCTGATTGCGACTGCAAAGGCTGGTCGTCATTGGTCAGGAACTCGCGCATCAAGCGGGGCAGCTTCACATGCTTCTGCGGCGGACGTGCATCGACGAGCGCTTGTGCAATCGAGGGGAACTTCTCCAGCGAGAAGTTCGCATTCTTCCACTCACGCAGCACTTCATCACCGAGACGTTTGAAATAGGCATCCATGTGTTTTCATCGCTGCAACCAGGGGAGCCTACAACCAGCAATCGCTCGACAAGCGGCGGCAAATCCTATCAACTGGTTGCCGTCAGTAGCACCACCGCACTCCTCATCATGATCGAACCCAACAGCGCATCCATTGGCATCATCGGCATGGGCTTGATGGGTTCGGCCTTGATGAAGATGACGGGTGCCACACGAGGCTGGGATGTGGACGCCACCCGATGTGTCAATGCATCGACCTCGGCGGAGGTGTTCGAGCATTGCGAGGTGGTCTTTCTTTGTCTGCCACACACCGGGATTGTTCGGGAGGTGCTCGGCTCGGTGGTTCTCAAGGCGGGACTCATCATCGTGGATGCCAGCACGGGCGATCCTCGCGAGATGGCCGCTGTGGGAGCCGAGCTTGCGGCGCGAGGCGTTCACTACCTGGATGCTACGATCTCGGGCAGCAGTGCACAGCTTTTGCAGCGCGATGTCTTGGTGATGGTCGGTGGCGAGGGGGCGGTCTGCGAGCGATGTCGCCCCATGTTTGCCAGCTTCGCCCGCGATGTGGTTCATGTGGGGCCGTGGGGAAGCGGGGCAAAGATGAAGCTGGTGACCAATCTCGTGCTCGGTCTCAATCGTGCAGCTCTGGCGGAAGGGCTGGTCCTGGCCCAGCAGCTCGACCTCAATCTCACCGACGCTCTCGACGTGATGCGGCGCAGCATGGCCTATTCACGCATCATGGACACCAAGGGTGAGAAGATGATAGCTCAGGATTTCTCCACGCAGGCGAAGCTCTCCCAGCATCTGAAAGATGTGCGACTCATGCTGGCGGCGAGTCCCATTCCGCTGCCGCTGACGGAGACCCATCGGGCCTTGCTCGAAAAGGCTGAGGCGATGGGGCTGGGCGATGCGGACAACAGCGCGGTCATCAAAGCCATCATCGAACCATGAATCGCACCCAACGCTACCTCGTGCTCGTCACCTGTTTCCTGGCCCTCGTCTTCGATGGAGTGGAGTTGGGGCTCATGCCCATCGCATCGCTATCGGTGTCGAAGAGCTTGCTCGGCAGCAGTTTCACGCCCGAGCTTGGAGGCGAATGGTTCGCCCGCTTCACCGCAGCACTCATGCTTGGTGCGGCGATCGGGGGCATTGCTCTGGGTGCGCTTGGTGATCGAGTGGGACGCACGAGAGCGATGGGCGTGTGCATCTTGTTTTACTCTGTCTTCGCTGCGCTGGGTGCCTATGCTCGCACTCAGGAGCAGATGCTGGTGCTGAGATTTCTTGTCGGTCTTGGGGTCGGTGGCCTGTGGCCGAATGGCATCGCCTTGGTCTCGGAGTGCTGGTCGAGTGCCTCGCGGCCACTCGTCTCTGGTGCGATGATGGCCGGGCTCAATGCAGGCATCCTGTTGCTCTCGCAGTTGGCGCGTCAGTGGTCGATCACTCCCGACTCCTGGCGTTGGGTGTTTCAGTTTGCAGGTGTTCCGGCGCTGCTTGGCCTCTTCGTGCTCGTCGCCTTGCCGGAGTCGCCGAAGTGGCTGGCCAGTCGAGGACTTTCGAAGGGCAATGCGGCACCCTTGCGCGAGTTGCTTCAGCCACAGATGATTCGTTTCACGCTCGTGGGCATCTTGCTCAGTGCGATCCCGATGGTCGGCGCGTGGTCGGCCAGCAAGTGGATGATCCCCTGGGCCGACAAGGTCGCGGGCGCTTCGAACGTCGGCTACAAAGCAGCCACCCAGGGATGGTGGGCGCTCGGGGCCACCATTGGCAGTTTCGCCGGGGCGCAGTTCGCCAGTTGGATGGGACGCAGATGGAGCTACGCGTTGATCAGCGCAGCCACGGTGGGGATCACAATCGCCATGTTTCAGATGACCGCGCCGTTGCGCCCTGGCTTCCATGCCGTGGTGTTCACGCAGGGCATGGTGGCGACGCTGTTTTTTGGCTGGCTTGCCTTGTATCTGCCCGAGCTGTTCCCCACTCGCGTTCGAGCCACTGGCAGCGGCCTTGCCTATAATTCAGGGCGTTTCGCCACGGCCTTCGGTGTGCTTGGAGCCGGGTTTCTCTTCGCTGCGCTCGGTGGTGATTATCCCCGAGTGGGAACACTCTGCGCGATGATTTATGCGCTGGGATTCGTGGTCATTTGGTGGGCACCCTACACGAAGAACAAGGACCTAGCAGAGTAGCTACAGGCGTTGGCTGAGCGACGTTCGTTAAGCCATGAATGCCTCGGACGTTCATTTCCCGAAGATGGAGAGCGGCGGGTGGCGAAGCAGACAAGAAAGACAGTTCGACTGCTAGTTCTTCGGAGAAAAATGGCGGAAGGGGTGGGATTCGAACCCACGGTAGGTTGCCCTACGTCTGATTTCGAATCAGATACAATCGACCACTCTGCCACCCTTCCGTGTGCGGGGTATGTAGCCATCTCGGCGGACTTTGCAAGCGTTGTGTCGGGGTCATCCTGCGTTCAGTGTGGCCCTCAAGCCGCACGGGTGGAACTTTCGTTCGAGAGGGGCTCGGCAGCGGCTTCCTGCTCTGCGATCTTCATTCGGCGACGGATCACAAAGGCGACTGTGCCTACCAATGATGTGGGCAGCAAAATGAGGGCAGCCGTGGTGGCGAGGTAAGCGGTGCGTGCGTGATTGTTCTGGAAGCAGACGGCGCAGGCGTTCGCGCTGGCAGTGCCGAGGAGGAGGATCGCAGCGGTGAGGGATCGTTTCATAAGGCTAGAGCAGGTAAACGAGCACGTAGAGGAAGGGCCAGAGACCGACGACGAAATACCAGAACACCTGGGCCGCCCAGAAGCGCGAGAGCCGAAGTGTGCCTGAGGCGAACGAATGATAGACGTGAGCCAGGAGGCCAAGGGCGATGACGGCGTGAACGGCGTGCATGCCAATGATGAGGTAGAAGAAGCTGCCGTAGCTGCTGGACTGCATCGTGAGGCCATACTTGATCAGCCGCATCCATTCCATGCCCTGAACGGTCACGAAAAGCGTGCCCAACCACATGGCCCAGCGAAGCCAACGACTTGTCACCTGCGGACTCGCGGATGACCGCACGGCGCGTGCGGCGAGCCAGAGCATGACGCCACTGGCGATGAGCACGATGGTATTGCCTCCGGTCGTGAGGAGCGGAAGGCGAGGCTGGTCGATGGGGGGCCACTCGCGTGCTGAGCCTCGCACCACGAACATGGCAGAGATGAGGGCGGCAAAAAACATGACCTCGCACGCCACGAAGAACATCATGCCCATCACGGCATCAGGCACGATTCCCCGGCGTGCATATCGACGGGGAATGTGTGGAGGAGACGGCATGATCGTGGCTGAAGGCATGACTTCAGTGGTGAGCTGGAGCTGTGCTCGAAGATGGCGCGGAGTGATCAAGGCGCTTCCAGTTGACGCCATCTTTGTTCATCACATCTGGAGCAACGCCAAAGAACATCACCGCGAGGAAGATTGCGGCCATGGCCAGAAGATACCAGATGTATTTCTTCTCCACATTGAGGTGCATGAAGTAGGCGGCGACCATCAACGCCTTCACCACAGCCACGCCGAATGCGGTGACAAGCATGACGGTGAGGCCTCCCATCATGGGCCCCACGATGCTGATCACCAGCAGGACGAGCAGGATGCAATATATGCGAATGTAGGGCTTGGCCGAGTGAACGTGGCCTTCGGAGTGTGCGTTGTCAGACATAGCGTAAAATGACGAAGAGATTGAGCGTCCTAGGATGCGGCGCTGGCGATGTAGAACAGCGGGAATAGGAAGAGCCAGACCACGTCCACGAAGTGCCAGTAGATGCCGATGTATTCCACTCGCTGGAGGTTCTTGCCCTTGGCGACATCGGGCAGCAGCAGGCCCATGATGGTCATGCCGCCGATCACATGCAGGCCATGCAGAGCCGTAGCGGTGTAATAGAATGCCCAGAATACGCTGCGCGTGATCGTGTAGCCGTGGCTGATTTCAGAAGTGTATTCATAGGCTTTCACGCAGAGGAAGATGAGGCCCCCGAGGATGGTCCAGATGAGATACTTTCGTGCGTTGACCGTGTCTTTGTTGCTGGCGGCGACGTGGGCAAGGACAACGAACAAGCTGGACGTGAGCAGCACGAAGGTATTGATGGCTCCTGCGGCGAGCTTGGTGTGCTCAGCTTCGGCGGCCCATTCGGGATGGCGGAATCGGAACAGCAGGTAGCAGGCGACGAGTCCGCCAAAGATCACAATTTCAGAGGCGAGCACCCACCAGATAGCGAGGCGACCTGTGGGGATGCCTGTAGCACAGCGATTGGTGGCGATGGGGACTTGGAATGCACTCATGAGCAGAAGAAAGGTCGCAAAGGTTAGTTGGGGGCGTTCTGTGGCCAGTAGTCCTGTTCGCGTCCTGGAACGCTGTATTCGTAAGGACCACGATGCACTTCAGGCAGCTCGGCCCAGTTGCCATGTGGAGGTGGTGAGTCGGCGGTCCATTCGAGGGTGTTGGCCTTCCAGGGATTGGCCCCAGCGGGAGCGCCTTTGAGCAGGCTCTTGATCACGTTGATCACAAATGGAATCTGGAAAGCTAGCATCACCAGCAGCGCATGGGTGGCCATGGTGCGCAGGCTTTGCATCTGGGGTGTCGCTAGTTCAGCGAAGCCGCTGTAGTCATAGATGCGTCGATGCTCGCCCGCGAGACCGCTGAAGAAGAGCGGGATGAAGATGAAGTTGAAGGCAATGGCCGATCCCCAGAAATGAATCTGGCCGAGGCGTTCATCGAGCATTTTGCCCGTCACCTTAGGGAAGTAATAGGTGAAGATCGCGAAGCCGCCAAAGGCAACGAGCGGGATCAGCGTGTAGTGGAAGTGCGCCACCACGAAGTAGGTGTCGTGGAAGTAAACGTCCAGAGCGCTGGAGCCGAGGTAGATGCCTGTGACGCCACCAAGGAGGAATTCCACGATGAGGCCGATGGACCAGAGCATGGGGGCCTTGAACTCGATCGAGCCTTTGAACAAGGTGGCGATCATGGCGAACATGATCACGGCCACCGGGATCGAGATGATGATCGTGGTGAGGCTGAAGATGGAAGCCATGCGCGGATCTATGCCCGCGATGAACTGATGGTGAGCCCAGACGATCATGCTCAGGATGCCGACCATGAAGGTGGTATAGACGATGGTCTTGTATCCAAAGAGCGGCTTGCGGGAGAAGACGCAGATGATCTCGCACACCACACCCAGTTCCGGCAGCAGCAGCACATACACTTCAGGGTGTCCGAAGAACCAGAACAGGTGCTGCCAGAGGACAGGATCGCCACCTTGAGCAGCGAAGAAGTGAGTGCCCAAGGTTTGATCCAGCAGCAGCATCACCGCGCCAGCGACGAGGGGACCCACGGACATCATGAAGATGATGGTTGCAATGACGATCATCCACACAAGCACAGGCATATCGAACATCTTCATGCCCTTGGCCCGTGAGTTCATCGCGGTGGTGACGAAGTTGATGCCACCCAGAAGGAAGGCCACGATCTCAAGGGCGACCGCGAGCAGCCAGATCACATTGCCGTGAGGCGTGAGATTGTATTCAACCTTGGCCGAGAGTGGCGGGTAGGAGGTCCAGGCTCCACCGAAGGCTCCACCGGGAGCCATGAAACCAACGAGCAGCAGCACGGTGCTGAGGAAGAAGATCTGGAAGGAAAGGCGATTCACGCGCGGGAACACCATGTCGTCACAGCCGATCATGAGCGGGATGCAGTAGTTCCCCAGACCTGCCAGCAGAATGGGCATGGCCACCCAGAAGATCATGATGGTGCCATGATTGGTCACCAGGGAGTTGTAGGCCGCAGGCGAGAGCACGCCGTAGAAGGGAATGTGCGCCGTAGGATCGGCGAGATGCATGCGGAACACATACGACATGTAAACACCCACCACGGCCATGAAGATGCCGGTCAGAGTGTATTGCAGGCCGATGATCTTGTGATCGACAGAGAAGATGTATTTGCTCCAGAAGCTCTGCGGAGCGTGATGCGCATGGGAATCGGCGGCGTGCGCCATGTCAGCGTGGGTGGAAGACGAGGTCATGGGTCAGTGAGTGGGGAGGAGACTACTTCTGAGGTGCGGGACTCGTAGCAGCTGCGGACGGCGTTCCTGGAAGGGCCGTGGCTCCGGCGGCGATGGACTTCATCCAGGCATCGTAGTCGGCCTGCGTCTGCACGGTGATGCGGGCAGGCATGTAGCCATGGCCAATGCCGCAGATCTCGGCGCACTGCACATCATACACGCCAGGGAGAATGGGCTTGAACCAGCCAGTGATACTGCGGCCAGGAATGGTGTCCTGCTTGAAGCGCATGACTGGGATGCTGAAGGAGTGCAGAACATCCTTCGATTGCAGGTCAACGTGGATGACCTTGTTCACCACTACGTGCAGATCATCCACGGTCACGATGTCATCTGGAGTGCCCAGCTTGCCATCGGGTCCCTCGTGACGGAAGGTCCAGGCCCATTGCTGGGCGGTGACGCCCACCTTTTGATCGGCGGGTGGGAGGGTCTCTTTTACGTTGTGCCACACGCTTGCGGTGGCGACGTCGATCCAGCCGTCGCACATCACAACGAGCACGACGGGGATGAACACCCAGTTCAGCTCACGCCAGGATTTGCCAGTGATGTAGGCCGCTTTGACGCCTTCCTTGCGCCGGTATTTGAGCGCGAAGTAGATGACGATTCCCTGGGCGACGATGAACCAGAAACCGATCAGCGCGGTAACCAGCCAGAATAATCCGTCGATGTCCGCAGCATACGATGAAGCTCCTTTGATCCAGTGATTCATGGCGTGCGTGTCTTAGTAGATGTAGGCGATGATTCCGGCGATGAAGGCGGCGCAGGTGACCGCGGTCACGGCGAATATGAGCCAGGCGACTCGGTCGGCGGAATCAATTGGAGTGTTGGATTGCATGAGGAGGGGGGATCAGGGTTTGCCGCTGAGGGTGTTGATGTAGGCAAGGATGTCGCGGTCGGCTTCCTCGACGGTGGCTCCCAGGCTCTTGGCCATGAGAGGCAGGGCATCGCGCACCATGGGCACCATGCGGAGGCCTTCGACGTCCTTCAGACTGCCACGCACGCCGGTGCGAAATTTCACGAGTTGCTCCTGAATATACCAGGACTCGAGAGCCACCTGGGAGGGGGCGCGAATGTTGGGGTCAGGATTGCCTTGGGAGTTGGCTCCATGGCAGGCCATGCACACCATGGTGTAGAGTTGCTGGCCGCGTTTGATGTCGGCAGAGGTGTCGGGCTTTTCCACCTTCGGGGCGAGAGCAGCGATGTAAGCGGAGACGGCCTTCACCTCGGCATCGTTGGCTAGCGCGCGCGCCATGGCCCGCATCATAAGACCCTTGGCGTCGTCCGCATGGGCACCTCTCTTGTCGGTGCGGAATTTCATGATCTGGGATTCGACATACCAGGCTTCCAGACCTGCGATCGAAGGCACCTGGAGAGTTCCGGCTTTCATGCCCTGGCCGTTGGCGCCGTGACAATTGATGCAGCGGAGGAACAACTGTTTCCCACTGGTCTGGGACGGATCGCCTGCGATGGCTCGGGAGGTTACGAAAGACATCGCGAAAGTCGCGACGATGGCGAAAGCGAAGGGGAGGCTGGTGCGCATGGGACAGTGCTAGAAAGAGGCGCGAAGGAGACGCATCAATGGTTGTGCAAATCCTGCGCATGAATGCACCGATCCTTTGAGTGCTTGATGAGGCTGCGCGTCGTGCGACTTCGGCCCGATCACGCACGTCTGAGCGTCTTCGCGAACAGCGGTCTCGAACTCCCGTTCGATCTTCCGAAGGTAGCCTATGCCAATACATTGCTCAGTGAACTGGCCGAGTTGATAAGCGGCCAACGAGCCTCGCTCACGAAGCCATCTTCGCGGCGAGCAGCACAGCTTCCACGAGGCTGCGTCCATTCGCCTTGCCTTGCCATGCGATGTCGCAAGCAGTGCCGTGATCCACGCTGGTTCTGGGGACGGGCAGACCAAGGGTGGTGTTGACGGCGGTGTCAAAGGCGAGGGCTTTCAGCGGGATGAGAGCCTGATCGTGATACATGCAGATGTAGGCATCGACGTTGCGACGCTTGGCCGCGATGAAGGCGGTGTCGGGAGGCAGAGGACCTTCAATGGTGAGACCGTTCGCCCTGGCGGCAGCGATGGCGGGAGCGATGATATTTTCTTCCTCGCCACGTCCGAAAAGCCCGTGCTCACCTGCGTGAGGATTAAGCCCGCAGACAGCGATGCGAGGGGCGCGGCCTTTGACGCGGCGCACGGCAGTGTCGGTCAGTTCGATCACGTCGAGGATGCGACGCGTCGTGAGCGCAGGGACCACATCTTGGTAGCCGATGTGAACGGTGACGAGGCTGCAGATCATCTCCTCGGAGAAGAAGGTCATGCACGAGCGCTCGGCTTGCATCTTCTCGGCAAACATCTCCGTGTGACCGGGATACATGATGCCAGCGGCGTGCAGCGCTTCTTTGTTCAAGGGAGCGGTGGCGACGGCTGCGACTTGCTTTGCCAGGGCCGCTTCGATGCTTTTCTCCACGTAACGATAACCAGCGGCACCGGTCCGGGCACTGACGACACCGGGCGTGAAGTCCTCGGCGTTGAAGCCGAACAAGTCGAGCACCGCAGGCTCATCAATGCTGGTGCAGGCCTCGGCCCATTCGATCTCGCTGATGATGCGCTTGGGGGCAGGAAGGCCGGTCTGGCGGGCGCAGCGGGCCAGCAGCCGGGCATCGCCAAAGATGACCGGTGTGGCGATCTCGCGCACGGACTCGTTGGCGAGCAGTTGCAGGCAGACTTCAGGGCCGACCCCGGCGGGGTCACCCATGGTGACAGCGATGAGTGGCTTGGACATCGGTGGATTCGGTAGGCTGATGAGCGTTGTTAGGCTGCGCGTTGTCAGCCGATGCTAATCTGGCCTTCATGCTCACCGGCTTTGAGCCTCACGGGCGAGGAGGTGTGATTGTGAATCACGGCATCACCTTTGAAGACGACGCCTGAGCCGCACTCGATGGGGCCATGGACGAGCAGACTCTTGCAGTGCAACAGGCTTGGCGTGTGCGGGAAGTTCTTCTCCAGACCGTCCACGAGCTTGCACAGCTTCTGATCGAGGTGAAGATGCGGCGGCTGGCCATTGCGGCTGGGATGCAGGCGGAGACAGAAGTCTTCGCCGAGTTCATAGGCGTCGGAGCGCACACAGAGCAGATCGCTCGTGGTCTTCACAGGTGCGAAGCGCACGCGTGAGACTTCGATGGCTCCTGAGCCCTGGAAGCATTCAATGGCAGCACCCATCGCGCTTTCCAACTGCCAGACCGCAGGCGAAGAGCCATCGCGTGGGTCCACCGTTTTCTTGTTCATGATCGGCGGCAGCGGGATGAGTCCGTCGTTGGCTTCGAGCGCTTGCTTCAGTGCCTGGAGATCAATCCAGAGGTTGTTGGTGTTGAAGTAGCGGTGGAGGTCGATGTTCTGGAATTGATGCTCGTCCTCCTTTGGGCATTGGGCTGATTCGCGCAGGAGGTAGCGTCCATCGCGCAGGCGGATGGCGAGGTGACCGCCCTTCTTGTCGGACTCGGTGCGGCGTGTCACTTCCATGACGAAGGGCTTTCCGCTGTCTGCGAACCACGCGAGGATCGCAGGATCGAGCGTGGCTCCGAGGTTATCGGAGTTCGAGACAAACGCATAGCGAATGCCACCGCCGAGAAGGCGATCCAGCCAGCCCGATCCGACGAGGCATGCGTAGATGTCGCCGTGGCCAGGCGGGCACCATTCTTGATCAGGATTGGCGGGCCACTCGGCAGGCTGCATGGTGCTGGTGAGGATCTTTGGCACCTTGTTCTGCATCAGTTCCCAGGTCTCGGGTCCGCCGAGCTGAGGAAAGCGTGCGGCGAGATGAGCTGCAGTGTCTTCGGAGGTGCTGAAGCTGTTCATCAGCATGAACATCGGCACCTCGCCTCCGGTCTGCGAACGCAGGCGTAGGATCTGGCGCGCGATCAAATCGAGGAAGGTGTCCTCGCCGCGCACGGGCAGCAGGGACTTGGCTTTCTCCAGTCCCATGCCGGTGCCGAGGCCGCCGTTGAGTTTGAGGAGCACGGTTTGCTTCAACAACTCGGAGGCACGCGCGGCGTCGGGAGTGCTGAGGTCATCGGCGCGTGGCAGTTCCTGCGCAGGTGCGATGGTGCTCTCCGGGATCATGCCAGTCTCGCCCGCAGTCAGCGCGGCGTAGCTGCCGCGAAAGGCGCGAATCGCGGACTCACTGAGGCCTGCGGCCTGCATTTTCTCACGGAAGGGGGCGAAGGATGTTTCGAAGCTGTCGGTGCTGCTCATGCGATTCTCAGGCTAGAGGATGAGCACGCGGTGGCAACTGGTGATTCATGTCGATCATGCCGACAGCCTTGTGCCGTTTTCGCAGGCCGTCAGGCGATGATGTCTTCGATCACATGGCCATGCACGTCGGTGAGACGACGATTGATGCCATTGTGATAGTAGCTCAGCTTCTCATGATCGAGCCCCAGCAGGTGCAAGGCTGTGGCGTGGAGATCATAACAGTAGGCGGGATCTTCCTCGGCCTTGAAGCCCAGCGCATCCGTGGTGCCGTAGCTGGCACCGCCCTTGATGCCGCCTCCGGCCATCCACGCGGTGAAGGCTCCGGGGTTGTGATCGCGTCCTTTGCCCGCACCTTGAGCAGCTGGCTGTCGGCCAAACTCCGTGGTGCAAATGACCAGCGTGCTGTCCAGCAGCCCGCGCGATTTCAGATCGGCGAGCAAGGCCGCCGCACCGCTATCGAGCACCGGACCCCAGTAACCGTGATCGCGCACGAGGTCTTCGTGGCTGTCCCAGTTGGGGCGAATCTTCTTGGCCGTCGTATTCTCCGCTCCGCAGAAGATTTGCACGAAACGCACGCCGCGTTCCACCAGTCGGCGGGCAAGCAGGCACTGTCTGCCGAAGGGGCCGAGATCTTCGTGTTCAAGCTGGTAGAGCTGCTTCGTGGCGGATGATTCGCCTTTGATCTCGGTGGCTTCCGGTGCGCTGAGTTGCAAGCGGGCGGCGAGTTCGTAGGCCGCGATTCGGGCTTCGAGTTCGGTGTTGGACGAACGCTGGGCCGCGTGGCTGCGATTGAGAGCCTGCAGGAAAGCTCGGCTCTTGTCCTCGGAACCAAGCTGGTAGCTCTTGGGTGGGAAGAGATCGGCGATGGGGGGCTTGTCAGCGTCGGTTTGCAGCACGGTGCCCTGATGAACGGCAGGCAGGAATCCAGCACCCCAGTTCAAGACACCACCGGGCGGCAGGCCGCGAGGGTCGGGCAACACGACGAAGGCTGGCAGATTCTCCGTGAGGCTGCCGAGACCATACGTCACCCACGCACCCATGGTGGGAAAGCCAGGCAAGATGTAGCCGCTGTTCGCCATGAACATCGCCGGGCCATGCAGCGCGGATTTGCTCTGCATCGAATGGATGAAGGCGAGATCGTCGGCGCGCTGCGCGAGCTTGGGGAACAGATCGCTGATCCAGCGTCCGCAGTCGCCATGCTGACGGAAGGGCCACCAGCTGCCCTGGCAGTTGCCGGGCTTGGAGGCGAAGAAGGTCATCTTGCCCTCGGGGTCGAAGGGCTTGCCCTGGCGTTTGGCCAGCTCTGGTTTGTAGTCCCAGGTGTCCACGTGCGAGAGTCCACCGGGACAGAAGATTTGGATTACGGCTCGCGCCTTGGCGGGATGGTGCCCGGCCTTTGGTGTGAGGGATGAGGTGGATGCTTCGGCGTCGCGATGCAGCAAGGAAGCCAGCGCTGTGCCGGTGAGTGTGCCGAGCAAATTTCGACGTGATAGATGCGTGGCGCTGGTGGGGACAATCATGACGTCGGGTCCTGGAAATACTCGCGCCCTGCCTTGATCTTTCGCCGCTCCGCACTAAGCACTACGGCTCCATGAGCAAGCCCTACTACATCACGACTGCGATCGACTACACCAACGCTGCGCCGCACATCGGCCACGCGTATGAGAAGGTGCTGGCCGATGTGATGGCGCGCTATCAGCGGCTGAAGGGCAACCAGGTTTACTTCCTCACCGGCGTGGATCAGCACGGCCAGAAGGTGCAGAAGAAGGCAGCGGAGGTCGGGCTGGAGCCGCAGGCGTTTGTGGATGACATCACCAAGCACTTCACCGCGCTATGGGAGAAGCTCGGCGTTCACTACGATGGCTGGGCAGCGACCACGGCCGAGCCGCACAAGAAAGTGGTGCAGGCCATCCTCGCCAAGCTGCACGACAAAGGTCAGCTCTACAAAGACTCGCGCCATGGCCACTACTCGGTGCGTCAGGAGCAGTTTCTCACCGACAAGGAGAAGCGCGATGACGGCACCTTCGGCGAGGAATGGGGCGAAGTGATCGAGCTGGAGGAAGCGAACTGGTATTTCAAGCTTAGCGAGCACGTCGAGTGGTTGAAGGCCTTCATCCGCAGCCATCCCGACTTCATCTTCCCCGCCTTCCGCGCGAACGATGTCATCAACGCGCTCGAAGGCAGCGGCGGCATCGACTTGTGCATCTCGCGCCCGAAGGAACGCCTCACCTGGGGCATTCCGCTGCCGTTCGATCCCGACTTCGTGAACTACGTGTGGTTCGATGCGCTGGTGAATTACATCAGCTTCGCCGGTTACCTCGCCGACGAAGTGGGCAACACCGGACTGCCGGACTTCAAGAAGCTGTGGCCCGCCAATGCGCATGTCATTGGCAAGGACATCCTCAGCCCGCCGCACGCGATCTACTGGCCCACGATGCTGCACGCGATGGGCTTCAGCGATGACGAGATCCCGCAGCTCATCGTTCACGGCTGGTGGAACCTCCGCGGTGGCAAGATCAGCAAGAGCCTCGGCAATGTGATCGACCCGAACGTGCTGGCCGACACCTTCACGCCCGATGGTCTGCGCTTCTACTTGATGAAGGACATCGCGACCGGCTACGACGCTGACTTCAGCGACGAGCGCATCCTCATGGCTTACAACAAGGACCTCGGCGGTGGTCTGGGCAATCTGCTCAACCGCTCGCTGAAGATGGCGAACAACTATCGTGGCGGTGTGGTGAAGATCGGCGGCTACGATGATGAAGTCTGTGCCTCACTGCGCACCATCACCGCAGAAGCCGAAGCGGCGTATCCGACCAAGATGGACTCGTGGGCGATCCACCAGGGCATCGAGGAAGCATGGAAGATCGTTACCGCTGCGAATGGTTTCATCGAGCAGACGCAGCCCTTCAAGCTGGCCAAAGACGAAACGCAGGCCGCGCGACTCGATGCCGTGCTGCATCATCTCGCCGAGGCCATCGCGCATGTGACCGTGCTGCTGAATCCGATCATGCCGACGATGTGCACGAAGATCCGTGAGCAGCTAGGCTGGACGTTGCCCGAAGGCTTCAAGCTCAGCGACCTCAAGTGGGGACTGCTGCAGGACGGTCATCAGCTGGGTCAAGGCACGCCTTTGTTCCCACGAGTTGAGATTGCGGTGGAGGCGTGAACACGAATCAACAATCGCAAGATGGTCTGCTCTGATGTCTGACATCCTCACAGACGACCTGCCATGTTCAGTCCTGAAAGGACGAGACAACACAGCCCAGGGTGAAACCCTGGGAAATGGCCAGCCGATATTAGGAGCCCTGAAGGGGCGAGACAAGGCACCGATTGATCGCATCGCTGTCTCGCGCTTTCAGCGCTCTCGCTTACGGTCACAACCACCCAGGGTTGCGTCGTTTTGCTCCTTACCCTGGGCTTTGTTGTCTCGTCCTTTCAGGACTTCATCGTTGGCACGATCGGAGGTTAAACTCATTCTGCCGATATGATGGACCTCACGGAAGCACTCGGCCTCACTGCCTCTGCGGCGGCGGCGGGGGTGATCAATGCGGTCGCGGGCGGCGGGACGTTGCTCACGTTTCCGGTGCTGATGTTCTTCGGCACGCCGCCCGTGCAGGCGAATGCGACCAGCACGGTCGCGCTCGTGATCGGCACGGCGGGCAGCATCGTGGGCTTCCGCAAGCAACTGCCCGCCGTGAAGCACTGGCTGGCGAAGTTCATCCCCGTCAGCGTGCTCGGCGGCTGGATTGGCAGTGCCTTGCTCACGCACAGCTCGAACAAGTTCTTCGCGAACCTCGTGCCGTATCTCATTCTGTTCGCGACGCTGCTGTTCCTGGCGCAGGGCGTGTTTCGCAAGCTTGCCCGTCGCGAGGCTAGCAGCGGTCCGTCGTCGAACGGACTGTGGATCGCGGTGCCGTTTCAGTTCGCGGTCGCCGTTTACGGCGGCTACTTCGGCGCAGGCATCGGTATCCTGATGCTTGCGACGCTCGGCTTCCTGGGGCTGAAGGACATCCACGAGATGAACGCGCTCAAGAACTTGCTCGGCTCACTCATCAATGTGGTCGCTGCCGTGTGCTTCATCACAGCGGGCATCGTCGATTGGCCCAAGGCGATCGTGATGACCGTGGGTGCATTGATTGGCTATTCAGTGGGCGCGCATTTGTCGTTGCGCATCCCCCAGCAGGCCGTGCGGCATTTGATCACGGGCATCGGGCTCGTCATCTCGGCGGTGATGTTCTACCGGCAGTTCGCGAGCTGAGGCCAGAGCTTTTTTTGCGCTGGCGCGAGGCGGGCTCCCATCGCTATCGTGCGCCCGCCATGAATCGACGCTCCTTCTTTTCTTCCGCCACGGCCACCAGCCTGCTCGCCGCCGCACCTTACGTGATCGGACAGAGCAACGAACGCATCTATCGTGCAGCCTTGATTGGGAGTGGTTGGTGGGGGATGAACCTGCTGCGTGAAGGGCTCGATTCGAAGCGCCTCAAGTGCGTGGCGCTGGCCGATGTGGATGAGAATGCGCGCAACGCTTCAGCGGATGAACTTGAAGGCCTGACCGGTAGCAAACCGAAGGCCTACAAGGACTATCGCGAACTGCTCGCGGCGGAGAAGCCGGACCTCGTCATCATTGCGACGCCGGACCATTGGCATGCGCTCACGGCTATCGCGTCGCTCAAAGCGGGCGCGCATGTGCTCGTCGAAAAGCCCACAGGGCACACAGTGAAGGAAAGCCGTGCGATGGTAAACGCCGCGCAGGCGGCGGGCAAGGTGGTGCAGGTCGGTTTGCATCGTCGGCTGGGGCCTCACCATGTGGAGGCGCATGAGTTTCTGAAGTCCGGCAAGGTGGGCGACATTGGATCGGTTCGCTGCTTCGTCACGGGCGGTGGAGCGCGCAAGGAGACGCCAACAAAGAACAGCGAGCCGCCTGCGGGACTCGATTGGGACATGTGGTGCGGACCTGCTCCGTTGCGTCCGTTTAACAAGAAACTGCACCCAGGTGCCTGGCGCAGCTGGCTGGACTTTGGCAACGGGCAGCTCGGCGACTGGGGCGTTCACTGGCTGGATCAGGTGCTGTGGTGGTCGGAGGAAAAATGGCCGAAGCGGGTCTTCTCCACGGGTGGTCGTCCCGTGCTGGGTCCAGTCGTTTTGAATCAAGAGGAGCAGACCTCGGATGCGCCCGACTCGCAAGTGGCGGTGTTCCAGTTCGAAGGTTTCACCGCGACCTGGGAGCATCGCAAGTTCGCCGACAACAATGCCGAGAAGCACAAGATCGGCGCTTACTTCTACGGCACCAAGGGCACCCTGCATGTCGGCTGGCGCGACGGCTGGACGTTTTATCCGGCGAACGCCAAGGAGCAGATCATCCATGGCGACTCGAAGCTCCAGGAGCCTGATGGACACAACCTTCAGCTCCTGTGGGCGGACTTCCTCAAGGCTATCGACAACAACACGAAGCCTGCGTGCGACATCGAGTCGGCGCATCGCTCGTCCGTTCTGCCCATGCTCGGCATGCTGTCGATGAAGATCGGGCGCAGCATCGAATGGGATGGTGCGAAGGAGCAGATCGTGGGCGATGCGGCGGCCAATGAATTGCTCGCCCGGAAGTATCGCGGCCCTTGGGAGTATCCGGTTTAAATCATGAGCGAGAAGAACTTCAAACTGCTCTTCGTCTGCATGGGTAACATCTGCCGCTCACCTGCGGCGGAGGGCGTGATGCTACACAAGGTGCGCGAGGCCGGGCTGGCGAACCGCATCGAGATCGACTCGGCAGGGACGGGCGGCTGGCATGCAGGGGATGCTCCCGATTCGCGCATGAGGAAACATGCGAAGCAACGTGGCTACGCTTTGGACAGCGTTGCACGACAGGTGCGGATGCAGGACTTCACGGACTTCGATTTGATCCTCGTCATGGATCAGCAGAACCTGCGTGAGATCCCTCCCTTCGCCTCTGATCCTTCGCTGATGAAGAAGGTGCGGTTGTTTTGTGAGTTTGCCGAAGACCGCGAGGAAATCGAGGTGCCCGATCCTTACTACGGCGGTGAAGCGGGATTCGAGCAGGTGCTGGACATCGTAGAGAATGGCTGCGACCACCTGCTGACGCACATCCAGCGCGAACTTCATGCTTAGCCGAACGATCACCTCTGTCGAAGAAGCCTGTGCGCTGATCCGCGAGGGCAGCAGTTTCGCGGTGTGGGGCGGGGGATCCAAAGGTGGACTCAGGGCGCAGACGGAGGGCGCGGTGCCGCTCGACATGCGACGATTCGCTGGCATCACCGAGTATGATCCCGGCGAGTTCACCTTCACCGCGAAGGCGGGCACGATGCTCAAGGACATCGCGAAGGTGCTGGCGGAGGCGGGGCAGTATTTGCCCTTCGATCCCATGCTCACGGAGCCGGTGGCAACGCTTGGCGGATGCATTGCCTCCGGCATCAGTGGACCAGGCCGTTTCCGTTACGGAGGCCTGCGAGACTTCATCATTGGGATCAAGTTCATTGATGGTCGAGGCAGTCTCGTCACCGGAGGTGGCAAGGTGGTCAAGAACGCGGCGGGCTTTGATTTTCCGAAGCTCATGGTTGGGTCCTGCGGCAGGCTTGGCGTGATCACGGAGGCGACGTTCAAGGTCTTCCCCAAGCCCAAAGCATCGCTCACCGCCATGGCGAAACTGCCTCTGCTCACGCTGGCCAATGAAGCGGTGCGTTCGCTATCGCGGCTGCCCTTTGATCTTGATGCTTTGGAACTGATGCCGCCGCATGAGGTGGTGATTCGCATCAGTGGTGAAGCATCGGCTTTGCCTGCGCGGTTGGAGGCGATCTCAATGGCGACGAACATTCGCTGGCGTGCGTTGTCCGCCGCAAGTGCGAACGAGATGTGGGAGTCGCTCACGCAATTGAGCTGGGTGGATGGGTTTACCAGTCGCGTGCGGGTGCCGCTCACGACACAGCGCGTGGTGGAGATGGATGAGTTCCTCGAACGGCACGAGGTCTCACGGCTCTACAGCGTGGGCGCGAACGTGGCATGGATGGCCTGGCCGCCTTCGATCCCGGTGCAGGTGCTCAATGATCAACTGCTGCGGATGAAGCTCGGAGGCTTGCAGTTGGATGGAGCACCCACGCGACTTGGCATGAATGCGGCGAGCACGGCGGAGGGGATTGTGAAGCGGGTGCTCGATCCTGAAAACAAGTTTGGAGCGCAGCCATGAAGCACAGCATTCCAGTCGATCAGTGTGGTCATCAAGGCGCAGCGATGGCAGCGGCGGTGCAGGCCTGTGTGCATTGCGGCTTCTGCCTGCCCACTTGTCCCACTTACCAGGTGATGGGCGAGGAGATGGACTCGCCTCGCGGTCGCATCACGCTCATGAAGCAAGTGCTGGAAGGCAAGCAGCCGTTGGAGACAGCGCTGCCGCATGTCGATGCCTGCCTCGGTTGCTTGTCGTGCGAGACCGCGTGCCCATCGGGTGTGCAGTATCGCGATTTGATTAGCCCCTTCCGTGCCTGGGCAGAACCGCAGCGAGAGCGTCCGCGCCTGGAGCGCATGCGGCGCTGGATGCTCATGAACGTGCTGCCCTTTCGCTGGCGCATGGCGGTGGCGGTTCGCCTTGGCCTGATGGCAAGGCCGTTTCGCAAGGTGCTGCCGAAGGCGCTGGGACCGATGTTCGACCTGCTGCCTCGACGGATGCCGAAGCGTAAGCCCATCCGCGATCACTACGAGGCCAAAGGCGAGCGTCGTGCGCGCGTGGCGCTGCTGACTGGTTGTGCGCAGCAAGTTCTCGCGCCTGAGATCAATGAGGCGACCATCCGCGTGCTGCAATCGCAGGGCGTGGAGGTGCTGGTGCCGCGTCGGCAGGAGTGCTGCGGTGCCCTGGCCTGGCATGTGGGTGACGAGGCGCGTGCGGTGAAGGCTGCGAAGGCCAATGTGGCAGCGTTTCCCACGGATGTGGATGCTATCCTCACGAACGCTGCGGGGTGTGGCTCCACCTTGCATGAGTATCCGCTGATCATGGGCGACGAGGCGAAGGGCTTCGCAGCCAAAGTGCAGGACGTGGCGCAGTTCCTGGACGCCCTGGGCTTCCGGGTGCCAGACAAGGAGCGCAAGGTCACGGTGGCCATGCAGGATGCCTGCCACTTGCTGCACGGGCAGCGAGTGCAGAGCGCCCCGCGTCGTTTGCTGGCCAAGTTCCCTGGAGTGACGATTCGCGAAGTGGCCGATCCCGAGTTGTGCTGTGGCTCGGCCGGGAGCTACAACCTGGAGCATCCTGAGGTGGCAGATGAACTTGGCCGACGCAAGGCGGAGGCTCTGCTCGCAGCCAAAGCGGAAGTCTGCATCACGGGAAACATAGGATGCCTAGTGCAACTGCAACGTCACCTGGGTGATCGGCTGAGGGTTGCTCACACGATGGTGCTAATTGATGAATGGTTGAGAGATTTAGGATGAAAAGAGGATGATGGGGCGTAACATCGGAGGCAGTAGTCCGAACTAATGATCGGACAGTTCTGAGTTCCTGATCTGTTCTTAGTGCATGAAGCCCCCTCCTTCTCTGATCCCGATTCCTGCCAAGACGCTCGTGCGCGCCATCTATTGGACGGTGCTAGCGGCTTTCGTTGTCGCCTTCACCGCATGGTCGCTGGCAGTGCATCACTCAGGAGGGAAACACTCCTCGCAAGAGGCCAAAGGGCAGAATCCCGCCCGCCCCGCAGACACTCGCTCCTGGCGGCTTGAAGTTGCCAGTGAGCTGACTTCCGACGACTATCCTCAGGAAGACGACGCGGGCGACTGATCGGTGGGCACTTGAGGGCAGTGCAGTCTTGACCTTTTGGAGGGAACCCGATATGCACAGGCACGCATGAAAACTCCGCTCGCTCTCATCGCCTTTTTCCTCGTTACCGCCACCCATGCCGAGGTGGTGGAGAAACCCGTAGAATACACCTCCGCTGGGGTCGTCTGCGAAGGACTCCATGTGGTGGACAACGCCAAGGCTGGACCCTTGCCCTCCGTGCTGGTCGTCCATCAATGGACGGGCGTGAGTGAGAATGAAAAGATGCGGGCACGGATGCTCGCGGAGCTGGGTTACAATGTGTTCGTTGCCGATGTGTATGGCAAAGGCGTGCGCCCACCGGGACCTCCAGCCTCTGCCAAGGAAGCAGGCAAATACAAAGCTGATCGTGCCTTGCTTCGTCAGCGCTTGAATGATGCGCTGGCCGAACTGAAGAAGCTGCCGCAAACCAATGCTGCCAAGCTCGCGGCGATTGGTTACTGCTTTGGTGGCACAGGAGTCCTCGAACTGGCCCGCAGCGGAGCTGAGGTCGCCGGAGTGGTCAGTTTCCACGGTGGACTCGATTCGCCTACGCCTGCCGATGGCAAGAGTATCAAAGGCGAGGTGCTTGCCCTCCACGGTGCCGATGATCCCTTTGTCCCGGCTGCTGATGTGAAAGCCTTCGAGGATGAGCTGACCTCCGCAGGCGTGAAGTATGAACTGGTGAAGTATGCGGGAGCCGTTCATGCCTTCACTCAAAAGGCTGCTGGTGACGATCCGAAGAAAGGTGCTGCCTACAATGCCGAGGCTGATGCCAAAAGCTGGCAGGCGATGAAGACCTTCTTTGATCGTGTTATGAAGTAAACCTCAAGCAGCGTTGGGTTAATGAGAATTTTCTGGGGAATCATTAGTGGGCTTGTGGGAGTGATTCTCCTCATGGGAATCATCGACAGTATCGTTACTCGCGAACAGAGGCATGCACTTAGCTGGGTGGTGGACGGTTGGTTGACTCTCAACTTCTTGCTCAGTGCTGTGTGCTGCTTCCGAAGCTCCCGATGGTGGCTTTCGCGTCTGAAATGCACGCGTTGCCAAAGCCATGTGCTGGAGCCTTCGGTGGTGACGATTAACCGTGTGGGTCCACTGGCAATTCTACTGGGAGGAGCTGTGTTCATGATTGCGTGGGGACTGGCGCGCGGACGCAACGTGGTGTGTGCTACCTGCCAGCAGAATCAGATCCGCAGCACTTTCGGGACTTGGCTGGCACGGAGTTGGGTCTTGGGTTCGATCACTGCTCTGATCGACAATTTGGTGAACCCGTAGCGATGGAAATCCCCGTGGTTCTAGTCCTTGAAGAAAATTAAACTTTCCTAAAGCATCTGATGCCTCTACTCTCGCCCGTGAACTTGCAGCGCATGTATTTAAGTATCTGGATCGGTATCGCCATGAGCACCTCGCAAACCGGGTGCTCGGTATTCAACAAGAAAGACGCCGATCCCACCGCAGGGATGCAGATCCGTCGTGCAACTCTGGCCCAGGGCGATGCTTCCAGGGCGAATCGCGGGACGGTGGCTGACATCCAGAATCCTGATTCCCCCTTGCCCAAAGTCCCGCCTCCAGGCGTGCGGACGCGCTACTCCAGTGTGCAAACCGATGAGATGGTCGTGGCCTTCACCTTTGATGATGGTCCGCACGCTACCAATACACCCCGGCTGCTGGACGAGCTGAAGGCACGGAATATCAAAGCGACCTTTTACCTCGTGGGCGAGAACGTGAAGCGCTACCCGCAGATCGTCCGGCGCATGGTGGAAGAGGGGCACGAGATCGGCAATCATACTTACACTCATCCCACCCTCACGGCCCGTTCCGATGAAGTGATTCGTTCCGAAATGCAGCGCACGGCGGATGTGATTCGCGAAGTCTCTGGCTATGTGCCGCACACGATGCGTCCCCCTGGTGGCGCGATCAACAAGCGCATCGAGCAATGGATCTTCGATGAATTTGGCTACAGCACCGTGTTATGGTCCGTGGACCCGATGGATTGGAAGCGGCCAGGTGTGAGTGTGGTGCAGAGCCGCTTGCTCAATGCCGCCCACAAGGGAGCCATCATGCTCGCCCACGACATCCATGCACCCACCATCACAGCGGTGCCGAAGGTCTTCGATGAGCTGCTTGCTCGCGGCTACCGGTTTGTCACCGTGAGCCAGTTGCTGAACCTTGAGAAGAAAACCATGCCTGTGGGCGTGGTCGTTCATCCTGGTGAGGAAGTGCAGCCGGCCAAGGTCGTTGTCAGGCCTGGAGAGCCGCGCTCCTAGCGTCACGCGATCATCCTGGGCGATATGATGCTTCGCGACGCTCCATGATTGGTGAGGCCTACTTTGATTTGCGCGAGCGTCTGGGCAAGGATCTGTTCCAGCTCGCCCAGGTCGTGCGTCAGCATGGGGGCACGGTGGATGATGTGCAGATCCTGGAGAACCTCGTTGCAGGGCTGAATGACCCCTTCGTTTTCGTCGTGGTCGGCGAGGTGAATGTGGGCAAGTCCACATTCCTCAATGCCTTGTTTGGAGCTGAGTTTTCCCGCACCGGCGTGATGCCCACGACGGACAAGATCTACTTCTTCAAGCACGGCTCCGTGGTGCAATCCACGCCCATCGCGCCCACGGTCGAAGAGGTGCGGGTGCCATGTGATTTCCTCAAGAACTTCCACATTGTGGACACGCCGGGCACGAACTCGATCGAAGGCGAGCACCAGCAGATCACGGAGCGATTTGTGCCTGCGGCTGATCTCGTGGTGTTTGTGTTCAGCGCTTTGAATCCCTGGGGGGCTTCGGCCTGGCAGTTTCTGGACAAGGTTCACCGGCAGTGGATGCGTCATGTGATCTTCGTTCTTCAGCAGAGCGATCTGCGAACGCCAGAGGAATTGCAGGTGATCACGGACTACATGCGGCAGCTTTGCATGCAGCGCTTTGGCCGCGAGTTCCCCTTGTTTTCCGTCTCGGCGAAGAAGGCCTTCCTAGCCCGCAGCTCCGGCATTGATCGGGAGCGCTTGATGGCGGAAAGCGGCTACGAGGCGCTGGAGGGACACATCAATCAAGTCGTCACCCAGCAGCCTGCTCGTCTGGGCAAGCTGGCCGCCTCGGTGCGCCTCGCGCGACAGGTGCTCGATCAAATCATGGAGCGGACCACGACCACGCTCGACCACATCAAGAAAGGTCGCGCGCTGATCGACGAGATGCAAGGCGAGCGCGAGGTGCAGGTGGAGCGGACCAAGGGGAAATTCCAGCTCGCCGTCGAGGCCTCAGATTTCGATTTCCGCGAGGCGGCATCACGCATTGTCGCCCTGGCCGATGAGGGATTGACCCGGAAGGCGGCTTTCAAGGTAGGAGCTGAGGACACACGCATTCCCAAGAACCTGGATCACAAACTCTACCAGGACTTGCTATCGAGTGCGGGTGAACGCTGGCAGCAGATGGCGCACATCCTGGAGGATGATTTCAAGCGCTTCGAGAACTACATGTCCCACCACTGGCGCGGCGAGCTTTACCTCGGGGACCTCAAGGCGCATGAGGACAATGAGCCTGCGAGCCAGGAGGCGCGGCGGCGGTTCATGGCCAAGGTGGATTCCACCTTTCGCCGGTTTGTGCTTGGGCTGAAAATTGACGAAAGCCTGCAGCCTGGTCTGCAACGCACCCGCACGCAGGCCCGGCGGTTGCCTGTGGTGGCAGGCGTGCTAGGAGTGCTGGCTTTGGTTGTGGGTCTTTTGTTCGGTTGGCAGATGGGAATTGGGGCGATGAGTCTGGCCTTGCTGATGGTGCTGGTGCTTTATGCCTCGCTGGGGCGCTCGCTCCGGCAGGCTCGCGATCATTTGGTGGAGCACTTCGAACATGCACGGCCTGCATTGAGCCAGATGTTGCAGGATCAGGTGCGCGATGAGACGGAGAATGCGTTTGGTCTTTTCACGCGTATCCTCCAGCCTTCGCGCGAGGACCTCGAATTGCAGGAAATGCGCACCCATCAGCACTTGGCTCAACTCTTTGAACTGAAGCAATCCTTGCAAAAGCTCGCCCAGGAGTTGCAAGCGGGCGCTGCATCTGCCTAATCTGAGCGATCCTACCACCGTTCATGGAGTCCCCTCCCTCCGCCATCCCCCCATCTGCCTCGCCTAGCAAGCGGCGAGTCTTTTTCTCCCGCCTCACCAGCACACTCGTGCTCTGGGCGGTTATCGGCATGGCGATTCAATGGAAAAGCCAGGCACTGTTCGCTGGCGTCGCCTGCTTCTTTGGGGTGGCGGGAGCTGTCGAGTATTTCCGGCTGCTCGTCCGGCATTCACAGCCTCGCTCTTTCTCGGTCTTTGGTCTGGTGCTCTGCCTTGCCTACTGGACGGCTGTGGTGTGGCATGTGCTCACGCAGCGCACGGAGCCGCCGATGTGGTTTGATCTGGCGGCACTCACCGTGGCAGTCCAGGGAGCCTTCCTGCTTTGCTATCGTCACGAGCTGGAAGGCGAGGCCACGCTTCAGCGCATCTTCTCCGTCGTCTTTGGCGTCGTTTACACCGTCATCTTCTTCGGGTTTATCATGCGGCTCATGTATTTCCGAGCGGATGGCACGGAGCTGACGGGGGCCTTCCTGATGCTCTATCTCATCATGGTGACCAAGTTCTCCGACATGGGCGCGTATGCGATTGGATCGCTCATCGGCAAGCACAAGATGATCCCGCACATCAGCCCGGCGAAGAGCTGGGAGGGACTCGGGGGAGCCATGCTGGCATCGACAGTCGCTACCGTCGTGCTGCTCGCCACGATCCCGGACAAGCTCGCTCCGTTGAACTGGCTCCACGGCATGATCCTGGTGCCCATCCTGGTATTCGTTGCCGTCACGGGCGACCTCGCGGAATCCGTGATCAAGCGCTGTCTCGCCATCAAAGACACGGGCCACAAGCTCCCAGGCATCGGTGGCATTCTCGATCTTACCGACAGCCTGCTTTTCACCGCGCCGATTTTTTACTTCTACCTGTCGGCGATTGCTCATTAGACGTTTCCGCATGTCCTCTCCCAAGCGTGTCATCATTCTCGGCAGCACCGGCTCCATCGGCACCAGCGCGCTCAAGGTGGCGCACGACATTCCGGACCGGATGCAAGTGGTGGCCCTGGCGGCCAATCGCAGTGTCGAGTCCCTCGTTGCCCAGGTGGCGGCAACCGGCGTCAAGCATGTGACCGTGACCGATGCCGAAGCCGCTCGCGAGGCACGTCGCCTGCTGCCTGCCGACGTCACCGTCTTCGAAGGTGCGCAGGGCCTCGTCGATCTCGTGCAGGCCGTGCAGGCCGATATGCTCCTCGTCGCCATCGTGGGCACCACGGGCCTTGCACCTGCGCTCGCCGCCGTGGAGCAGGGGTTGGATCTCGCCGTCGCTTCCAAGGAAATACTCGTCATGGCAGGCGAGTCCGTTATGAACGCAGCTCGTCAGCATGGCGTGAACGTCCTGCCCGTGGACAGCGAGCACAACGCGATCTTCCAATGCCTCGAAGGGCATCGGGGCAAAGACATTCGCCGCATTTTGCTGACAGCTTCAGGTGGTCCGTTTCGCCAGTGGCCTGCCGATCAATTGCCCGGCGTCACCGTGGCACAGGCGCTCAAACATCCTACCTGGACCATGGGCCGGAAGATCACCATCGACAGCGCCACGCTCTTCAACAAGGGCCTGGAAATGATCGAGGCGCGCTGGTTGTTCGATGTGCCGATGAGCAAGATCGAGGTGGTGGTCCATCCGCAGAGCATCGTGCATAGCATGGTCGAGTTCATCGATCAGAGCATCATCGCCCAGCTCAGCCACAGCGACATGTGCTTCCCCATTCAGTATGCTGTCACCTGGCCGGATCGAGTGGGCAACAGCCTGAAGCCGATCGACTTCGCTACGCTCGGAGCCCTCACCTTCGAGGCACCGCGCACGCAGGACTTCCCCGCGCTCGACCTTGCCCGGCACGCTGGTGAGACGGGCGGCACCCTGCCCGCCGTGCTCAATGCCGCCAACGAAGTCGCCGTCGATGCCTTCCTTCACGGACGCCTCAGCTTCCCCGCCATCTGGCAGACCGTCGAGCGCACCATGGGCAAGCATGAGACCGTCGAGCATCCCACCCTGGAGCAGATCATCGAAGCCGATGCTTGGGCGCGCGCTGTGGCGCTGGAGTAGATTTGGCAGTTGGTCAGTTTGGTTGGCAGGGGCATCGCAGCCGCTGTGATCAAGCTGGCACCCAGCTTTGAGTGGTGCACGACACAACCTTCATCCGGCTTTGACTTCATGGGGCGCACTCGCTAAAAATCACGCCCGTTTCACTCAACCTACCTCGCCAACTTTATGAGCAACGCCGCCAAGAAAATCATCAACAACCCCAACGCCTGCGCCGATGAACTCTTCGACGGCCTCGTCCTCGCCTACGACGGCAAGGCCCGCCGCGTGGGCAAGCGCTCCATTGTGATGAACAACCTGCGTCCGAACGCACCCGCCCTCCTCGTCGGTGGTGGAGCCGGACACGAGCCCATCTACCACGGACTCATTGGCAAGGGCATGGCCGATGGCGCTGCCGTGGGCGAGATCTTCGCCGCACCACCGCCAGACATCGTGCTTGAAGCCACACAGGCTGTGAATCGTGGCAAAGGCGTGCTCTACCTTTATGGCAACTACGCTGGCGACGTGATGAACTTCGACATCGGTGCTGAACTCGCCGCTGATGAAGGCATTGAAATCAAGACCGTCATCATCGCTGATGACGTGTGCTCGGCTCCTCCATCGGAGAAGCACAAGCGTCGCGGTGTCGCAGGTCTGGTGCCGATTACCAAGCTCGCTGGAGCCGCTGCCACGCAAGTGGACACCCTGGATGAACTCGCCCGCATCGCCCAAAAGGCCTGCGATAACACCCGCAGCGTGGGTGTGTCCACCAAGCCCGGCTCCATCCCCGCTACAGGCGAGCCTACCTTCGAACTCGCTGACGATGTGATCGGCCTCGGCATGGGCATTCACGGCGAAAAAGGCGTGGGGCTGATTCCGATGTGCACCGCTGATGAACTCGCTCCGAAGATCCTCGATCTCCTCTTCGCCGATGACCTGGAACTCAACCCGGGCGATGAGATTGTCTTCTTCGTCAACAGCCTCGGCAGCACTCATCTGATGGAACTGCTCATCATGCTCCGTGCTGCCCGCCCCTACCTCGATAGCAAGGGCATCAAGGTGCATCAGACCATTGTGGACAACATCGTCACCTGCCAGGAAATGGCCGGTGTTTCCTTCAGCATCACCAAGCTGGATGCCGAACTGAAACAGCTCTGGGACCTTCCCTGCGAGAGCGTCGGCTACACCAAGCTGT
>CAUJJC010000008.1 GCA_963204975.1 Verrucomicrobiota bacterium | reverse complement strand
CAGCGAAGACCTTGCACGCATGGCGCACGACTTGTCTCGACGCAGGCCAATCACCCGCGTTGAAGGCAGGCTGACCACAGCAGGTCTGGTCCTCAGGGAAGTCAATCTCGCAACCGAGGTGCTCCAGCACTTCGACCGTGGCCTTGGCGACGCCATCGTAGAAGGCATCGCACAGGCAGGTGGCCATGAGTTGCACCTGCTTGGAAGATGGACGCGCGGCGATCATCGCAAGTTCACTGCTCCGCCGTCGATGGGATAAGCGCTGCCGGTGACGAACGAGGCCTCATCGCTGCACAGGTAGAGCGCGAGCGCCGCGATCTCGTCCGGCTTGGCCATGCGTCCGATGGGCTGCGCGGCACTGAGTTTCGCGAACATCTCGGCTTCCTGACCTGGATACGTCTTGGCGAGGTAGCCATCGACGAATGGCGTGTGGACGCGCGCGGGGCAGATGCAGTTGCAGCGGATGCCCTGGGCGATGAAGTCCTTCGCGATCGAGTAGGTCATCATGAGCACCGCACCCTTGGTCATCGAATAAGCGAAGCGATCCGGCAGGCCCATCATCGCGGCGATGGAGCAGAGGTTGAGGATGGAGCCACCGCCGTGGTCGATCATGCCTTGCAGCACGGATTGCGTGACGAGGTGCAGGCCTTTGACGTTGACGTTGTAGAGGCGGTCGAGGTCTTCTTCCTTCGTGGTCAATGCGGTGCCGATGTGCGCGATGCCGGCGTTGTTGACGAGGATGTCGATGCGCGAGTGACGCGTCGCCACGGACTCAAACGCAGCCTTCACCGAAGCACTCGAACTAATGTCGCACATCACCGCACTGGCAGTGCCACCGGCGGCTTGGATTTCAGCGACGACCTCGTCGGCTTGCGCGGTGTTGTAGTCGAGCACTTCGACCTTGGCTCCTTGCTTGGCGAAGAGGACAGCGATGGCGCGACCGATGCCTGATCCGGCTCCGGTGATGACGGCGGTTTTGTTGGAAAGCGAAAACATGAGGAGCGCTACATACGCACGGGCACGCCCGCACTGGCAAGAATCTGCTTCACGGAACCGACCGTGTATTCGCCGAAGTGGAAGATGCTGGCCGCGAGCACGGCGTCCGCCTTCCCTTCGCTGAGGACATGCGTCATGTGATCCACATTGCCCGCGCCGCCGCTGGCGATCACGGGGATGGTCACGGCTTCGCTGACCGCCCGCGTCAGGGCGATGTCGTAGCCCGCCTTGGTGCCATCGGCATCCATGCTGGTGAGCAAGATCTCGCCCGCGCCGCGACGGCAGACTTCAGCAGCCCACTCGATGGCATCCATTTCCTTCCCATCGCGGATCGCAGGCTTGCGACCGCCGTGCGTATGGACCGTCCAGGAGCCGCGATCATTGCGCTTCGCGTCGATGGCGACCACGATGCACTGATTGCCAAAGGCTTCCGCGCCTTCGTCGATGACCGTGGGATTAAACACGGCAGCCGTGTTGATGCCCACCTTGTCGGCACCGGCGAGCAGCATGGTGCGCATGTCGGCCACGGTGCGGATGCCACCGCCCACGGTCACGGGCATGAAGCAGCACTCGGCTGTGCGCGTGACCACATCGATCATCGTCTGGCGCTCGTCGGACGAGGCCGTGATGTCGAGGAAGACTAGCTCGTCCGCGCCTTGATCGTTGTAGGCCTTCGCCTGCTCCACGGGGTCGCCAGCGTCCTTGAGTTCGAGAAACTTGATGCCCTTCACCACACGTCCGGCATGGACGTCGAGACAGGGAATGATGCGTTTGGTAAGCATCCTGGCTGGAAGCACGGGCCACCGCCATGGGCAAGGAGGAATCGAGGTCTCAACTGTCGTCGAGCTTGCCACGGAGTTCGCGATCCATGGCGCGCCGATCTGCCGGATTGCGAGCCTTCACGCGATGATCACGCTTCGAGATGCGCTCCACGGTCATCTGGCGTTTACGTCGCCGCCGACGAAGGACCGCGATCTCCTCATCGAGCTTGAGGAAGCCCTCGTAGCGATCGGCATCGAGTTCGCCATTTTCCACGGCCGCACGAATCGCACAGCCTGCGTCCTTGCCATGCTTGCAGTCGTGATACTTGCACTGCTCGGCCAGGACTTCGATGTCGAGGAAACGCTCGCGCAGCGTCTGCTCATCGGTCCACATCTGCACCTCGCGAATGCCTGGATTGTCGATGACGATCCCGCCTTTGCGCAGCACCATCAATTCGCGCGCCGTGGTGGTGTGACGACCGCGTCCGGTGACTTCATTGACTTCGCCGGTCCACTGATACTCGTCGCCGAGCAGGTAATTGATCAACGCGGACTTGCCCACGCCACTGGAGCCGACGAAGGCGACGGTGGAGCCGCGTTTCAGATACTCCTTCAGCGCGGCAAAGCCTTTGCCCTTCAGCGCACTGGTGACGTGGATGTCCACGTCGGGATTGATCGAACGGATGGCGGCGACGGCCTCCTCGTTCTGCTCCTTCGTGGCAAGGTCGGCCTTGTTGATCAAGACGACGGCCTTGGCTCCCGCTCGGGCGATGAGCATGAAGTAACGCTCCATGCGCCGGAGGTTGAAGTCGGGTCCTGCCTCGGTGACGACGATGACGGCGGTGATGTTGGTCGCGATGACCTGCGCCTCGGAGCTGTCGCCTGGCGTTTTGCGAGCAAGGCATGTCTGGCGCGGAAGTCGTGCTCGGATGACGCTGTCGGTTTGTTCATTTCCCACATCGAGAGCCACCCAATCGCCAACAGCAGGCAGGTCGGCATCGGTCTCGGCGTCGTGATACACCTTGCCGCTCATGATGACTTCCAGTTCCTCGAACTGGCCATCTTCAACGATCAGAGCGCCGTAGCTGATTTTGTTGTCGCGAATCAGACGAGCGGGCACCCAGCCTTGCTTCACATAGGGAGCGAAGTCCTTCTCGAAGGCTTCGTTCCAACCAAGGTCTGCAAGGGTGCGACGTGCCATGATGCGAGGGCAGGGGACTTAGTCTTCCCAGACTTTGAGCAGCTCGACTTCGAAGATAAGCGCTTCGTTCGGTGCGATGTCTGGGGGCGCACCGCGCGTGCCATAGGCGAGATTCGAAGGGATGAAAAATTTGAACTTGGCACCTTCCTTCATGAGCTGCACGCCTTCGGTCCAGCCCTTGATCACGCGGTTCAGCGGGAACTCGGCGGGCTCGCGACCTGCACCATACGAGCTGTCAAACTCAGCTCCATTGATCAGCGTGCCGCGATAGTTTACGACCACGGTGTCCTTGACCCTGGGGCTCTTGCCTGTGCCTTCGACGAGCACCTGGTATTGCAAGCCACTTGGGGTGGTGATCACGCCTTCTTTCTTGGCGTTTTCAGCGAGGAAGGCTTTACCGAGTTCGAGGGGAGAGAAGGACATGCAGGTGGGTGGAGTGTGGAATTTGAGGGTGATAGGAGCGTTGCTTCTCGACGGGAAGGGAGGTCTTGGCAACCAGAGAACTGAAGCACACTCGAAACTGAACGCGGTGCCGCCTTGCACATGCCTGAAATCGCGGCATCAGATGTTCATGCGATTCGATTTTCTCTCCCGTGCTTTCGCTTTGATTCTGGTCTCCTTGGGGCTGAGTGCCTGTGTGGCTCCGGCACCGCAGGTGGTGCAGTCTGGCGGTGGAGCCTATGGCGGACGGCTCATGCTGGGCAGCGATATGCTGGCCGCGAACAACTTCGACATCCTGCGTGGCAAGCGCGTGGGCCTCATCACCAACCACACAAGCTACACGACGCGCGGTGAGATGACGCGTGTGATGATGAAGCGCGCACTGGGTGGAAATCTCACCACCTTGTTCGCCCCAGAGCACGGCATCTTCGGCACCGAGACAGCTGGCAAAAGTGTGAAGGATCGGCGTGATCCCGTCACCGGACTGAAGGTGTATTCGTTGCATGGCGACTATCGAAAGCCACAGCCCTGGATGCTGACGAATGTGGATGTGCTGGTCTTTGATGTGCAGGACATCGGCTGCCGCAGCTACACCTACATCTCGACGATGGCGGTGAGCATGGAGGCTGCTGCCGAAAGCGGGAAGATGTTTGTCGTGCTTGATCGTCCGAACCCTCTGGGTGGCCATCGAGTGGAAGGTCCACCGCTGACCTCGGGCTGGAAGTCCTTCGTGGGTCAGGTGCCGGTGCCTTATGTGCATGGGCTCACCGTGGGTGAACTGGCGATGATGATCAGCGGACAGGGATGGATTTCACGAGTGCCTCGTCTGGTGGTGGTGAAGATGCAGGGCTGGAACCGGAACATGATCTGGGACGATACGGGACTGCGCTGGCACGCGACCTCGCCGAACATTCCCAACTCGCACTCACCAGCCTACTATGTGGCTACAGGAATCCTCGGCAGCGCTGCAAGTGCGGACGTGGGCATCCCTTGGAGCGGTCAACCCTTCGCCTATGCGGGGGCTTCCGGTGCGAATGCTCAGGCCATGTATGCCTACTGCCAGCGCCTCAACGCGCCCGGCGTGTCCTTTGCTCCGTATTCGCACGATGGTTTCGGCGGTGTGAAGCTGAGCATCAATCCACGCGGCAGCGCTGATCTCACGGCGCTCGATATTCTTATGACGGCTGAGCTGAACCGCCTGAGCGGAGGCAAGGTGATCGGACGGTTGCGTGGTGATGAATTGAACCTCTTCCACAAGGTGTATGGCGGCACCGCGCTCTACAGCACACTCGCCAAAGGCGGCAATCCGATGAACCTCATCGCGGGCTGGCAGCGTTCGAATGCCAGCTTCCGCTCCGCACGACAGAGGTATTTGCTTTATCCGTGAAGACTGGCACTATGCCCGCCCCTCAAACCTAAGTGCCCATGACCGGAGAAGAAACAGCCAAGCTCTGCGCGAAGTATGCAGAAGACAAAAAAGCCGAAGACATCACGATCCTTGATGTCCGCGGTATCTCGCCCATTACCGATTACTTCGTCATTTGCACGGCCTCGTCCGCTCCTCACCTTCGAGCGATCCAGCGCGAGATTGATGATCAGATGATCGTCGAGCACGATATGCATCCACGCTGGCGCGATTCCAATTACGACAGCCAATGGCTGGTGCTCGATTACGGCGATGTGATGGTGCATGTCTTCCACAAGGAGAAGCGCGAGTTTTACGCCCTGGAGGAACTCTGGAGCGACGCGAAGAAGGTGGAGCCGTAAAAAATTTAGGCAATCGTCATTGCTCCTGCTGGAAGGACTTCACGGCTGGCGAATGGCGCAGGCGCTCAAGATCAGCCACGTCGCCAGGGCGCTTCGCAATCGCATCCAGATACTCCTCCAAATAGAGGGAGGTCCATGGCGACATGGGGCGCGCACCTGGGTGCGTCAGCAGCCATTGGGCAAAGTCCCCCCAAGGACCCGAAGCGGTCGCAGGAACTGTTTTTTTGAGCGTCAGCAATCCAGGATGACTGGTGGTATCCATCACGCCATCGTTCGTGAATGAACGGGAAACATAGGTGAGGGCCAGGTCACGCAACCATGTGGGCGGTCCATCAATGTCTGGTGCGATGGGGAATAGAGTGGTCGCACCATCAATGCCAGCTGCCGCAAGCATGGTGCCGTCGGCATTGAGCGCCAGTTCTCCGCCGGAGTGGGGCAGGGGAAGTCGAGGGCCAATGATGGATTGCGTGCTGACATCACCCACAATCGCGTCGTGATCTGTCGATGCGGCAAACCGTCTCCCATCGGCACTCAAGGCCACTCCCAACACCGGTGACCCGAGCCGCACATACCCCGATCGGGGCTGGCGGGAGACCATGTCCCACAAGGCCACATTGCCGTCAGTCGAGCCTGTGACCAGCAGATTGCCATCCACAGAAATCGCCAGGGCTGTGATCGTGCTCAGGTGCCACGAGTAGGTTTCGGCGGAACCAGATTTCATGTCGATGATGCGAACCACTCCATTGTTCAAACCGAGCACCAGGAGGTTCCGTGACGCGCTGATGGCTAGGCGGACAATGCGCTCGTGATGGAACATGCGGACCTTCCCGGTCGCGCGATCAAACACACGCACATCGCATCGCGCCATCGAGTTGGTTGGCGGCTCGCTCCATGCTGCGGCACGACCATCGGGCGAGAGAGCCGCAATGTGCCACTTCTTGAAGGCGGCCACAGGCGACAGCTCATCTCCCATCTCAGCCTGAAGCAGAACGTCAGGCTCGGCAGCAGATGGCGAGGCCTCAATCAGAGAACCATCAGCCAATGCGGCGACGAACTTCCCCTCCGTGCTCGATGCCACTGCCAGTGCCATCGTAGCCCAGCGTGCTCTACCATCGAGAGCAGCCGTGCGCGTGTTCCAGAGAGATGCAAAGCCGGTGCCCTCGGTGGTGAGCAATTGATCAGTCGTCGTCGAGAAAGCGAGTGTGCGAGGACGAGTGCCACCGCTATCGATGGCATTGCCCAAGTGCAGCAAGATGGGGGCCACACTTCGGCTCGACAGGCTCAGCACTTCCATTGCTTTGCCTTCATCACGAGTCACGACCAGCCCTCGTCCTGCCGCACTCATGGCGACATACCGGGCGTGCTGAGGCTTGCGAATGGTGAGAGGCGTGCCGCCATCGCGACGCCAGAGGCGCACAGAAGTATCAGCGGCGACGATGAGTGCCTCCTCACCATTGTGATTGACAATGATTTGCTCAATCTGCCCGGCGGTATCCAGCGCAGGCGTGACGGCGGTGCCGGTCTTCATGTTTGTCCACCGAAGGGATAGCTCACGACCGGCTGTCATGAGTTCATTGTCGTCAGCGATTGCAATGGCCGTAATGCGTTCACTGTGAAGGCGGCGAGTCTCGGGCTTGGCTGATTCACTCGGTGAAAACAGAGCGGCATTGCCTTGGACATCGCCAGCGCCAACGCGACTGCCATTATTGGCTTGAGTCAACGCCGTGACCGCACTGGGGAGTCGGAAAGCGAGCTGAGGTTTCTCACCATCCAGGGGAGGCCGCCACCGCCACACGGCCCCGTCGTTGCACCCGGCGATAATCCAGCGCTGTGCTGATCCGGTGAGCAATCGCTCGATCCTGGACCCTGTATTGAAGAGCAAGCGGGGCTCGCGGGATGGATCAGGATCAATGATCCAGACGTCTCCATTTTGACAGCCTGCAAAGGTTTGTGAGTCACGGGTCTCCACCACGAGATGACTCACGGGCGATGGAGCTTTCCACTTCCTTGCTGGGCGCAACTCACCATGCAAATCAATCACATTGACTGTGCTCTGCGCATCCACAAAAGCCACGACTTGGCCACGCCCTGAGAGGCTTAGCTGAGCGATGCCTCTTGGTATGGCTAGTTCGCGGAAGCTCCATTCTGGGTCTTCGTAGTCCCAGAGGAAGAGTCTTTTGTCCCCTGCTTTCGTTTCCATCACGGCGACGACTCGCCTGCCGCCTGCGGTCACGCCGCCACGTTTCACCTCGCCCCAGGCAGGATGCAGCTTGAGCGGAGCCGCAATGGCACTAGGCAGCTCCGAATACGCCAGGAGTGTCTGCAAATCCGCGCCTGCGACACCGAACGAGGGATCTCCATCCAATGAGCGCACCAGTGCGGCAGCAGCGGACTGGTAGTCATTTTCACGCTTGTAGGTCTGGGCGGCGCGGTAGTCTGCACGGCTCAAGGCACGGCGGAGATCATGATCGCGATCCTCCACCTGCTGCCTGCGTGCATCCGCGATGCTGCGAGCACGCTGCTCCTTGAAGTAGAGCATGGTGCTCGCCCCAAAGCCAACTACGATGGCCAGCAGCGCAATCGCAGTCATGGCTACCAACGTGCGGTGACGACGGGTGAACTTGCCCATGACGTAAGTCCATGATTGCTGCGCAGCCTCGACGGGTTTGTCTTCCAGATGTCTCTGCACATCATCTGCAAGTGCTGCCGCACTGGCGTAGCGGAGATGGGACTCAGAATCGAGTGCCTTCAGCACAATGGCATCGAGGTCGCGGCGCTGGGATCGAGAGATGAGCAGCGCGGAAGCAAGTCGCGAGGGTGGTGTGACATGCCATGCCACAGGCCGACGCCTTGCTGCATCGTCCGTGATGCGCTCCACCTCCAGCGGTGTCTTGCCAGTAAGCAATTCATAGAGCACCACGCCCAGCGCGTATATATCTGATCGCGCATCCACAAGATGTGCGCCCCACTCGGACTGCTCGGGGCTCATGTAGCCAGGTGTGCCAACGGCTTGATGAAGCGAGGTGGTGAACTTCGGCGATTCCTCTTCGGGGAGCACTTCGAGTGCCTTGGCAATGCCGAAGTCAATCACCTTGATCTGCTTCTGATCCACCACCAGGAGATTGGAGGGCTTGAGGTCGCGGTGCAGCACACCTTTCTCATGGGCGTGCTGAACGGCCTCGCAGAAGGCGATAAAAATCCCCAAGCGATTTGCCAGCGGGAGCTTGTTAGCTTTGCAGTAAGCCGTCACAGGCTGGCCGCGAACCAGCTCCATTGCGAAGTAGGGTTGCCCATCACTCGCCTGACCGGCATCCCAGAGTCTCGCAATGCCAGGATGATCCATGCGGGCCAGCGTCTGGCGCTCGACATCGAAGCGCGCTAGCACATGCGCAGAAGAGATGCTCGCACGCAAGACCTTCACCGCCACTTCACGGCGAACCGGCTCGAATTGCATGGCGCGATAAACGATGGCAAAACCGCCTTCGCCCAGCTTGTCGAGAATGCGATGGCGCGGCACTTCGGGGAGGCCTGGAAGTCGCACGTCCTCGGGCTCCTCGGTGGCCTCTTCATCAAGCAGGGTGTCCGCCGCATCTTCACACCAAAGATCGCGCAGAACACACGCAGGGCAAAACGTCCTTGTGCCACGGGCTTCGAGTGGTGTCTGGCAAAATTCGCAAACCTGCATGGCGGCTGCTATTCGAGGGGTGAGAGAATCAAGTGCTGTAAAGTGACAGCAGATGGCGGAGTTCGTCATCGACTTCATCTTCCGAACCAACCGTCGCTGCGACATGAAACCGGACCAGTTCACGGAAGCGCTTGCGCAGACGATGAACGGCCACGCGCACGGCACCATCATTCATGTTGAGCTTTCGGGCGGCAATGCTGTGATCCGCTTCCTTGCCATGCATCATGAGGTATTCGCTGAGCACGGCGAATGTGTTGGCCTTGCCTGAACGCAACTGCTCATTCTCAAGATCACGCATTGCATGATCCAGCAAGGCTACCGCCCAGCGACGTTCAAAAAAGGCATCAGGCGTCAGACCATCCTGGCGACCATCAGCGCATACGGCTTCAACTTCACTCGCATCGAAGTCCACCCGCTCCAGCCGTCCACCGCGCTTGATCGTGTTTTCAGCCCGACGCCAGTTGATGATGAAATTCTTTATCGCACCCAGCAAGTAGGAGCGCAGCTTGCCTTTGGTTCGGTCAGCGTGACGCAGACTGGTATCACTGAGCAGGTGCATGAAAAACGCCTGCGTCACATCCTCAGCTTCTTCGGGATTCATGCCATTGCGCCTGGCAAATGCATACAGGGGTGCCCAGTAAAGACGGCAGATGTTTTCCAATGAGGATCGTGCCAGAGTGTCGTCACCGCACGCGTTGGACACCTGGGTCCAGGGAGTCGCGGGAAATTGAGCGCCGTGCGTGATGTGCTCCTGCATTTGGGAAAAACGTTGGGAAGCAAAGAGCAGGCCGTGAGCAAATGCAACTGACTGGCTCAGAACGCCTCCATGAGCAGGCGGGCTATCCCATGGTGATCTGCAAAACTCGGGACACATCGCCAGGGCGAGTGCGGGCCCAGTTGATCGCTGCTGAAGGCACCCGTCGCCACTGCGAGCGCCCTTGCCCCGCAGGCATGAGCACAAGCAATGTCCTTCGGCGTGTCTCCGATCACGATGACGTCTTCCGGCGCAAAGGGAACTCGACGCAGGTCGCTTAGACGCTGGATGGCGATGGGCCCCAAGTGATTTCGATCCTCGGCATCGTCACCGAAAGCGCCATCGTCGAAGTGCGTGTGAATTCCCAGTCGCTGCAATTTCATGAATGCTCCGCGCCGAAGATTGCCAGTGAGCAGACCTAGATGAACCTGAGGTTCAGCAGCCAATGTGTCCAGCAGGGGCTGCACAGCAGGGAGGAGATGCCCGGCAAAGGCGGTATCCTGCAACCTGCGTTGAAGATGTCCCAGGTAGCTGGCGTGATAGGCCTCCACTTTGTCTGGAGTCATTTCGACACGGGCGTCACTGAACAACTTGCGCACGACTCCGCCATCCGTCGCACCAGCGAGATCAAGCGGAGGCATTTCATGCCGTGAGATGCCGAAGACTTCTTCCACGGCATCCATGAGGGCACCCGAGCCGGAACTTTTGGTATCAAGAAGAGTCCCGTCGATATCAAACAGAAGGAGGCAAGGTCGCATCAACTCTGGATCGAATTGGGCGCGGGCGCTTCAGGAGCCGGTGCATCAGCGGCATGATCGTGATGTTCTGCATCCTGTTGATCATGATCGTTATGCACTTCTTCACTGACAGTGGACGCGTGGGCAATGTCCTTCATCTGGGCCTCATTGGCCGCGACACGGAACTTGCGAATGCGCTGCCGCTCGGGAAGGGGCGAGAGCTGCATGTTGATGTTTCGTCCAGCCAGCTTGGGCTCCATGTCCACATGGGCCATGGTGAGAAGGTCTTTCTTGATCTTCTGCACCAGTTGAAAGCCCACTTCCTGATGCGCCATCTGGCGTCCGCGGAACTGAAGCTGAATGCGAACTTTGTGACCATCGAAGAGGAAGTCTTCGGCATGAGTGATCTTGATGAGGTAGTCATGCGGGTCGATACCCACGCGGAACTTCATCTCCTTCAGCTTGCTGGCCTTGTGCTGCTTGAAGGCTTCCTTCTTGTGCTTCTCCTGGATGTATTTGTATTTGCCGTAATCGACGATCTTGCAGACCGGAGGGTCGATATTCGGAGAGATCTCGACGAGGTCGAGTCCCTGTTCTTTGGCCAAGCGGATGGCTTGAGGAGTGGCCAGCACACCGAGCTGTTTGCCACTGGCTCCGTCGATCACGCGAACTCGTGGAGCGCGGATGCGTTCGTTGATTCGAGTCTGATCGACGTATCTGCCACCTCGATTATAGGGTGGACGACCACTGTTGTTGTAGCTGTTGCTACTTCCGCTGTTGCTATTTGTTGGGCTGCTTATGGGACACCTCCGGTAGAGTTCATGCACATTGAACCGCGATCATACGCGATCCAAATTCGGTTACAGCACGGGCATGGACCTTGAGGGCTATCATGCTAACAAACACAACTCTTCGTCGCCCGCTGAAATCAGGGCGTGAGTTGTAAAGTGTATCACCGTCATGCTGGAAAAATCTTTGTCGAAGCCAAGCCTGAAGACCTGTTAAGAATGCAGCGTCTAGAGGCAGGAATGGATGCGAATACGCAATAGTTAAGCGATTTTATCATTTTGGGCAAGCCTGGAGATCACTTCTCTAGTTTCCTGCCTTTGCATTCAGACTGGACGCCCTGGCTGGAATTCGCTAGGAAACAGCCCGGTGAAGCCTTCTTCCAAGCCGTCCAATCCCACCTTCTTATGGCCCGCAGGCGGGGGAGTGCTGGCATTGGGGATTACGGTCATTCTTCTCTGGGGAAAGGGTGGTGGTCAAGATGCCTCCTGGGTCCTAACGCCCAAAGTCGCTGCGAGCAGGCCGCTGGAATCGCTGGGCACCGGGCTTCCCGTGTTTCGTGAACCTGCCTACGAGCAGATGACACCGCTCGCTTCCCTCCATCGCCCGATCACCCGTGCAGAAGGTGAGGCCACAATTTTGAAGGCGCTGCCTGTGACTCCGCCGCTGCCCGGCCCCTTAAAAGAAGACGTCCCAGAGATTCGGCCTGCTATTCTCGCGTCGCTACAGAAGCCTGAGCCCCTGCCTGACTACGAGCCATTCAAGATGTCCGTGGGTGAGTCCCTGCGCCTGGAGGTGCCACGAGCACTTCCTTTGCCGATGGTATATCAGGCTGTGGTGATGAATGACAAGGAGTGGCTGTCGCAGTTGCTGGATTCCGGCTTCGGGGCGAATGAGGAGACGCCCTTCGGTGATACGCCCCTCTGCGCGGCGATCAAATCTGGCAGTGGCGAACTGGTGGATATGCTTCTGCTGCAAGGAGCCGATCCCAACAAGGTTGGAAGAGATGGCCAGCCTCCGGTCGCCCTTGCAGCACTAAAACGAAATCCCGAGGTGCTCCCGGCATTGTTGAGAGCTGGGGCCGATCCCAACGCGACCTTTGTGCTCCCAGTGCCCGAGAGTTTATATGCGCGCCTGCCTTTCCCGGAACTTCGATACAGCCTGAGAAAGGAGAAGGGGGTTACTCCGCTCATGGCCACGGCTGCTCGTGGTGATGTGGAGGCCACTCTAGCGCTGCTTCGGCATGGAGCGCGAGCCAATAAGCCGACGAGAACGAATTATCGCTATCCGATCAATTTCGCTGCGGATCAGAAGTTCATCTTTATCATGCGAATCCTTCTGGGACGGCCCGCAGACTCTGAGCCGAAGACATTGGTCACCGTGGATCTCTCTCAGCAACGAGCGGTGCTCCGGCGCTTTGGGCAGGTCATCGACACCACGCAGGTATCCACAGGGCGTGAAGGCTACGAAACACCCTCCGGGCGCTACGTGATCACAGACAAGCACAAGCAATGGACTTCCAATGTCTATCATGTCCAGATGCCATGGTTCATGCGTCTAAACTGTAGCGCCATCGGCCTTCATGCCGGCTATGTCTCAGGGCAACCGGCATCTCATGGGTGCATACGGTTGCCTCATGACAAGGCGCGCAAGTGGTTTGGAATGATGGAGGTGGGAGATGAAGTGCAGATCGTCCGATGAACGCGGTGCTTGAACAAAGCACGGGCGATGCCAAACTGGCGTTCCCTACAACCTATGCGATGCCCCAAGTGCGGTAGTTCACAGGATCGAGTGATCGATTCACGAGAAGCAAGGGAGGGGTGCGCCATCAGACGCCGCCGAGAGTGCCTGCGCTGCACCTTCCGATTCACAACTTACGAGGAAGTCGAGCGCGAGGAACTGCGCGTCGTAAAGCGCAATGGTGCGCGCGAGAACTTCAACCGTGAGAAACTGTTCAGCGGATTGCGCAAAGCCTGTGAAAAGCGACCGGTGAAAATCGAGGACCTGGAGCGCGCGTGCGATGAGATCGCCAGCGAACTGGAAGAGGAAGGCTACCGCGAGATTCCATCGTCCGTCATCGGGGCCAAGGTCATGCGCAGACTGGAGGCAATCGATCATGTGGCTTACGTCCGCTATGCCTCCGTGTATCGGCAGTTCGAGGACGTGGGCGAGTTCATCAACGAGATCAAGTCTCTCGGCTCGCGTGGCTTCCGGGATGACGAAGAGGACCAAAGAAAACTTTTCCCCTGATACTTTCATGAGCGAGAAAACTATTTTTCAAAAAATCGCCGACCGCGAAATCCCCGCCGCACTCGTCTATGAAGATGATCAATGCGTGGCCTTTCACGACATCAATGCACAGGCTCCCATCCATGTTTTGATCGTTCCTCGAAAGCCTATCCCACGCGTCGGCGAGGCCGAAGCCGGAGATCAGGCTACCCTCGGTGCCTTGCTACTGGCGGCAGGCAAGGTAGCTGATCAATTGGGCGTCAAAAGTAGGGACAAAGGATTTCGCCTGGTGATCAACCACGGCTCCGATGCCGGCGAAACCGTTCCTCACCTGCACGTGCATCTGCTTGCCGGGCGTGCGCTTGACTGGCCACCAGGTTGAGTTCCTGTGCCTTTTACAGTTCAGGCGACGTAAAGATGAACGTTCTTGGGTCTCTATCCGTCTCCTGCTAAACTCCGGCCATGAAAACATCACTCTTCCTGCTTTCGGTTCTGACGCTGCTACTGACCAGTTGCGCTACGCCACTTGAACGACGCATCACGCGCAACCCCGAGCTTTACTCCAAACTATCTGAGTCCGAGAAGCAAAGCGTCCAGCGAGGAGAGATTCGCGAAGGCATGTCCAAAGACGCGGTCTTTTTCATGTGGGGCAAGCCCGATAGAGTTTCGAATGGCACTCGTGAGGGGAAAAACTTCGAGCGTTGGAGCTACACCAACTATGAGCCCATTTATCGCCCCACGATCTACGGCGGAGTTGGTCTCTACGGAGGCTGCGGGTTTCACGACCCTTACCTTTTCGGGGGGCCTGTAGTGGACTACGTGCCCACACAGGGCGCGTCGGTTGAATTTGTGAATGGCAAGGTCAGTGGCTTTCTGATTCCTCGATAGCAGCACTGGCGATTTTCGCCTCGGTGATGAAGCGCCCGACAAGGGTCAAGTCTTTGACACCAGGAGCTGATTCAACGCCACTCGCAACATCAACGCCAGTCGGGCGCACCTGACTCACCGCTAGGCCGACGTTGTCAGGAGTCAATCCTCCCGCAAGAATGAATTGTTTCGAAGGGAAGGCATCCCTAGCCTCAATAGCCAGCTCCCAAGGAAACGTTTTGCCCTCGCCGCCATACGCTCCCGGACAATAGGCATCGAGGAGAATGGTCTCGCACGGATACTTCCTGATCATTTTCAACGATTCACGATCACGCACCTGGAGTGCCTTGATCACCGGCAGGCCGAGCGCCATCACCCGTGCCACGCGCTGCGAGTCTTCATCACCGTGAAGCTGAATGACATCAATTAACCCCATGCCTATGATCTCTTTCAACGCGGCCAAGGAAGGATTCACGAACACTCCCACCACTTTCACATGCTCACGCAGAGCTTCAGCCCACAGATCCGCATCGGAAGGGCGAACGTAGCGGCGCGATTGAGGCCAGAAATTCAGCCCCATCATGTCCGCACCCAGAGCACAAATGGCCTGTGCCTGCACAGCGCTGGTAATGCCGCATATTTTTACGCCGAAGGAATGTGAGGAGTCTTCAGTCATGGGTCAAAGTGGTGGCATGCCACTCCGTGCCGGGAGCAACGATGCGGTGGCAGCCATAAGCTGATCGAGCCTGGGGGGAATGGACACATGACCTCTAACCCTCGCATGGCGCGTCAGTTCCTGAATGCGCCCAGCTTCTTCTGGCCGCAGGATGAAAATGACAGGAGGCGCAGCATGAACATCAGGGTGCAACTGTGGCACCACGCGCGCCAGCAGGCGATCCAGCATATCCCCCTGCATATCCGGCAGTGACAAGGCAAAGACAAACAGGCTGTAGCGTTTACTCAGCGCGAGTTCGAACGCGTGCTCGGCACTCGGGGTATCATCCACCTCGCACTCGCGAAACGCGACGAGCGCCTCGCGGATAACGCGGCGGTAAGGTAGGTTTTCTTCGGCGAGCAAGACGCGCGGCAACATGGCAAATGGATGCCTTTAGGGCGATTTTGATATAATGGGAAGCAATAAACGAGCCTGCCCAAAGCCAGCTACAGCATGGCGGACTCACCTTCCATCATGATGCGCACCCGCTCCACGAGGCCGCGTTGGTTCGCTGCCTGTTGAAGTCGTTGAGCAGGCTCATGGATCGGTTCGCCGCTGAGCGGGAAGGTATCGTAGTGCATGGGAATCATTGTCTGGGCACCTAGCATCTCAAAGGCCTCCAGCGCCTCCTCAGGGTTCATGTGAACGGGGCGCCCACTGGGCGGTTGATAGGCTCCGATCGGCATCAGGGCCACGTCGATAGCAGCCCGCTCACCGATCTCCGTGAACCCATCAAACAAGGCGCTGTCTCCGCAGTGGAAGAGCCCACGGCTTTGGCTTTCGACGAGGAATCCACCGAACTGGCGATGCGTATCGTGGATCATCCGCGCTCCCCAATGCCGTGCGGGAGTGAGCGTGATCCTCAGGTCTCGAAACCCAATGCTGCCCCAGGTGGAGAGTTCGGTGATGCTACTGAAATCGCAACGTTTCACAATGCTGCCCACACCGCGAGGGACGATGATCGGCTGTCCGCAGGCAATGCGCCGAAGGCTGGGCAAATGTAGATGATCGAAGTGCGCGTGAGTGATCAGCACCACGTCAATCCGGGGCATGTCGTGGGCATACAGGCTGGGGTGCCGGAGCCTCTTCACCGGGCCATGCCAGAGTGCCCAGTTGGGATCAATCAAGATGTTAATCCCTTCCATCTGGACAAGGAAGCCCGCGTGCCCGAGCCAGGTGACACCAATCTCATGATTCGCTGCACTGGGAACAGGAGCCACATCGTGCCCAGGCTTGCGCGGGGAAAGCAGGGTGGGAATCAGGACATCGCCAAGGAACTGAAGGTTACGTTTCCGCCACCCTTGTTCCGGGAGCAAACCTACTTTGTTTTCCTGGCTCAACCATCGCTCAGGGAGAAAACGCTTTTTCCGGCGGCTTGTTTCGCCGCCGCTTGAAGCGGAAGGATCATTGACCATGGGATTGGAAAGCCTGCTGCGGTTGTGCGAAATAAGGCCTCCTTCGCTACGAACACAAGCCCATCTTTCACACATGCCAGCCGACCTCATCGCCTCCAAAGCCGACCTCCGCCGTGCGATGCGGGAGCACCTACGCACCGTGAGCGAAGCCTCCATGATGAGCACCTCGGAGCGCATTCATGATCATCTGATCACGAACGCCCTCAGCGGCCTTCGCAGCGGCATGGCGGTCGCTTTGTTCGGAGGAATCC
The DNA here is from genome assembly GCA_963204975.1 of Verrucomicrobiota bacterium. GTDB lineage: Bacteria > Verrucomicrobiota > Verrucomicrobiia > Verrucomicrobiales > Verrucomicrobiaceae > JAEUHN01. The sequence continues at coordinate 13,337 of CAUJJC010000008.1, read as the reverse complement.
AGGGCGAGCCCGACCTGCGATCCTTGGTCCCATGGCTGAAGGGCAGGGGAGTTCACCCCGTCTTCTTCGCCTTCACCGATGATCGGCTGGTCCCACGGATAGTGGACGATGCCCATTCTCTCACCCGAGGGCTCTTCGGCGTCTGGATGCCAGATGATCGGTGCCCATCCTTGGCATTCTCAGAGCTGGATTATGTGCTGGTTCCTGGGCTTGCCTTTGATCGGCAAGGTGGACGCCTCGGGCGCGGACGAGGCTACTTTGATCGCTTGTTTGACTCACCGGGAGTTCGCGCACAAAGGATTGGCGTGTGCCTCGAGTGCCAGGTGGTCCCCGCCGTTCCAATGGAGCCTCACGATGCTCGAATGCATCAGCTCATCACTGAGCAGGGCGTGATCCGAATCGTGCACTGATTGGAAAACAGAGAGTCGATTGTTTGCTACTTGAGCCTTCGACTTCATGCAGTAACAGCATCCAGAACAACCGAAGTGTCGTTCCTTCATTCGCATGCCCATTGATCATCCTGTTGCCGTCCAATTGCGAGGGATCGTGAAATCCTTTGGCGACGGAGGCTCCCGACTCACCGTGCTCAAAGAAATCACTCTGGAGACTCGAAGCGGTGAGATCATGATGCTTGTCGGCCCGTCCGGGTGTGGCAAGACCACCCTCATCAGCATCATGGCCGGCACCTTGAAAGCGGACCAGGGTGAAGTCGAAGTCTTCGGCGAGGCCCTGCACAAAATGAGCGGACGAGCCATCACACGATTCCGTGCTCAGAACATCGGATTCATCTTCCAGCAGTTTCACCTGATACCCACCCTCAGCATCGTGCAGAACGCCAGCGTGCCCTTGCTCATTCAGGGTAAATCCACTCGCTACGCCGAGGCACGCGCCAAGGAAGCCCTTGCCCAGGTAGGCCTCGGAGATCGCTTCCATCATCGTCCCACCCAGCTCTCCGGCGGCCAGCAGCAACGCGTAGCCATCGCCCGTGCCCTCGTCCACGAACCCCGCTTGATCATCTGCGATGAGCCTACCGCCGCACTCGACGCGAAGAACGGCCAGATCGTCATGGAACTCTTCGAAACCATCGCCCGCACACCTGGTCGAAGCGTTGTCGTCGTCACCCATGACAATCGTATCTTCAGCCACGCCGATCGCATAGCCAGCATGGACGATGGACGCATCGTTGAGATCCACACCGTGGACAAATCCGCGCCACCCGTCATCGCCACCCATTGAACTTCCCCCTCATCGCTCCATCCTATGCGCTTCTTTTCTGCTCTCGTTCGTTACGCCACCTTTGCCCTGGCCATCGCAGGCATCTACCTGATGTCCCAAGTGCTCCAGACCATCCATGCCAGCGAAACGGCCACCATCCCACCACCGCCCGTCACGCCTCCTGAGAAACCCTTCGCCAGCGGCATCGCAGGCACCGGCATTCTAGAAGCGCGGGAAGAGAACGTTGCCCTCGGAGTTCCCGTTCCCGGCCTCATCGAGCGCGTCTTCGTCAAAGTCTCCGATACCGTCCAAGCTGGCCAGCCGCTGCTCAAGATCGACGACCGTGAGCTGTCCGCCCAGCTCGTCAGCCAGGAGGCCAGCGTCTTGGTCGCAAAGGCCACGCTCGATGTTCGTCAGGCCACCCTCACCAAAATGCAGGAGATGGTGGATCGCCTGAACGCCGTCGATGACAAGCGAGCCATCAGCATGGATGACCTCAAAAATCGGAAAAACGATGTCCTCGTCGCCCTCGCTGATCACGCCGCTGCCAAGGCACAACTCATCGCCGCCGAGGCCAATGTGAAGAGCACCCAAATGTTGCTCGAACGCCTCACTGTGAAAGCCCCGCGCGCCGGGCAGATTCTCCAGGTCAATATCAGAGCAGGGGAGTATGCCAGCACGCAACCACGCGTCGCTCCAATCGTCCTCGGAGACCTGAGTGAGCTACAAGTCCGAACCGACATCGACGAGCAAAACGCCGTCAAAGTCCGCCCTGGTCAGGCCGCCATCGCCTACATCAAAGGCGACACTCGGCGCGAGAACAGCATTACCTTGGTCTTTGAGCGAATCGAGCCCTACGTCATCCCCAAGGTCAGCCTTACCGGCTCAAGCACCGAGCGCGTCGATACCCGTGTGCTCCAGGTCATCTACCGGCTCAAGATTCCTGAAGGCCGAAAACTCTACGTCGGACAGCAAGTGGACGTCTTTATCGAAAGCGCCAAGTAATCGCTGAAGTCGGAGGGTGGTGGTGTGCATCTATGATCTTAGAGTTGTAGGACGGCTAATCGAGATACTTGCCGCTGATGCGGTAGAGTTGTTCGACCAGAATCACTTGCCGCTCCCGGTGTTCACGCCAGTAAGCGATCCCACGCCGGTGCCGATGAAGCTGGCACCATCCTGGCCGACGAGGCCTGCGCCCTGGTCGGAGAACAGTCCGGCTCCATCGTTGGCCACGACACCCGCGCCATCGTTGGCGACCACGCTGGCTCCATCCTGGCCGACGAGGCCAGCACCGTCGTTGGCCACGACACTGGCACCGTCCTGACCAACTAACCCAGCGCTGCCGGGTGCAGCGATCTGACCTCCACGACCGGTCGTCGCATTGCCGCCACCACCAGCGACGATGCTGGCACCGTCCTGACCTACAAGCTTCCCGTCACCGTTGGAAATCAACTGCGACAATGCAATGGCCGATGCGCCCGGGAGCAGTAGAGCCGGAGCATCAGCTCCATTCTTGCCCGCACCTGCGAAGGTGCTTGAACCTGAGCGCACGAGGTTGTTGCCGCCCCCAATGAGCAGATTGGCAGTCTTCGCGGCGAGCACATTCAGACCGGGCACACCGAGGTCGGTGAGCACTTGATTGGCAGGCGTGACACCCGTGTAGCCAGGCATATTCACCAGGGACACTCCGCCGCTGGTGCCTGGGCCGCATTCGATGCGCAGCAGCGGATCGTTCACGAGATTGCGGTTCACCATCACGCCGCCTGCGGCATCAATGATGTTGTTCGGTGGTCCGATGAGCATCACGCGGTCATGTGGCAGCGGAATGAGATTCACCCCGTTGAGGAACTGCAACACATCCGCGCCGCCAATGCTGACGCCGCAGGTGCTCTCATTGAGCACCAGGGTCTTGTTGATTTCGGTGGTGGTTCCGGTGTTGTGCTTGAACTTCACGCCTTGCAGATGGCGTTGCAGAATCTCGGCGAGCTGACCATCCACGTCGCCATCGCGCACAACGACGGCGCTTGGGCCGGGCTTCTTGATGTTGGCGTTGAGGCTTTTGAAGTAGCAGGTGTTATCCACAATCGAGTTGCCAGTGAAACTCTCCAACACACGCACCTTTAATTGCACCGCACCTCCGTAGTTTTGAAACATTGGGAAGGACCACTTGATGACAGTGCCAGCAGGTTTGGGTGTCGGGTAGCGCACTTCCGTGCATGTAAGGCTGTTCGTGCCTGTGGGGTAGAAAGTGCCTGCGGGAGTAATGGTGGCACCCTTGCTGGCGTATTCCTGGAGCGTGGTGCCGACTCGTGAGAAGGAGTTGAAGGGAAGCTGTGTTGCGCTGAGCGCCTCACATCCGGCGGGCACCGTCATGGCGATTTCGCCGGGCTCAAAGCTATCCACACTGGCCAGCGTGCCAAAAAAGAGTGTGTAAGTGAAGGTGTCGCCCCGCTTCACGGACACTGGCGCGCACCGTCCGATGAAGAGCTTGGTGTCCTTGTCCGCATTCGTGCGTGAGTCGATGTGGATGAAGGACTTCACCGCTGGGATCGCCTTGTCAGGAAGACGTTGCAGTTTGGAGCCCGTTGTGGCGTTGGTGGTAATGTCGATCAATGCGCCGCCGACTTCTTCGGCGAGGGTGAGTTTGGTGGTTGCAGGCGCTGAGACCACGACGTAGGGCGTGCCCAAGGTTAGCCCCGTGCCACCTGTCAAAGCTGTGAACTGCACCCAGTTCCCCGGCACACATCCATGCGCGGTGGCAGTGGTTACGGTGTCGGTGGTCGCATCGGCCGTAGCGTTGTAGGTCAGGCCTCCACCGCCGCCATAAAAGCCGGTGAGGTTCACCTCGATGTCAGCACCGCCCTTGGTGTAGCCTTTGGCATCGACCAGCGTGCTCTTGTAGAGCGGGTCATAAATGATGTGCGCGATGGGCCACGCGAAGGGAATATCATCGAGGGGGAAGGTCACCTTGATGGTGCCATTCGCCTGTCGGATCGCACTCACGTAGCTCTTGCCTTCCACCACAGCACTGGGGTTCAGCGTCTTGAGCTTCACGTTATCAACGCTGTTCACATAGGCGTCGTCGGTCTTGTAACCCTTCGGCAGGATGAAGGTCATCTTCACGTTCGAGAGCGGTGGCAATGGGGCCGCGCCGGCATCGCCGCGCACATCGTAAGGCATGGTAATCGTCACCCCCTCCGCGTCATCTTCACTGATCGATGCTGGTGGCTCGGCACCAGAGGCGAGAGGTGCTGGGGGGGGCGGAGCTGCCGTAGAGAAGGCCATTCCATGACCGCTCTTCCAGCCATCCTTGAGCGGGAGGATGAAGCCAGCCTTGGCCGTGATCTTCACATGCACGGCATCAGGGCTGCCATCGACGGGGAAGTGCAGTTGATCTGCCGTGAGATGATAACCAGCCAGCGCAGTGTAGTTCAGCCCCGAATTACTGCCGCTCTTGCCACCACGTTTGCTGGTGATGATTGCGCCGGGCAGTTGTGTATCGAGCGCCACGCACTGATACGAAAAGGCATGCGACTCATTGATAGCCAAGTCACCGCCATAGAGGTCAAAGCTACGCACCTTCGTGACATTGGCGGCCACGTTCATGTCCAGTTTATTGCCCAATGCGTCATAGAAGTGTGAGAAGGGGAAGCTGCCCATCAACACCTGATCTTTGGCGACGAAACCCACAAATGTCATGCCTGTGGGAATCGTGTCTTTCACACGCACGTTCGTCGCTGTCGCGCCTCCTGTGTTGAAGTAATGAAGCGTGTAGTTGCAGATCGCGTCGTTGGCGACGGTGGTGTCATTCTCGACATAGAAGATCCAGTCGTTTTTCTTCACGTTCGGAGCCACGTCTGCGGTTGCTTGATCCGTGGGCAGACGCGCATACTTATCGGGCAGCGACTCGTTGCGAGGACCGACGACGTGCTTCACGACCTGTAGTCTTGGCTTGGGCAAAGGACTGCTCGTGCTGATGGCGATGCTGACCGGTGGTGCCTTGCCGGTTGCAGAGTTCATCCAATACGGATCGGCATTGGCCGGTGCAGCGAGCGTGGAGTTGATCGGCAAAAAAGCGAAGATGCGCTTTCCGGTGTTCGCGGTCCCAACAAAGTTGTAGTTCGTGTGATCCATCGTCAGCGTCTTGAGCACCGCCTTGCTGAAGTATTCCTGGCCGATGTCCGTGGCGACCGTGACGGAGTAGCGCACCGTTTTCATCATTCCAGGATCGACCTGACCCAAATCCCACACGAGCAACTGGTCTTTGAGAATGTAAGCAGGCTTTGAGGTCGCCGAGAGTTCATGGGGGAGTTGCGCCGTGCTCAGGAAGTTGCCACTTCGGAAGGGAACGTCATCACTGGTGCCTGGGATCAGATCAGGCCCTGGGCCAGCCGCTGTGCCAGAACCATCATCGGCGAGCGCATTCTTCAGCTTGGTGCCGTAGGGAATGCGGCTGATCACCTTGGCACTGGTAACTTTGTTGATGCCCCAGTTGGTCGCTTGCAGTTCATACGTGATCGTCTCGCCGGGCTTCACATTGGTCAGCGCAGGCACCGTCTTCAAGTCAATCTCCAGCGCAGGACGGCACAGGAAAGTGTAGGTGCCGGGATTCACGATGGCGCGTCCAGGCACCTGCACGGTGGTAGCGCTCTGCGTCACATTGGCATAGTCCGCCGCACGACACTCCACATCCAAACGAGCATCCGTGTTGATGGAGAGCGTGCTGAGCGTGCCGTCGGGATTGTAGGTGCTGCCAGGGAAGTTGGTGATCGTGAAGTCGATGCGTGACTTGTTGGCAGGAACCACGTAGGTCATGCCTGGAATCGTGCTCACCGGACCATCGAAGATCGTGCCCACTGGCACAGGAATGCCCAGCTTCACGTTTGTCTGCGCGATGGCACTGCGATTGATCAGCTTCGGACGGTAGCGAATGATCTCGCCAAAGTGGACCTGCGTTCCCTTGAGCGGCTCACCAGCACTTTGGTCGCGCGGGCTGAACTCGGAATACACGCTATACCACTCCACATCGATAGCTGGCTTGATGGTAGTTTTCACCGCCGCTAGAGTGCGCTTGGATCCACTGGGGCGCTGCGCAGTCATGGTGCTGTTGGTGATGAGGCTGTTGTCCGCGCCGCGTGCCTCCACATTGACGAACACATCCTGAAACGTCTCTGGGCCGATGGTTGTGACCGTGATGTCGATGCGTGTCTTCGCTGCATTCACCACCTGCGTGGTGCCAGGCACGGGAGATACCGGACCATCAAAGATGCTGCCCACCGGGATGTTCATGCCGATGATGGTGTTGTTGATCGGGGTCTTGCCGCGATTGGTCAACCTCATGCGGTAGGTGATGCCCTCTCCGTAATGCACGATGGCTCCGGCGGGATCACTTTGGGAATTCACGCCGAGCAGGGCGAAGGTGATCGGCTCATCCAGCGTCACTTTCGGCATGTAAGAGTAGAGCGTGGTAGTGCCATACTTGAGCGTGTTCTTGGGAAGGAAGATGGAACCCACGATAGCAGTGGGCAGCACGCGCGCAGTGAAGTGCTTGGTAATTGCCGTGTTCGCGGGGATCGTCTCCGTCCAACGAATGAACTTCGAGGTGCTCAATGGCACGAGCGTTCCTCCATCCAACTCCTCTGCCGCCACCGATGGCGGCAGTAGCGAGTCGAAGACTGCATTGGTCAAAGGACTGGTCGTGTTGTTAATGATCGTCAGCGAGTATTCGATCAGGCCGTTGGGGAACACGGTGTAAAGCGTGGTGCCGTTCGGGCCATCAGTGCCTTCGGGATCGCTGTCCGTCGAAGCAGCACCAATGATAGCCACGGGTGCGGTGGACGCACGACTGGTGTTGGCTATCCACGCAAGGGGCGTGGTGGCATCGTTGTTCGCCAGCACGATGTCATAAGTCTTATTCGCGCTGAACCTTGCAGCCGTGAGGCGATGCGGATTGGGGATATTGGTGTTAACAACGACGTCATCTATGTCGAATGTCGCAAGCTGGTTTGATGCATTCAGATAAGGCGTGATGCGCAGCGCATGGATGCCGTAAGGCGGGAGGGCAGGTTTGGGTGGCGATACTTCGGCGGGCTTGCTAGGCTCGAACGGACTGGTAACGATGATTTCCGGGAAACGATCATTGTTTAGGTCACGCAGGATAACATCCGATGCGAAGGTGGTAGGCAAGGCCGTGAACGGACCTGCGGGCAATGGAAACGTGCTATTGGCATGAAGAGTTGTGCCGCGGCTGTCCAGCAACTGCCATAGCGGGTTCATCCGCGTGTCATTCGAATCGGATGGGTTTGTGCTCGCCCACCAGTGCATCATCACCACCACATCCGCACGTCCGTCTCCTGTTACATCGCCCACGGCGAGGCATTGCGGCACCATCGCCTCAAAGGAAGGCCCTGTCGCGGTGAAGAAAGGGCGCTTATTCGTCACCACGTCATCATCTCCACCAAGCCGCGCACCGGCATCGTTTTTGAAGACGAGCAGACCTTTGCCCGTCGGCTCAATCATCACCACGTCATTGAAGCCGTCGCCGGTTACGTCACCGAGTGCCACGCGCCCAGTGCCGGAACCGGTCGGCGCGAGTGCGTTGTTGCCGGAAAGGAAGCGATTGATTGCATTGTGATCCAGCCAGCCGATGCGGGCATTACCGCTGCCGTCGGTGCCAGAGACGATGAGTTCCGGTTTCCCTTCACCCGAGATGTCACCGAAGGCGACATTGGTCAGCGTCGAAAGGTTCATCGCACTGACAGCACCGGGGTTGAGAGTGACCTCTGTGTAAGACAGCAGATCGCCGCTATCCACACCGCTATTCATAAACACCCGCAAGGCACCATTCACGATCATGGCCAGGTCCAGCTTGCCATTGCCGTCAATGTCCACCGCCGCGCTGTCGTCGATGGTGTTCGCGCCCAGACTGATCACCACATCGCTTACCCAGCCCGAGATTTGCTGCCGCCGGGCCGTGACGTTACCGGATGCCCGATCCACCTGCAGAATGTCATCGCCGTAACCGGTGTCATCGAGTTTGCCACTGAACAAACCTCTGCAATCAATCGCCGAGCCAGTGAAGCTCTGCGACAGGCTCATATTCAGCTTCACACTCGTGTCCGGTGCCGTGCTGTAAGGGAAGGGCGATGAGAACACCCGCCGCTGAACGGGCGATGCATTACCCGCCGCATCGCGCGCCTGTAACTCGATCACGCAGGCCGTGCAGGTGAACGCGATCTCAAATGGCTGCCCGCGTGTCCAGGGCATCCAGTTCCACGCGACTGCCGAGAGATTCACGTTCGGATTGTTCAGTGCCGAGCGGAACCAAATGGTGTTGTTGGTCGGTATTGGAGAACCAAATGTCTGCGGCAGCAGTCCGGTCTCGTCTTTGGGATCGAGCAGCATCTTGAAGCGCGACACCGTGCCCTGCTTTTCGATCCAGGTGTGCGTGATGTCGAGCGTCGGTGGCGTGGTGTCCACGGCACGCAAGAGCGACGTGAACGCGAGCAGTGCGAAAGTAAGGTAGTGCTTCATAGGACGAGAAGGGTTCTCGTCAGGAGCATTACCAGTCAATTGCCGATTGTTTCACCTCACCTGAAAAAATGTGGCATGACTTACTTGTTCAGTGACTTGAGATACTCCGCGCGCCGCGCAGCAGCACGATCTGCGGCTTTCCTCTCCTCTACCTTTCGGTCGTAGGCAGCGGCTTCGGCTTTCTGCGCTTCCTTGCGCTGGTAGTATTTTGCTTCCTCGGCCTTCTGGGCCGCTTTCAGTTCTTCCTGCTTGCGATTGTAGGCGGCGGTCTCGGCTTTCTGGGCTGCCTGCTTCTCATCGTATTTTCGCTGTTCCTCTTTGGCGGCATCCTTGCTGGCTTGTGCCTTGGCTGCGGCCTTGCGTTCTTCATACTTTCGCAGCTCTTCGGCGGCGGCTGCTTTGTTGGCGTCCTGCTTCATCTGATAGCGCTTTTCCTCATCCTTTTGGGCCTGCTTCTTCTGCTCATAGAGGATGGCCTCGCGCTTGGCTGCCTCCTTGCGTTCGATGTCCTTGTAGTATTGCCGTTTCTGCTCTTCAGCCTTCTGCGCGGCGAGGTAATACTGACGTTTCTCCTCTTCCTTCTTCCGGTTGTAGGCTTCCAGTTCTTTGCGTCCGCTGTCAGTCTTGGGTTCATCGCGGGTGCCCACGATGTCCTTCTGTTCCGGCTTTTCGACATTCATTGCCTTCTGATCGGCCTTTCGCTGTTCCGCCTTCCTCTCCTCGCGCTTGCGTTCATCCGCCAGGGCAGCAGCTTTCTCAGCGGCTTTGCGCGCATCATATTGCATGGCTTGGCGTTTGGCTTCGTCCGCAGCCGCCTGGCGCTTCGCTTCGGCTTGGGCCGCTTCATAGCGTGCAGATGCTTGCTTCGCCTCCTGTTGTCGCGCATAGGCGCGGGCTTCCTCGGCTTTAACTGCGATACGGCGTGCCTCGTCGTTCGCTTGAAGCACGGTGGCCATCAGGCAGACGGCGACGATGATCGGATTCGTTTTCATGGTGTGGAATAGACGAGTGGCTCAAGGAACGCGAAGGCCGCTGCGGAAGGTCTGGCGAGAATTGATGATGGCAATGGTGATCCAGTCCTTGCCATCGTCGGCGGTGTAATCGCGGTGAACGATCCAGTCATAGCCTTGCTCACCACCGAGCAATACGACACCAGCGCCGCCCATCCAGTTCATCTCGTCCGCCGTGGGCTCGCGCCACTTGCCGTCGATCCAGTTCTTGGCCTCGTCATCGGCCTTCACCTTCCAGAGGTATTTACCATCGGGCTCGATGACCAGAAAACCCATCTGATTCACGGCATTCGAAAGCGAGAATGTCCGCGTGGACGTGGTGGATACATTCCATTCGCCCACCAGCCAGGACATCGGCTTGGGCGTGCCGAAGTTCGCCTGCATGGCATCACGGATCGAGCCATCGCCGCCCGCCTTGTTGAACTCTGGCAGGTCCACGTAGGAGTAGCGAAAACTGACTCCCCGCTTCTTGATCTCCTCGCGCAACAGCCGGTTCACCGCCTCCTTCTGCGGATGCGGGCCATCCGTGCCGATACGGGCCTTGAGATAATCGATGATCTCCTGCCTTGTCATCGGTGGCCCTGGTTCATCTTTCGCTATAGGAGCGGGTGCTGGACTCACCGGAGGCACAGTTCCCGGCGCAGCAGCACGCTGATTGAGCTGCATCACTGCTTTCACAGCTGCAAAGGCAGGCTCAGCACGTAGCGGCGCAAGATCAGCATCTTGATCTAGCAGTTCCACCTTGGCAAAGCCGAACGCCGCACTCTTGGTCAGCGTTTGCAAGGCCTCATCCTTCTTGCCCAGCATCGCCTGAGCGCAGGCGAGATTGTAGTGCGCGTCAGCATTTTGTGGTTGCAGAGCGAGCTGCGCTCTCGTCAGCGCCTCAATGGAAGGAAAGTCCTTTCCCTTAGCTGCTGCATCCACCTGCTTCTGCAAGGCATCAAAGGCCACCTGCGTTGTGTCTTGCCCGTGTGATCCGGCGACGATGATCAAAAAGAGGAGAGGGCGAAGCAGATAACTCATGGATGCTTCAATACCACCCGAAGACCAATTGTTTCAAAAAATGACGAAACTTTCTGCACCCTCCTGCGTGCTTCATCGTTAATGTGAGCCGCCCATGCCCGCAGCCTCTCCCAGCTCCGACTTCCCGATCACCCGCTGGACCTTGATCCGCAAGGCACAGCGCACTGGCGATGCGGAAGCCGCACTCGCGCTCGATGAGATTTGCCGCACCTACTGGTATCCCATCTATGCCTTTGCGCGTCGCTATGGGTTCGGTGTGCAGGATGCAGAGGATGTCACCCAGGTGTTTTTCCAGAACCTCGTTAGCTACGACTCCCTGCAAGCCGTGGCCGAGGAGCGTGGCAAGCTGCGCAGCTTCATGCTCGCAATGCTCAAGCGCATCATCAGCAAACAACTCCGCCACGACGGTGCGAAGAAGCGCGGCGGATCGAAAGCTCTCACGATATCCTTTGACGAACTGGACGCGGAGGCACGCTACGCCAGTGAGCCCGCCGCCCCCCAGGACCCCGATACCCTTTTCGACAAAGCCTGGGCGCGTGATGTGCTCGCCAGCGCGGAATCCCTCCTACGTGCTGACTATGTGAAGGCGGACAACCTGGAGACCTTCGAGCAATTGCGTGAGTTCCTCCCGCTCGGTGACAACGCCACGCCGTATGCCGATGTCGCGAAGAAACTCAAGGTGACTGAAGCTACGCTCCGCCTGCTGATTCACCGCATGAGAAAGCGATACGGCAAACTCGTCGAGCAAGCGATAGCCCAGACGGTGTCTGATCCTGATCAGGTCAAAGCCGAGCTGGCGCATCTCATGAGCGTGATCGGTGCCGGAGGATAAGCCTCACGCTGACAGACCTGGAGGTCTATCCTCCTGTATTCACCAAACACTGCGGCAGCGCGAGTTTCAGCTCGGCCAGCGCCTTGTCGCTGAACTTGGTGCGGATGCCGAGGCCGAGGGACTTGAGTTGCTTCAGGGTTTTGAGTTGTAAAAGACCGGCGTCGGTGAGCTTCACGGCTCCGAGCAGAGAGAGTGTCTCCAGGCTGGTGAACCTCGCGATCTCGGCGAGGCCAGCGTCATTGAGATCGGGGCAATCGTTGAGGGTGAGCGAGCTTAGCTTGCGCCTATTTTTGAAGGCCGCGAAGCCGCTGCCGGTCATGCTGCTCCAGCCTTCGAGGCGCAGGGAGTTGAGGTTCACCAGGTCATCGAGGGAGGCGAGTTGCTCGTCGGTGAACGCTCGTGCTTTGCCCGGCATGGCTTTGAAGACTAAGGTGCCTAGTCGCGTGAGCGGGCGCACGGCAGCCAGCACCTCGGCGTCCTCAGCGGCGTAGATGCGTAGGTCGTAGAGTCTTGTTTGGCGGGCGAGAATATCGAGATGCTGCCGTGCAGTGTCATCCGTCGGCAGCGGGCCAATGCGGAGCCGGGAGAGCGCGAACGGCGTCGTGGGCAGTTCGCTGACTTTGCGCAAGTTGCGCAGGCTGCCTTCGATCATCACATCGGGCACCTTGTGATCCATGTGCGAGGGCTCTGTAGATAGTGGCAGACTGAGCACCCAGGCGACGAGCTTGCGTGCATCGCTGTCTTCCGTGGCGAGTGGTTCGTCCCATTCGATCAAGTAGTTCGCACGCGATGTTGCTGGCGCGCACATCCACGAAGACAACTCTCCGCCGCCGCCATTGTCGCGCTGCCGAAGATACTGAGCCCCTGGCTTGGCACGGCTCGGATGACCTTCGGCCCAACGCACAAACTCAAACGTCTCGCCCGTGACCCAAGTCCACGGCTTTCCCCCATCCTCCTGCGAACCACCGATCCACCAGCCACGATAGTGAATATTGCGGACGGCCACACTTGGTAGATGGGCGGAGAAGGTGCGCCACACCCAGTCGTTCTCCTCAGCGCTTGTGATCGTCGCGAGATGTCCGCCCTGGCTCGTAGCGTTGCTGTTCGCCTCCTTCCAGGTAAAGGAGCCGGGCACGAGTTGATAACGGTGACCATTGCCGGGGAACACGCGTGTGATGGGCTCGGCTTTGGGTGGCACATCTGCGGGAGCCGCAGGCAGCGGTCCTGGCGCATCTCGCCACGCCACCTCATGCACCACAATGCGCTGCGTGTGGGCGTAGATGCCGAAGATTTTGCGGCCTTTGACCCGATCCTGAATGACCACCGTGTCCTGCGTCATCCGCGCCCAGTCGCCCGTCCAGCGATAGACCTCCTCGCCATCCAGATCCACCGTCAGGCCTTCGTCCCGCACACGCAGAAGGATTTCCCTCGGTTGCCCCAACGTGAGGAAACGGGTGAGACGCTCCGTCAGCAAGCCGTGCTCGGAGGCCTTCTTGCCATCGAAAGACGCCAGCCCCACACGCGGGGTGGCGTAGTCGGTGAACGACAGATCACCGCCGCAGTCACGATACCGGAAAAGAATGTTCGAGTGCCCGCCACCGTCCCTCACGCAGGTCAGGCGCACGCGCAGTTCGTATCCGCCCTTCGGTGCCTTGGGCAGTACTACCCCTCCGTGACCGCGGTCGAATCTGTTCTGCAACACGCCGTTGATGATCCGCCAGTAG
>CAUJJC010000007.1 GCA_963204975.1 Verrucomicrobiota bacterium | reverse complement strand
GGGAAGCGTCGCGTTCAACGCCTCACGCGGATAGACCAGCACCTTGTCCTTGCCTTTGGCCGCGTAAGCTGCCTCAGCTGCTGCGGGGTTTTCATTCGCGTCGATGGGATACTCCAGCGCGGTCTGCGTCCACATACGACCGCGTTGATCGAAGTAAACACTGACGAACTTGCCGATTCCGTCGCTCTCCTTTGCGACGAGTTCGATCTCATAACCTTCGGGCAGATGGAACTTCTTCAACTGCTCCTCGGCGGTCAAAGCGGTGCCCTGGACGTTGTTGTAGCTGATGTCGCGCTTCGCGGGCTTGCCTGCGTCGGCTTGCTTCTTCGGTGGAGCGACCTTGGCACGCGCAGCGTCCACGCCACCGAGCGATTCCCACGTCGGCGCGTTCGGCGTGACGGGTAGTTCTTCAACGGTTACGTCTTTGACCTGCACGAGGCAAACACCACCGCTGTGAACTTGCGGCCCGAGGAGGCCATCGAGCGCGATGTTCGGATCGGCCTCCGTGTAGTCGATGCAGAGCACGCCATTGATCCACGTCTGAATGCGCGGCCCTTCGGCACGGATGCGGTATTCGTTCCAACCAAAGACATCGACGGCCTTGTCCAGCGCGGCCTGCTGCTCGGGCGTGGGAGCCCAGATGACTTTGTTCCGACGGAACTCATCATAAATTTTGCCGAACCAGCCCGCGCCGCAATCGACCTGATAGCCACTCATGTGAGCGCCTCCAGGCACACGCAGGCTACGGATCTGAATGCCGCTGTTCAACATGCCGGTCTTCGGATCGCCGCTGACCTTGATCTTGAGTTTCAGCTCGAAGTTCTGATAGCTCTTCTTGGTGCAGATGAAGTAGTTCTCTTTGATCTTCTCCGTCGTCGAGCCGCCAGTGATCATACCGTCTTCCACGCGCCAGACCTTCGGATCGAAGTCCCAGCCATCGAGTGACTTGCCATCGAAAAGAGAGACCGGCTGTGCGAAGGCAGCGGTCGTGAGCGTGAGGAGAGCGAGGAGTGAGCGCATGATGAGCAGAAGAACGCCGCGCATTGCAGCAGGTTCGCACGATCAAGTCCACATGGAGGTGACTGAAACGCACCTGCAACCCCGTGGCCAAGGCAACCTCACCGAGAGGTATGCGCCTGGCCTCGCAAGGCCTCCAAACGCGATTTCATCCGAGTTGCTACTTCGGGATGCTCGCGGATCACATTCTTCGTCTGGCGAGGATCATCGGCGAGATGGTAGAGCTGCTGCTCGGGGGCGTCGGGCTTGAGGTGGCCGTTGAGGAAGTCGCTGTTCGTTTCGCCGGTGAATTTCAGCGCACCGCCGCCGCCGAGGGCGTGGTCGCCGGGTTTGGTGCCGGAGAAACCGCCGCCGCCGCGTGCGCCGATGTAGAGCCACGGACCGTCTCGGAGAGCGAGATGGGTTTTTCGATTCGGCGCGAGCACGAGTTCGGTGCGCAGAGGCTTGTCAGGCTTGCCGAGCAAGGCAGGCAGGACGTTGAGGCTATCGGGGCCTCGCGTGTCGGAGCCCGTGAGCGCCGCAAAGGTGCTGAGGAGGTCGATCTGGCAGATGAGTTGATCGGACACGCTGCCAGCCTCGATCTTCCCCGGCCAGCGGGCGATGAAGGGCACGCGGTGACCGCCTTCCCAGGAGTCGAACTTGAAGCCGAGAAGGTCGCCGTTGAGCCGGTGACCGGCTTTCCAGGCCTGCTGGCCGCCTTGATTGAGCATGCCGCCGTTGTCGCTGGTGAGGATGATGAGCGTGTTCTCGCGCAGCTTCAATTCATCGAGCGTGCGCATCACTTCGCCGACCATCCAGTCGAACTCCTGAATGAAGTCGCCATACGGCCCGGCCTCGCTGCTGCCTTTGAACTTCGAGCCCGGCGTAAAGGGATGATGGATGTGCGGTGTGGCGAAATAAACGAAGAACGGCCCGCCCACGTGGCCGCGCATCCAATTCACCGCTTTCTCCGTGAGCGTGGTGCCGTGCTCTTCCTCGTTGTAGAGCGCGTGCGCAGCTTTTCCGCCGGACATGGCCGGGGCGAGCATCTTTTCGGGAAACGAGCGCGTCTGCGCCTTGCCGCCATACTTCAGCGGATCAGCCGGATCGAGCCCGACGACGCGATAGTCCTCCACCCAAACAAAGGGCGGATGGCTGTTCACGAAGGGAATGCCGAAGTAGTGATCAAAGCCGCACTCAAGCGGCCCGGGCTTCAAATCAGCGTTCCAGTTCGGCCTCGGCTTGTTGCCGAAACCGAGGTGCCACTTGCCAAAACAAGCCGTGGCATAGCCCTGACGCCTCAGCATGCCCGGCAGCGTCGGCTTGGACACATCGACGACGAGCGGGCTCGGATTCATGACCGGCCCCCAGAGGTCTTTGCGAAACGGATACTCGCCCGTGAGCAGTGCATACCGCGACGGCGTGCACACCGCCGAAGCCGAATGCGCATCCGTGAACCGCCGCCCCTCACTTGCGAGCTTGTCGATGTTCGGCGTCTTCACCTTCGTTGCTCCGTAACAACCCACATCGCCATAGCCGAGGTCATCGGCGAGGATGAGGACGATATTGGGTGTCTCCGCGGCGAAGAGCGAAGGGCAGAGGGCGAAGAGAATGAAGACAAGGCGCATCATGCGGGAGGAAACGCAGCAAGTGCCCGCGCCTCGCATCCGCATCCCACTTGGTGATGATTGAAACACACCTCACACCCGCTCCCGATACTCCGACGGGAAATTCACGGCTGCGGACTTCCACGCAAATGAAGTCGCACAGTGTCATGGATGCCCAGCGCGCAGCCATCAGCAGCGTGGCGTCGCTCGTCTGGGCACCATCCCATGGATGACAAGTGGGTGCCGGTTGTGTTCCCGAGGAGTGAGCATGTGCGGAAGTCCGCTATGCAACCTCGAAAAGGTGATGCGCGATGGGCGTATTGTCCCGCCTATGAAGCGTCTCTGTATTCTCCTGGCCGTCGTGGGTTGTCTTGGCCTAGTGCCCGCCGTTCAAGCCGAACTCAAAGCCGGTGCGGCGGTGATCGACATCTCGCCGCCGAAGCTGCCGGTGCTGGTCAATGGCGGGATGCTGAGCCGTTACATCGACAAGATCAACACGAAGGTCCATGCGCGCGCCATCGTGCTGAGCGATGGCAAGGAGCAGCTCGCAATCGTGGTGGCGGACAGTTGCATGATGGGCCGCGACGTGCTCGACGAGGCCAAGGCGATGGCTTCCAAGAAGACCGGCATCGCGACGGATCGCATGCTGATCTCGGCCACTCATACGCACACAGCTCCGGCGTCGATGGGCTGCCTGGGCACCGATGCGGACCCGAGCTACGTGCCTTTCCTCAAAGAGAAGCTCGTGGAAGCCATCGCCGCCGCACAGGCCGCGCAAAAGCCCGCGCGCATCGGCATGGGCAAGGTGGATGCAGCAGAGTTCACGGCGCTGCGTCAATGGATTCGCCGGCCTGACCGCATCGTGGAAGATCCCTTCGGCAACATGACCGTGCGTGCCAACATGCACGCGGGTGCGAAGTGGGATGACGCCGTCGGCGAAGCTGGACCCGAGGACCCCGATCTCTCGCTCATCTCGATTCAATCGAAGGACGGCAAGCCCATCGCGGTGCTGGGCAATTTCTCGATGCACTACTTCGGCGACAAGGACATCAGCGCGGACTACTTCGGGCTGTTCTCGGAGGGCTTGAAGCAGCGCATCTCGCCGGACAGCGACTTCGTCGGCATCATGTCTCACGGCTGCAGCGGCGACATCTACCGCGTGGACTACACGGTGCCTGCGGATCAGCGTCCGAAGCCCACCATCGACGAATACACCAACGCACTGCTCGACCGCGCGATGCAGGCGTATGCAGCCATCCAGTATCAAGACGAGGCCGACATCGCGATGGCCGAGAAGCGCATGACGATGAAGTATCGCGTGCCTGACAAGCAGCGTCTCGAATGGGCGCAGCGCGTGATGGCCGAAGTCGGTGATCGTCAGCCCAAGACGCCGACGGAAGTCTATGCGCGCGAGCAGATCATTCTGCATGAGCGGCAGCAAACCGAGATCGTGGTGCAGGCGCTGCGCATCGGCGACATCACTATCGCCACCACGCCGAACGAAACGTATGCGATCACCGGCCTCAAGATCAAAGCCGCAAGCCCGCTGCCGAAGTGCGTGGTGATCGAACTTGCCAACGGCGGCGACGGCTACATCCCACCGCCGGAGATGCATGCCTTCGGCGGCTACAACACCTGGGCCGCACGCTCGGCAGGACTCGAGGTGCAAGCCGAGACAAAGATCACGCAAGCCGCCATCGACTTGCTCGAAACGGTGTGCGCCAAGCCGCGTCGTCCGTGGGCATTGAGCGAAGGCGCTGCCACACAGGCGATCCAAGCCGCGAAGCCGCTCGCCTACTGGCGATTGAATGAGTTCACCGGCCCGCACGCCGTGGATGCGAGCGGCCATCATCGCGATGCGGCGTATGAAGTCGCGAGCGTTTACTACCTGGAGGGGCCGCAATCGAAAGCCTTCTGCGCGAGCGGCGAAAAGAATCGTGCACCGCACTTCGTCGGCGGTCGCCTACGTGCGGAACTCAACGACCTCGGCGCAAACTACAGCGTGTCGATGTGGCTATGGAACGGCATGCCGAACGATGGTCGCGAGGTGAGCGGCTGGTTCTTCTCCCGCGACCATGATCAAGGCCTGAGCGCGTTCGGCGAGCACGTCGGCATCGGTGGCAAGAGCGGGAACACAGGTCGTCTCATCTTCCAGTCCGGCAAGGACGCGACGAAGATCCTCGCAGGCAAAACCGAGATTCCGCGCTGGCAGTGGCAGCATGTGGTGCTCGTGCATGAAGGCGCGAAGGTGCGCGTGTATCTAAACGGCTCGCTCGAGATCGAAGGCGAGGCCGCAGCGTGCAACATCGCGCAGTGCTTCTTCGCCGGACGCAGCGACAACGACTCGAACTGGGAAGGCCGCATCGACGAAGTCGCGGTCTTTGATCGTTCCCTGTCCGATGCCGAAGTCGCGAAGCAGGTGGTGAAGTAATCAGCTACTTCTTCGCGTCGGTAGCGATGGAGGTCAGTTGCTCGGCCTTGGCCTTGAGGGCTTTGACTTCCTCGGGACTGAGCACCCGGCCTTCTTCGCCTTCGACGAGCGGCATGAGTTCCTGGAGTCCCTGAATAATTTTCTTCATCGTCGGAATCTCCCGCGCGGCATCACTGAGGCCATCAAG
Source organism: Verrucomicrobiota bacterium (assembly GCA_963204975.1). Lineage (GTDB taxonomy): Bacteria > Verrucomicrobiota > Verrucomicrobiia > Verrucomicrobiales > Verrucomicrobiaceae > JAEUHN01. The sequence goes on along the minus strand of CAUJJC010000007.1, from coordinate 17,851 downwards.
GCTGGCGAGGTAATACTCGACGATATCCTTGCGAGCGAGGTTGCGGGTCTTCTCGGGATTGTAATTGGCATCGACCGCCTTGGTGGCGATCTCGAAGGCACGCAGCCAGCCACCGAGGCTGACGAGATGCGCGATGTCCACATCACGAAGCTGCACCATTTCGGCTTCCACATCGAACTGGGTCTTCGCCAGCTCCTTGCGCAGGGTCTTCCAGTCGCCCTTCAGGCTGTGCTCCAGCAGGCTCTGGCTGTGGCGATTCATGCGAGTGCCAGCACCGAGCACCTTGGCGTGCTTGAGCAGGGAGCGGCCGATGTCTGTCATCTCTTCGACCTTCTCGCACTGCACGATGAGGAAACCATCCGCGATGAGGGCTCCAAGGTTGAGCGAGACGGCCACGCGATCCCCTGGGGTCTTGTCGGAGATCTCGCGCTTGAGCTTGTCGTAGTGAAGGGTGCCGAGGGTATCGAGCAATTCGAAGAGCGCCTCGATGGACGGCGTGGTCACGCCATTGACGCCGAATTCCTCGCGCAGGTGCTCATCGCCCAGCAGATCATCGGGGATGACTGCTTTGCGGACTTCAGGTGCGGGGGCTGGCGCTTGCGCAGAAGCGAACGACAGACTCGACGCTGCCACGAGGCAAGCGAGGCCGGAACGCAATATCCAGGGAGGGCAGACGAGCGAGAGTGACTTCACGAGGGCGAGCATACGAGACGGACCAGCTTTTTCCAGCACGAGTCCTGCCAAAGGTGGTTTTGATTCGAGTTAGCGGAGCTGGCTGCGAATCGCAGGCACCAGGAGTTCAGCCACGAGTTGATGGCCGAGGTCGCCCGGATGCATGCCGTCGAGGAGCATCTCGTCGATGGTCTTCTGGTGCTTCAGGGCAAAGGCGGGGTAGGCCGCGCGCACATCCACCAGCGGCACATCGAGTTCCTTCGCGAGCTTGCGCAGGGCCTCGTTGTAGGCGGCGAGGAAAGGCGAATCAAAGCCGTCCTCAGCGTCCCGAAGGTAGGGCGGCTTCCCATACATCTCCCTCAGGCGCGAGGTCCAGCGCAGCGGGTTGGTGGTCATGAGAATCACCTTGGCCTTCTGTTTCCGGGATTCGGCGATCATGAACGTCATGTTCTCCAGGTATTCGGCCAACGGCACGCGGGGCTCGGTGGCGGGCGGTGTCTTCCACACATCGACCGCCGCATCGTTGATGCCGAACTGCATGATCACGATGCGCGGCTTGTATTGAAGCACGCTTTTTACCAGACGCTTGCGAGCCTCGCGGGTGGTGTTGCCACCCACTCCAGCATTGGCCACGCTGAGGCTGGAGCCGATGCCTTGCAGTGCCTCGTCCACGCGCTGGGAATAGACTTTTTCCACGGCCCCTGGGCGGAGAGCTGTGGTGGAATCGCCAAACGCGATGATCCCACCGGGCCTCGGGGGCGCGGGCAACTGGACCTTGGAAACAGGAATCTCGCCCGCGCTCAGGTCCGCCACCTGGACTTTCATGCGCAGCCCGCCCTGCATCGTAGTGATCCATAGCTCGCCCGGTTGGCGCTCGTAGAGGTAGGGATACGAGACTCGCCCGGCGGGACCGTAGTTGGCCGCCACGATCACCGGCTTGCTCCAGGTGCGTGCCTCGTCTTCTGAGAAGGCGAGCGAAAGTTCTGCCCGGCTGGTGCCATTCGCGGGCGAGTGACGTGGCGGCGCATTCCAGAGTAAGGCGATGCGACCATCGGCCAGTCGTGCCATCTGCGGGCAGCAGGTGACGGATTTGATCGTGGTCTGCTGCAGCTTCTCCCACCGCAATCCATCGCGCGAGGTGGCCTCCCAGAGGTAGCCAGACTCGGTCCGCAGCAACAAGTAGAGCGAGCCGTCCTTGCGCTCGATCACCGATCCCTCGATCGAGCCCGCGTGGTCATGCTCGCCAATGCCGTAGTCCAGCACATTGCTGCGCTGCCAGGTCTTGCCTTGATCATCGGAGACGAACATCACCGTCGCATGACGCCACGCCGGGATGATCTCCTGACCCACGAGCACAAGGCGTCCGGTGCTCGTCTCGATCAAGGAGTGAATGCAACCGCACCAGGGCTTGTTGAGGAAGATCGGAGCTTCCCAGGTCTTGCCATCATCGAGGCTACGACACACGTAGGTGGGCAGCACGAAGTCCTGCCAGTTCGCGCCCTTCTCGCCCCAGTTCCACGGCTTGGGAGCCTTCATCTCCGCCCCATTCATCCAGGCGGAAATAATGATGCCGCTCTTGGTTTTCAGCAGCGCCCGCTCGTTGCTGACATTGAACTTCGCAGGCTCGGCAAACAAGGGCGTCTGGGTCCACGTCTTGCCCTCGTCCATGCTGCGGAGCGCGCTCTTCGAGTCGATGCACAGCACGCCGCCATCGGCGGTGGTGACGAAGGGTCCCTGATGATTGGAAGGAAGTGCCTGCGCCTTCGGATGCAGCGTGGGGGACTTCGAGTCCGCCGCCGAAGCATGAGCGAGACCGAGCACGAGAAGCGCGAGAGTGAGTTTCATCGCGCATTGCTACGGGGCGAAGGGGTGCGTTCAGGCAACGAGATTGACTTGTGAATGCTTGCGATGCGTCCCGGCGAGGTTTTGGTTCCGGCTTGTTGAACCCCAGCACCATGGCCCCTGCAGACATCGTCCGCCCCACGCATGTGGAGGTGAACTTGTCGTGCCTGGAACGCAACTTCACAGCCATTCGTCAGCATGTCGGCTCCGCCAAGGTGATGCCCGTGCTGAAAGCGAACGCGTATGGCCACGGCCTCGTCGAGGTCGCGCGGCTGATGGTGGGCCTGGGCGCCGATTATCTCGGGGCTGCGTTCCTGGAGGAAGGCTTGCTGCTTCGTCAGGCAGGCATCACCGCCCCGGTGCTCGTGCTAGGCAGCCTCGCGGGTGAGCAGATTCCACGGTTCATCCAGAACGATCTCACGCTCACCGCCTCGTCCATCGACAAGCTCCAGCTCATCGACGAAGCCGCCGCTGCCTTGAATCTTCGGGCCAAGGTGCATCTCAAGGTGGACACCGGCATGGAGCGCGTGGGCATTCACCACTACAGCGCGCCGAAACTGCTTGAGGCCTCACTGCTCTGCCGCCACCTCGAAGTGGAAGGTATCTACTCCCACTTCGCCAATGCCGATGCTGCGGACCTCAGCCACGCGCGGCTCCAGCTCGAACGCTTCCTGGACGTGCTCGCCTTTTACGAGCGCCACAGCCTGCCCGCCCCCATGCGTCACATTGCCAACAGCGCTGGTGTGCTCCAGCTTCCTGAGAGCCACCTCGACCTCGTGCGCCCCGGCATCATGCTCTACGGCGTGTATCCATCGTCCGAGTGCCAGCGCACCGTGAAGGTGGAGCCCGCCTTGCAATGGAAGAGCCAGGTCTGCTACTTCAAGGTGGTGCAACCCGGCAGCCCTGTGAGCTATGGCTCCACCTGGCAGTCCGATCATCCCGTGCGCATCGTCACCGTGCCCGTCGGTTACGGCGATGGCTACTTCCGCGCGCTCTCCAATCAAGCCCAGGTGCTGATCCGTGGTCAGCGCTACCCCATCGTGGGCCGCGTGTGCATGGATCAGTTCATGGTGAACATCGAGTGGGACTCCGCCTACAACGGCGACGTGGTCACCCTCCTCGGCCGCGATGGCAACGAAACCATCACCGCTGACGACCTCGCCCGCTGGGCAGGCACCATCCCGTATGAAGTGCTGACCAATATCAACACCCGCGTGCCTCGGGTGTATATGCGGGACCAGTGATCTGGGATTCTTCGCCTGCACCTTGCCAACCGCCCTCGCGTGCTCATACTCCGCGCACCCTCCGCCCCGCCATGCTTTCCTTTCTCAAGATCAAGAACCTCGCGCTCGTCGAAGACGTCACCTGGGAGCTGGGCAAGGGCCTCGTCGGCGTGACCGGCGAAACCGGCGCGGGCAAGTCGATCATCGTCGGCGCGCTCAAGCTCATCCTTGGCGAACGTGCGGACCGCTCGCTGATCCGCACCGGCCAGGAGCAATGCAGCGTGGAAGCCAGCTTCCAGCTCGACAACGTGAAGGCCATCGACGCCATCCTCGACGACGCGGGCATCGACAAGTGTGAAGACGCAACGCTGCTACTCAAGCGCGTGGTCAGCAGCAGCGGATCGAACAAGCAGTTCGTCAACGGCTCGCCCGCCACCACGCAGGTGCTCAAGGCGGTCGGCGAGTTCCTCGTCGATCTGCACGGGCCGCACGATCATCAGTCGCTCAACTCGCGCGAACGCCAGATGGAGATGCTCGACAAGTATGCGGGCAACGACACCGCACTCGACGCCTACCGCGCCGCCTGGAAGCAATGGCACAGCACCGTGCTTGAACTTGATGAGTTGCAGAACTCCGACCGCGCCAGCCAGCAGGCCATTGATGTGCTGAAGTTCCAGGTCAACGAAATCGGCAGTGCCAAACTCAAGCCCGGCGAGGACGACGAGATTGATGCGCGACATCGCTTGGTGGCCAACAGCGCCCGTCTCGGCGAGCTGTGCAGCGGCATCGCGGACCGTCTGGGCGAAGGCAGCACCAGCGTGCTCGACGCGCTGCGCGACGTGGCCAAGATGATTCACGAACTGGAGAAGATCGACCCCGCGAGCAGCAAGCTCTTCGAGGAGTTCGAGAGCGCGCAGATCGCGCTGCGCGAAATGGAATCGAGCGTGCGCGACTATGCGGACGAGCTGGAACTCGATCCGAAGGAGTTCGCCGCGCTCGAGTCACGCCTCAGCCAGATCCAGATGCTGAAGCGCAAGTATGCGCCCACCGTGAACGGCATTCTCGAGCATCTCGCCGAGTGCGAGTCGAAGCTCGCGAAGATGGAAGGCCGCGGCGAAGAGATCGAGCGCCTCACCCAGCTCGTCGCCGATCAGCGCAAGGACGTGGAGAAACTCGGCAAAGCTCTGGGCAAGAAACGCGCCGACGCGGCCCCGAAACTCGCCAAGGAAATCGCTGGTCACCTCAAGGACCTCGGCTTCAAGCAAAGCGTCTTCGAGGTGCAGCTCAGCGCCCTCGCCGAGCCGCAGCGCGATGGCTTGGAGGAGGTTGATTTCCAGTTCGCCCCGAACCCCGGCGAGCCGCTCAAGCCGCTGCGCCTCACTGCTTCCTCCGGTGAAATGAGCCGCGTGCTGCTCGCCGTGAAGAGCGCCCTCGCCAAGCAGGACGCCGTAGGCCTGCTCGTCTTCGACGAAATCGACGCCAACGTCGGCGGCAACATCGCCGAGGCCGTGGGCCGCAAGATGGCCGCCATCGGCGCGAACCGCCAGGTCATCGCCATCACCCACTTCCCGCAGGTCGCCAGCCTCGCGCAGCATCACTTCGTCGTGACCAAGGAAGTCGAAGCCAACCGCACCCGCTCCACGATCCGCGCCATCGAAGGCGAGGAGCGCATCGAAGAACTCGCCCGAATGCTCGGTGGCAGCGCCGCGAGCGCACGAGAGCACGCAAAGAGTTTGATGGCGGGGGCGGCGTAGGTTTAAACTCACCTCATGGAACGCATCACCTTCAATCCCAACCAATGCAGCGGACGTCCGTGCATTCGCGGGATGCGCATTCGCGTGAAGGACGTGCTCGACTTACTTTCGTCAGGCGTGAGCCGCGCGGAGATCCTCGAAGACTTCCCGTATCTGGAAGACGAGGACATCACCGCGTGCCTCGAATACGCGGCTGAGCAGGCGGACCATCCGGTGCTGGTGGCGGTGTGATGGGACGAAAAAAGTTTTCGGATTTCCCGTCCCTTGTTTTCCCCTGTTTTCCCCTGTTTTCCCAGGTGCTTTTGCGTCTCGAAGAAATTTGTTGTCCTTAAACCGACGCGCTCTAGTTACGAAGGGCATGATCGCAATCATCGACGCCCAACTTCCTCCCGCACTCGCTCGGCGACTGCGGGAACTGGGCCACGATGCGAAGCACGTCGAGGACCTTAGCCTGCGGCATGCTGATGATGGCGACATCTGGAAATACGCCTTGGCCAATCAGGCGGCGATCATCACCAAGGATGAAGACTTCACCTACCGCTCCAGTCAGGCCAAGGTTGCGCCCGTCATCGTCTGGCTACGCGTGAAGAATGTCTCGCGACAGGCTCTGCTCGCCTGGTTCGAACCGATGATCCCACAGATCGAGCATCTCATCGCCAGCGGTGAGATGCTGATCGAGGTGCGATGAAGCAAATCCAAACGATGCTCGTCACCAAGATCAACCTGTTCCCAGTCCTGACAGGACGAGACAACAAAGCCCAGGGTGAAACCCTGGGTTGACTTGGGCGGTGCGCTCAGCGCTGAAAGCGCGAGACAACACATCGTTGCACTGTCACGCCCTTTCAGGGCTCTGGCTGTCTTTTCGACATACCCAGGGTTGCGCTCGTTCCTCGCTTACCCTGGGCTTTGTTGTTTCGCCCTTTCAGGGCTTGCTCTGCTCAGGTTGGCCGTGCCAAGCAGCCTTCTTCAAACTTCAAACACCGTGTGGTTTCGTTCGTGAATTACATCCAAACATTGCCAGCAACCCGCTCACCAAGCACAATTCCATCCGTCATAAAGCTGCTCGCGATGATTCTCCTTTCCCTGGGCTCGACAGCCCACGCTGTTGATTTCAGAGCCGTTGTCCACGCGGGCAAGAGGTTCACCGTCTGTCGTGTGGACCTGAAGAAGGAGAAGCTGCAACTGTTCCTCAAGGACGACCAAGGCCAGCCGCTGAAGTCCTTCACCACTCTGGATGCCTGGCTTCAAAAGAAAGGTGAGAAGCTCGCCTTCGCGATGAACGCAGGCATGTATCACGGCGATATGTCTCCCGTCGGTCTGTGCATTGCGAACGGCAACCAGCTTGCGCCAGTGAACCTGGCGAACGGCGAAGGCAATTTCTTCCTCAAGCCCAACGGCGTCTTTTTGATCTCGGATCAGGGCGCGAAGGTGATCAGGTCCGAAGAGTATCCAGCGCTGAAGGAGAAGGTCGAACTCGCCACTCAGTCCGGACCGTTGCTGCTGCGTGGCGGCGTGGTGCATCCCGTGTTCAATCCCAACTCGAAGAACGTTCTCTTTCGCAACGGTGTCGGCGTCGCCTCGCCCCACGAAGTCATTTTCGCAATCAGCGAGGAGATCGTGAGCTTCCACGAACTGGCGACTCTGTTTCGCGACGTGCTGAAGTGCCCGGACGCGCTCTTCCTGGATGGCACCGTGTCATCGCTCTTCGCGCCTCCATTGAAGCGCAATGACAAGAAGATGGACCTCGGACCAATGATCGGTGTCACCATCAAACCCTGAACGAACTACCGATGGGCCACGGTAATGCCGTTGAGCTTGATCTTTAGCGGGCGATCCGCAGGCGACCGTTGCTGCTGCTGCGCGGGTGGCTGGCTGGCGGGAGCGGGCTGACCTTCCTGAGTGGGTTGCGCAGCAGGGGCGGCCTGGGGCTGGGTAGCCACGGCTGCGGGGGCGGTCGTGCCAGTGTTGCCGGGCAGCCCTTCCTGAGTGATGACGACGGAGGCTCCGATCGAGACGCGCTCGAAGACGCGGATCACATCGCGCATGGCCATGCGCACGCAGCCGTAGCTGGCGGGAGTGCCCAGCCGATTTTCTTCGGGGGTGCCGTGGATGTAAATGAAGCGACCATACGCATTGCGGTTCGTGCGCTCGCGCCCGCTCAGCCAGAGGATGCGGGAGACGATGGGATCGCGCCCTGGCGCATTGGGACGGAGCACTTCACCATTCCATTGCCTACTCTTGAGCACGGCACCTGCGGGGAGGCCGTGACCGATCTTGGCTACGACTTCATGCTTGCCGAGCGGGGTGCAGTTGGAGCCGGGGCGATCTCCGAGGCCGAACTTGGAGGTGGAAATGCGATACGTGCCGACGAGCTGGCCGGAACGATAGATGCCGAGTTTCTGATCTTTGACGCTGACCACGACATCGGCTCCGCGTGTCTTGGGCGACGACGATGAGCAATGGCAGAGCACAAGCGTGGCAGCGGTGGCGGCGATGGCACGGAGGGCGGTTTTCATGGAAAACAAATTAAGAGAAACGAAATAACGCGCAACTGCTAGAATTGCAGGAACGCGATTTTTGAGCAGGCCCGAGAGGTATTCAACAATTCTAGCACAGGCGCGGGTGTCGGAGCGCAACACCTGTGCCAATGGCACCGTCTTGTCTTCCAAGACGATGAGCACCTCCCCATTACGCTTTGGCCTTTGCACTTTCTCATGTCATCGCCACTGGGAGGCGGTCAGAACGAAGCAACCGGGCACCCAGTTCACGGAGTCAGTGAGCTTTTTGGACTACGTGCATCAGCTCGGGGCGGCAGGAGTGCAGACGAGGGTGCAAAACGATGAGGTCGCCCGCCAGATGCGAGAGCGCTGCGACGCCCTGGGAGCCTACTACGAAGGCGATGTGCGTCTGCCGAAGAAGGCGGAGGACGTGCCCGCCTTCGAATCGGATGTGCAACTGGCGAAGGCCGCAGGAGCATCCGTCGCACGAGCCGTGCTGATGGGCGGGCGACGCTACGAGGTGTTCAAGAGCCTAACAGAGTTCCGCGACTACCAGGCGGGGTGCCGCCGCACACTACAGCTGGTGGAGCCGGTGCTGCGCAAGCATGGCCTGAAGCTGGCGATCGAGAATCACAAGGATCAGCAAGTCAACGAACTGCTGCCGATGCTGCGCAAGCTGGGCAGCGAATGGGTGGGCGTGTGCGTGGACACAGGGAACAACATCGCCTTACTCGAAGATCCCCATGCCGTGGTCGAGGCTCTCGCGCCTGTGGCCTTCAGCGTGCATCTCAAGGACATGGCCGTGCAACCCGCTCCCGATGGATTCCTGCTCAGCGAAGTGCCGCTGGGCACGGGTTTTCTCGATCTCCCGAAGATCATCAAAACCCTCCACGCGGCGAATCCATCCATCGTGTTCAACATTGAAATGGGCACCCGCGATCCGTTACGCGTGCCGTGCCTCACGCAGACGTATTGGGCGACCTTTCCCCAACGCCCGGCGTCCGAACTGGCGAAGGCGCTGGCGGGTGTGCATGATCATCCTCCCAAGGCAGACCCGCCGAGCATCACGGGCAAATCCATGGCGCAGCAAATCGCCGACGAGGAAGCGAACAATCGTCAGTGCATCGAATGGATGAAGGCGGCCCAAGCGTAATGGGAGGCACATGATTCGCTCTCTCCTCATCGGCAGTCTCGGCTTCGCCGCCGTCAGCGTGATCGCCTTCTCCGTGTGGGCCTTTGGCGGGCGTTGGTTTCACTTTCCGGGCGGCGAACTGACGATGTATGCGGTCATCGCGGTGGTGTTCCTCGGCCTCAGCGGGCTGGTGTTGGGTCGCCTGGTGCAGGGGGAGCGCGCCGTCGCACGATTCTATGGAGCCTTCCTGCCCGCGTTTTTCGCGTATGCGGTGCTCTGGTGTGTGGCGTGGTTCCTGGTGAAAGGGAGAACCGGTGAGTGGGTCGGCTCGCTGGCTGGGAGTCTGGCCTTTGCTGCCGTCGTTCATGCGCGGCTTGGCAGGCTCAAGGCGTTCACGTTGTCCGGCCTGATCGTCTTCGTGGCTCATTCGCTGGGCTACTTCATCGGCAGCGAATGGATGTATGGCGTGCTGGAGCACGGTCTGGCAGACCTGAAAAAGCCCCAAGTGGCGCTCGCTGCCAAGCTGGGCTGGGGCTTGTTTTACGGGCTCGGCTTTGGTGCGGGCATTGGGGCTGCGTTTCATCATGCTCAACGCGATGGCCGATCCAATCATGATGCGACATCAATGAGCACGCCTTCGTAATTGCATTCCCGCTCGCCACTGTTCAAACTCCGCGACTCCAACCATGATCCGCTTCCTCGCTGCCGCCCTTGCCCTTGGCTCCACCTTTCTCAATGCCCAAGCCCCTGCCGATCACGGTCACGGAGCCGTCATTCCGGGGCTGAAGATGGAAATGTTCGCCGGCATCACGGTGGATGATTTGCTCAAGCTGGGTGACAAGCCGAAAAGCGTGAAGGTGGTGCTGGTCGCCAGCTTCAATGGCGCAAACGCGGGCATGAACTTCAACGGTTACTCCCACGGCAAGGCCATCCTCACCGTGCCCAAGGACTGGACGGTGAACGTCTCGTTCATCAACCCGAGCCCGATCCCTCACAGCGCCATCGTGATCGACAAAGCGGACACCAAGAAGCTCCAGGTGCCCGAGCCCTACTTCGCCGGAGGAGCATCGCCCAAGCACATCACCGGCATGAGCATGGGCAAGGCGGACTTCAGCTTCGTCGCCGACGAGGCAGGCGAATTCGCCCTCGCTTGCGGCTTTCCCGCCCACTCCGCCACCGGTCACTGGATCACGCTGAACATCAGCGCCGATGCCAAGGTGCCCACACTCCAGCTCGGCGAACTCGCCCCCAAAGAGATCAAATAACGTTTTTCCTCCCTAACAACCAAACCCAACCCAACAAACCAGACCATGTCTCAAATCGTTCCCCTCATCTCCTCCGGCATCGCAGGCCCTCTCGGCGTCCTTCATCTCCCTCGTCTCTGGCAGAAAGCCTCCCTGGCCAATGCTGGCAAGCTCCACGCTGACTATCCCGGCATCGGCTGCGGCTACGATCAGATGACGCTCGACGCACTCGGCATCAAGATCGACGACTTCAAGGCCTTCATCGCCACCAAACCCACCTACGTGCAGACCGAAGCCTGGGTGAAAGCCTATCCTGGCGTGAACCTCACGCAGGCCACCATTCACAAGCACAACGTGGCCATCCAGGGCTACATCCACACCGACGACACTCGCAAGAGCGTCCTCGCCGCCGTGGGCCTGCCCGATGACGGCAGCTGCAATACCGGTGCCGTTGATCTGAACAACCTGGACGACTGGCACACCTTCTGGGCCACCGAGCTGAAGTAATCTTTACCGCTCCAACCATCATCGAACCACCATGGCCTCGCGCTGTGGTGGTTCTTTTGTTTGCGGTGCGAAGCACCTTCGATAGCCATCGAGCATCATGGACGTCCGCGCCTCTCGAACCAAGAATCCCGATGCCTGGATGGACTCCTGCCCAGAAGTCTCGCGTCCCATCTGCGAGCAGTTGCGCGAATGGATGTTTCGCTGGCAGCCCGATCTAAAGGAAACGATCAACACCAACATGCTCTGCTACTCAGGGCGCAAGCGAGTGGTGGCCATCGCGGGCTTCAAGAAGCACGCCCAAATGGTGTTCTTCCGAGGCATGGAGCTGGAAGATCCGGCAGGTCTGTTCTTCGGTGGCGAGAACAACACGAGCATTCGCAACGTGAACCTCCACACGCTCGAAGGCTTTTCAGCAGCAGCCCTGCGCCGCCTCGTGGAGTCTGCGGTGCAGCTTGATGCCAACCCCGATCTGCCACCGCCACCACCCAAGAAACGCGAGGAATGGCCTATGCCTGAAGTGCTTGCGAAAGCGCTCAAGAAAAACAAAGCCGCCGCCGCAGGTTACGAGTCCCTCAAGCCCACGTATCAACGTGAGTGGAAAGTCCACGTCAGCACCGCCAAGCAGCCCGAGACCATCGCCCGCCGCCTCGCCGAAGCCATCAAGGCCTTGGAACGCGGCCGAAAGTGGGCGCAGCGGAATGATCCGTAGCGATTGATCACGGAGGCGTGCCGGCCTTGGCGATCTTCTCGCAGTTCTTCACGTCGAGCTTGGCGGAGGCCAGCACGGGGATCTCGGTCACGCGGATCATCTTCTTGGGAATCCACAGCGGCGGCACGCCTCGATCAATCAAACGATAGCGAAGCTGCACGATCTCCTGCGCTTCCGGTCCACCCGTGAGCGTGGTGAGCATGACCAGGGCCTCGCCCTTCTCCACGTCTGGCACGCCTACGATGGCGATGCGGCGTGTGCTTTCGCCTTCAAGGCCAAGCGCACGAACGAGCGACTCTTCGACCGTCTCATGCGGCACCATTTCACCGGCGATCTTCGAGAAGCGGGAGAGGCGGCCTTCGATGTAAAGGAAGCCGTCGAGATCAACGCGACCCACGTCGCCCGTGCGGAACCAGCCATCAGCATCGAGCACGTCGGCGCTGCGTTTTGGATCGTTGAGGTAGCCGGTGAAAATGTTGGCTCCCTTGAACCAGATGATGCCGGACTGGTGGATGGACTGCGGCTCGTTGGTATCGGGATGCGTCATGCGCACGGCAAGGCCGGGCAACAGCTGACCGACGGAGCCAAAGCGATTGCTCGGGATCACCGGATGCGCGTCTTCATCGCCGATGGGCGCAGGGTCCGGGAGATTGACGTTGCTGACGGGTGAGGTCTCGGTGAGGCCGTAGCCTTCCAGCACCTGCTTGCCGAAGCGCGTCTCGAAGGATTCGGCCAGGGCACGGGGCAGTTTTTCCGCACCTGTGACCACCAGTTTGATGCTGGCGAGCTGCTCGCGATTGACGCCCTTGAGGTAGCCGCGCAAGAAGGTTGGCGTAGCGATCATGACGGAGATCTTGTGCTTCTGGATCAGCTCAGCGAGCTTCTTCACCTCCAGCGGCGTGGGGTAATAGACGAGATCGAGCCCGAAGATCACCGGATACCAAAGTGTGACCGTGCAGCCGAAGCTATGGAACAAGGGCAGGCAGCCGAGGATGCTGTCATTCGGAGCGAGGTTCAGTCGCGTGCCGAACTGGATGACGTTGCCCAACAGATTGCGATGCGTGAGCACCACGCCCTTCGGATCACCGGAACTGCCGCTGGTGAAGAGCAGCGTGGCTTCTTTTTTACCGCCCTGACGGCTGATGCCAAGGATGAAAGCGAGCAGCGATGCGGGCAAGATTTTGCTGAGCACAAACCAGATGCCGATCTTCACCTTCAAGGTGGGCATCAGGCGCTCCAGCAGCACGAGATTCTTCATCGGCGGCCAGGGGAAGCTCTGCACCTTGCGCACGAAAGTGTCGGCGGTCAGGAACTTGTCGAGGTCCGCCTGCTTGATGGCGCTCTCGGTCGCGGCGCGACCAGCGGTGAAGTTCAAATTCACCGGCGTCTTGCCCGCGAAGACGACCGCCAGATTGGCAATCAAGCCGATGGGCGACGGCGGCAGCACGATGCCTACACGCGGCTTTTGGGTCTCGGCCTTGATCACCTTGCTCAGAGCGATGGCAGCGGCGAGGATCTTGTCGAAGGTCAGCACGCTATCGTCCTTGCCGTCGATCACCTGGTTGCGCGTGGCATGTTTCTTCAGGCCCTTGATCAAAGCGTAGCCCAGGCTGCACCCGAGCGCCGGGAGGGACGAGAAGCACTGCTCCGCGAGCCCAAAGAGACTCTCCTGGTAGCTGGCGAGAGAGAGTTCATCATCGGCCAGCGCTTTGCCAAAGGCGATGGTGGCCGAGTCTTCCCCAGGCTTGCTGACGACGGGCAGGCAGACATCGCGATTCAGCTGCACATAACAAGGCACTACAGGCACATCCGCCTTCATCAGGAAGTCCAGCTTGGCTCCGGGCACGGTGGTCACTGGAGCATTCGAGCTGGCCGCCTTGGCCGGCAGGTAGAAAATCACGGCTCCGCCTTTTACCGCGCCGCGCAGGGCGGCCCGGTAGGAGGCCACATCGGTCGTCTCGGGATCAATGGAGAGCGCATTGACGTGCTCGCTCTCCAGATGGGCTTTCACCTGCGGATCAATGCCCGCGCCTTCTTCCAAAAGATAGACGATGGGCCGGCCCTTCAGCAGGTGCTCGATGCGACGCAGGGTGAGGAGGTCCAACTGACTGGGCAGCAGCATGAAGCCCTCTTTGGCAGGAATATTCTCCACACCGATGACGGTGAGGTGCTTGAGGCTGGGAGGGGGCGATTGAGACATACGAGGATCGGGCGGAGGTCGGGGAAGCGTGGGGCAAACTTCACGCCGGGCGGGCAATGGCGCAAATGGAGCGCGCAAATGTTAGCATCGACTTGCTCGATAACAAAAAAAACGCCGTGGCCTTTGCAGACCACGGCGGTGAATCGCTTGCGATGGCGGGCTAGATCTTGTCAGCGCTGTAGTCCCAGCCCTGACGAACGGCTGCACGCTTGAGCAGGTTGTTGGCTTCGCCGCCGTTTTTGATCTGCTGGGTGGCGCTGTCCCACTCGATCACCTTGCCGGGGTTGGCGATGGCCAGGTTGCCGAAGAGGCAGAGCTTGGTCAGCGGCACCGAGTAATCGAAGTTGCTACCAGCGGTCTTGTTCTGCTCGATGGCCTTCACGAGTTCGAGCTGCGGCTTGCCGGGGGCAAGGCTGCGCTCAAGGGTCTTCGGCGTTTCCTGGAGGAACTTGACCATCTTCGCGCGGTTGCCCACCACTTCGAGGTGCTCGCAGTAGTCGCCTGCATTGAGGATCGTGTCCTCGTCGCCCACGATCATGAAACCGCCGATCATCTTCTTGAAATCGCGGCTGGCTTCCAGCTTGGCCGGGCGCTCAGGCTTCACGGGGTTGTCTCCGTTCTTGCCTTCATACCAGTGCAGCTTGATCTCGCCGAACTTGGCGTGCTTGAAGTAGCAGATCACATGCGACCAGGCAGGCCAGCTCGCGTCGGTGAGTTCGCCCACTTCGGCTTCCAGCTTGTAGGGTTCGCCCAGATCGCAGCCCCAGAACGGACCATCCATGATGTGGCAGCCCATGTCGCCCATGGCACCGGCACCGAACTCGCGATGGCCGCGCCACTTGAAGGGATGCACGCCGTCGAAGTATTCCACATCGGGGGTCTGCGCCAGCCAGTTGGTCCAGTTCAGTGTTTGCGGCACAGGAGCAGGCTTGTAGCTGTCCTTGGCCACGTTGCCCTGCGGCCAGATGGGTCGGTTGGTCCAGACGTGCACTTCCTTCACATTGCCCACCACGCCTGCCTGGATCCATTCCTTGAGCTGGCGGATCTGCTCGCCCGTGTGGCCTTGATTGCCCATGTTGGTCTTCACGCCTTTCTTCTTGGCGGCTTCATGAAGCTGGTTGGCTTCCCAGATGCGGTTCACCAGAGGCTTCTGCACGCAGACGTGCTTGCCGCGCTTGATCGCTTCCATCGCGGCGGGGTAGTGCGCGTGGTCGGGGGTGGAGACGGTGACCATGTCGATCTGGTCGCCCATGACTTCGAACATCTCGCGGAAGCTCTCGAAGGCCTTGGCATTCGGATACTTCGCCTTGGCGGCTTCGAGCGTCTTGCGATCCACATCGCAGAACGCAACGATGTTCGCGCCTTCGGCAGCGATCGCGATATCGGACCCGCCTTTGCCACCGGCACCGATGCCTGCGACGTTGATCTTCTTCGCACCGCCTTCCTGGCCGATGAGAATATTGGGGGCAAAGATGGAGCCTGCGGCGACAGCGGAGCGCTGAAGGAATTGACGACGGGACGTATGGTTACTCATAAGGGGTAGAAAGGAAGCCAATCAAAGGCACCCTTGCCACCATTCTTTCACGGGAAGTCCCTTACTGGTCATCTGGCTAACGATCCCGCACTCAAGTCGCTCGGGGCACCGTGAGCTTGAAGCACGCACCTGCGTCCGAGGACTCCAGCGCCAGATCTCCGCCCAACTCGCGCGCCAGCCTGCGGCACAAGGCAAGACCCAAGCCCACGCCCGGAGCGCTATGCGCGGCCTCGGTCGCCGACTTCTCGAACGGACGGAACAGCCGCTTCAACTGCTGCCGCGTCAGCCCCGGACCATGATCTCGCACACGCACCACAGCCTGCCGCGGCTCCACGGTCACTTCCACGCGCAGGCATTTCTCTTTGCTTGCCGGAGCGGCGTATTTGCAGGCGTTATCGACCAGATTGAAAACGATCTGCTCCACCGCCAAAGCATCCACATTGACCCTCGTCTCCGCGGCCTCGGGGGCCACACTGACGAGCAAGTCGAGCCCCGTGGGCTGCGTGCGCTGCCGCAACCGTGGCTCGATGCGCGCCATCAGATCCGACAACAACAAATCTTCCCGCCGGGCCGAGGCACGACCACGCTCGATGCGCGAGTAGGACAGCACGTTCTCCACCAGATGCGTCAGCCGCGTCGATTCATCACACAACGTGCGCAAGTATTCGCGACGCTTCACAGGATCGGGCACCATGTCATCCGCCAGCATCTCCGAGTAGAGCTGGAAGGTGGTGAGCGGCGTGCGCAGTTCATGCGTCACGGCCGACACGAAGGCACCGCGTCGCTCGCTGAGCACCATCGCGCGATTCAGCACCACACCCACCGCCGTGGCCGCGATGAAGAAGCAGGCCCAGGCAATCAGTAGCGAGCGACGCAAGGGCGAGGGCTCCACCATGCCCAGTTCCACCTTGCCCGGCAGCAAGCGCACAGGCAGCGTCACCATCGAAGTCGCATCCAGCCAGCTCGGATCGGTGGCAGAGAGTTCCGCATGCGGGAGCAGATCCTTGATCGTCTCCAGCAGCTTGGTCCGCAGTCCAGGCCAGTCCAACCACAAGCCCTGCACGCGAGTCTGGCCATCCAGCTTGGCCGTGCGCAGCAGCAGCAGCTCATCCTCTAGCCAGCGCGGCTTGAGGTCCTCCGGCGTGGCAGGCGTGAAGACCACGGGCGTGAAACCACCACGGATCGTCTCCGCCACTGAGTCCACTGCGCGACCTGCCAGCATGTCTTTGGGCATGTCCGCGACGACATTTTTGTCCTTGGTCATCATTCCTGCGGCTTCAGCAGGTGTGGCTGCTGGCGAAAGAACCATGGGCACGGGAGCCGGTGCAAGAGTTTCGTTTTTCATGCTCTTCCACCCCGCCGTTCTGTTCTCTTCGGCAGCCGGTGCCTGCGACTTCTTCCATGCCTGATCAATGATCTTCTCTGCGCGTGCTCGACTCTCGGAGTCCATCGTTGGCTTCGCTGGAGCCAGGGGTGATTTCACGCCGCGAGTGGCGGGCGCTGACTTTGTTGTCACCGCCGATCCGGGTGCAGTGCTGCTCGATGCCTGCCTGGATGCGGGCATCGACGCAGGCGGCGGCAGTTCCTTGGGAGGACTGGGTGCCGGACTGCGAGTGCGCTTCAGGCTGGAGGTCGCATCCGCCACTTTCTTCTTCGTCAGTTCCAGCACGTTCGAGGTCCGTCCGCCGTTGAACGTGTTGTTCGTCACCAGCGCGCGCTGTTGAAGCTCCTGCACATTCGCCACTTGCTGAGCGTCATCCATCTTCTGCTGCTCAGGATTCATCGCCGTGGCCGCTTTCACCGGCGGAGGAGCAGCCGCAGGCATCGCTGTCTGCTTGGCTTCATGGCCTGCCACAAACGCACCGGGATGGCGGCCCAGGATTGCATTGAGCCGGTCCAGACGCTGGCGTGCTTGCTCGAGCTGGGGGCTGATCGCATACCAGTTGCTCGCGAGTGACAAATCCTTGCCCGTGGGCACCTGCGGACTCGTGCAGCTCATCGGCGACTGCGCGGTCTCCAACTGGAAGTGCAGATGCACGAACTCGGGCGCTTCACCGAGCAGGGGCGAAGGCATCACCGCCTCGCCCTTCGGCAGCTCGCGCTGGCTGCGGTTCGAGAACAAATCTTCCGGCGAATGAAACGGCGTGTAGTGCCCCGGTGGCCGCGAGTTTTCACGAATCAAAAGCGTGCTCACCAGCGAGTCCATGCGCCACAGCGCCAGGCGCATCTTTTCCTGCACCTGCGCGTCCCGCTCGCTCGCCTCGCGCTGACGATCCATCCCGATCATGCGATGCGTCACCCACGCCATCGCCGCGACGAAGATCGCCACGCACAAAGCGAAGAGCAGCCAGCGAAAGATCGAGCGCGAGAAGATCATGGTTTCATACTTCAGACTTCATACTTCATCTTTCCGCTAGCATGTAGCCCTTGCTGCGCACGGTCAGCAGGATACGCGGTGCGGAAGCATCATCGCGCAGCTTCGCACGCAGGTTGGCGATGTGCATGTCGATGGTGCGCGTCTCGGTCTGATGAGGTT
>CAUJJC010000006.1 GCA_963204975.1 Verrucomicrobiota bacterium | reverse complement strand
ACGGGGATGCGGCCCAGCTTGTTGAACTCCGTGGTGTGCGCTTCGTAGTTGAAGGCGCAGGCGATGAGCACGTCGAAGCCTGCGTCTCCGGCCTCGCGGGCGGCAGCGGCGAGGTCGGAGCGCTGCACGGTGCCGAACTCGGGGCCGATGAAGATGGCGGCACGGCGTTCCACGCCGCCCTCACCCTGCCCTCTCCCAGGGGGAGAGGGTTCTGAGCCTTCTTGGTAGCGGCCTTCGCCGCAGATGAGGGCACCGGGCCAGGCTTGCAGGCTGGTGAAGGTGATGCGGTCTTCCTTGTGTGCCTGCTGCACGCCAGCGGTGCGCAGGTTCTCCAGGACCATCTGGGGGAAGGTCTGCTTGGCTCCGTATTCGGCGGCGTCTTCCTTCAGGGTGTCGATCAATTCATCGTCCTCATCCACGCCGAGCACACGGTGGGGGCTGAGGCTCTCCACGGTGAAGGGGCCGGCCACGCGGACCTTCTTCTTGTCGTCGTAGGGCTTGTCGTAGAGGTATTCAAACTCGGCCTTGGCGGCGATGGACTTGTCGATCTCCTGCTGCCGGGCGATGCGGGCCTGCCACCAAGCGGCGTGAAGCTGTTCGGCAGTCCAACCCTTTGCCGGCAAGGCTTTTTGCTCTGCCGACGAGGCTTTTTGCTCCGATGACGAGGCTTTTTGCTCCGACGACGAGGCTTTTTGCTCCGACGGCGAGGCTTTTTGCTCCGACAGCGAGGCTTTTTGCTTTGCCGACGAGGCTTTGAGGGGTTGGGCTGCGTTTCTGGAGTGGGCAGCGGCGTG
This sequence comes from Verrucomicrobiota bacterium, assembly GCA_963204975.1. Taxonomy (GTDB): domain Bacteria; phylum Verrucomicrobiota; class Verrucomicrobiia; order Verrucomicrobiales; family Verrucomicrobiaceae; genus JAEUHN01. Next base: position 17,512 of record CAUJJC010000006.1, on the reverse strand, counting down.
AGAATGGGGTAGCTCGCGGGGAATTTCCCATTCCTGCCAATCCGTCCCGAGGGCTTCATTCAACGCTGTGCGCAAGGGCTCCAGCTTCGCCTGCCACTTCTCCCAAATCACATCGATCTCCGTGTTTTTGGCGATGGACCCGAGCGTGATGTGCGGCACGCGCTCATAGACGAAGCCGTGGCGGATGTTCCCCTGCACGGGCTGGCTGCTCGGCGCAGTGCGGGTGACTTCAGCCTCCTTGACCTGGCCCTCGCGGGAATCGGCCAGCAGGTAAAAGGGATACCGCGAGCCCATGATGCGGGCACGGGCTAGCGCCAGCGCCACGCGGGAGGTGTCGATCGTGATCCAGCGGCGGCCCCATTGCTCGGCGACGGTGGCGGTGGTGCCGGAACCGCAGGTCGGGTCGAGCACGAGGTCGCCGGGGTCGGTCGTCATCAACATGCAGCGTTTGATGACATCAGGATTCGTTTGGACAACATACACTTTGTCATCATTGAAGCTGCCCGTGATCGTGTCGGTCCAAATATTGTTCGTGATCGAGATTGGAAAATCTTCGATGAAGCTGCGGAACTGAATCGACGCCTTGGTCGACTGCACTCGGCTAGCCTTCATAACCCGCTTCAGCCCATCAACCGTGACCTTCCAATGGCTGTTGGCCGGCGGAACATAACTTTTTTGCTGAAACTCAACAGGCTGTGGCGTTGACGCCGATCCCTGCGAAATAAGGCTTACCAAACGATACTGCCGATATGATTTGTCGGAAGGACCAGTTTCCAATTCCTCACTTGTCAGGATTGAACGCGTTTCACCGTCTTCAGACAATGCTTGGCGATACAGGTCCAGACTCTTGATCTCTGACTTTGGTTTGAACAGTCCGCGATACTTTGGTGAGCCGTTTTTTGAATACCAAAGGATCGTATCGACGACCGAAGGCAGGTAGTTTGACGTGGCATACGGCGCAGTCTGGAAGTTGATGTTGGCAATAAAAGCCCCGTCGCCGAACACTTCATCTAATACCGCCCGGACGCGGTGGACATTCTCATCGCCGATCTGCACGAAGATGGAGCCGGAGTCGGTGAGGAGATCGCGGGCGACAGTGAGCCGGTCGCGCAGGTAGGTGAGGTAGCTGTGGATGCCGTCGCGCCAGGTGTCGCGGAAGGCTTTCACCTGCTCGGGCTCGCGGGTGATGTGGTCGGCCTTGCCGTCCTTCACGTCGCGGCTGGTGGTGGACCACTGGAAGTTGCTGTTGAACTTGATGCCGTAGGGCGGGTCGAAGTAGATGCACTGCACGCGCCCGCGCAGACCCTCGCGCTCGGCGAGGCTGGCCATGACCTGGAGGGAGTCGCCCAGGATCATGCGGTTGGACCAGTTCTGGTCGTGGGCGTAGAACTCGGTCTTGTCTGCGCCCTTGGGGATGCCGTTGAAGTCGTTGAAGAGGTCAAACTGGGGCTCGATGCTGGTGGCTTGATTCTGGATTCTGGATTGCTGGAGCAGGTCGTCGATCAGCACTTTGGGATGCACCTTTTCCTGGATGTAGAGCGGTGGGGCGTGGACGACGAGGTCGCTCCAGTCCTGCTCATCCTTCCCCCGCCAGACGAGCTGGGGATCGAGGTCGGTGTTGCGCGGATATTTTACTTTGCGCGGTTGCTCATGCTCCCGCTGCACGATGGACTGCTGCTCAGCGCTGGGGATGTTCTTGCGCTTGTCGTCGGAGTGCTTGATGGCATCGACGGTTTTGAGGGAGGGAGAGGAGGTGGCTTTCTTGGCCATGAATGAGCTAAGGGCTAAGGGTGGAGAGCGAAGGGGAAGAGGATCAGGCGTCGAGTGTGTCGGGCTTTTTCAGTGCCTTTTTTTCCTCGCTGGCGAGTTTGCGTTCGAGCTTCTTCACGTCCTCAGCGGCGGGGAGTGACTCGGGCCGGATGCCACGAGAAAGGAGGGTGTCGCGCACGGCCTTGTTGTTGGTGATGTGTTCATGGGAGATGGCGGACTCGGAGGCCATCTTGTGCTCGCGAGCATTGAAGATGGTGATCTCGGTGGCGAAGTCCTTGGCCTTGAGAATGATGGTGGGTGCGAAGTCAGCCAGGGGACGATTGTCCGGGACCTTCCAATGCGCTTTCATGGCCTGGGTGGTCTTGCCAAAGAGTGCCTGGTCTCCCTTGCTGCGAATCAGCGCAAAGTCCTCGTTGCCACCGGTCTGCTCGAAGATGACCTGGGAGAGTTCTTTCTCTGTGGAACTGAGCTTGCGTCGGGCGGAGACGCGCTCGGCTTCCAGCAAGCGCTGCTCGATGAGTTCCGCACGGCGGGTCTGGATGGCGAAGTAGGTCTGGGCAAAGGCGATCTCCTGCTTCCGTGGATCGCCGTTCTGGGCGATGAGGTAGCAGGCGTAGCGGGTGAGCATGAGGTCCTCAATCTCACGTTGGCTACCAGAGCCAAGATCGACCATTTTCCCGACGCCAGCAAAATGGTCGGAAACCTGGTGGCCCGAGATTTCGCACGCGGTTTTTGCCTTGGAGATGGCGGTGTTGATGAAGTTATCCCACTTGGCGTAACCAAGCAGGTGCTGAAGGTCACGAGCCAGCCAGTATTCGACGCCGCCTTCTGTCTGCTGGGCGTGGGCCTCGAAGGTGCTGGTGAGTGATTGGATGAGTTCGGATTTCATGGTTTCGGCGCGTGGGTGACGCTTTCAATCATCTGGCTGAAGTGCGCCTCCACCTTGGCGGCGAAGTCGGCCTGGATTTCATACACATCGCAGAACTCGGCAAACGCCCAGCGGCCATGGGTTTGGAGATGGTTCACGCCGGGGACCCAGTAGGTCTTCATGGTCTCAGCTTTAGCGACGGCGTCCTGGCCGCGGTAGCCTTTGATCTCGACGATGAGGTGGAGCAGGTCATCGGGGCCGTGACCGTCATCGACGAGGACGATGAAGTCTGGGATGTAACGACGAGTCTCGCCGCCGAAGTGGTAGGGGACTTCGAGGCCGAGGTTGTGGTTCTTCACATAGGCGACGACGCGCGGGTGAGACTCGGCCACGCGGCAGAACTCGCTTTCCCAATCGCTGTCGAGGATCACCCAGTTGATGTGACACTTCTCGGGGCTGGTCTCCCAGCGCAGAGTCTTGGAGGTGGTGAAGCGGACGTGCTGGGTGGAGCCGATGGGGTTGAAGGGATCGAGCAGAGCGGTGATGGGGCGCTCGTCTTTGAAATGACGGGTGATGGCGGCGGCGATCTTCTCAGCGGCCATGTTGGCGAGGACTTTGTATTTGAGCTGAGCGGGGTAGGTGCCGCCTTTGCAGTGCAGGTAGGTATCGAGCCATTGCTTGGCGATGCGCTTGATCTGGCCAAAGAGCTGGAGCTGTGGGGACTCGTCTGGCGCGCGCCACTTGTAGAGGATGATGTGGCGGGTGAGTTCCCATAGCACCTGGGAGGCGCGGACATCGCCGGTGTGCTCCAGGTTGAGATTGGCAGGCATACCGATGATGCCTGCGTTCTGAGTCTCGGCAGCGCCTACCAAGTCAGGCGTGATCTCCATGTGGGAATCATCGGTGAAGGTGGCCTCCAGGCGTTCGTTGGGCAGCTCCACCCGATAACCCGCCACGCGTGGGAAACGGATTTCCAGATGATCGCGCTCGGGGCGCATCGCTTTCACATGGATGGTCTCGCGAGGCTTCTGCACCGGAGCCTCCACGGACTGGGCGGTGAAATCGAAGGGGATGCCGAAGACATCCGCATACTCGACACTGAACTTCCCGGCATCCTCGCCGTCCTCGTTGATCTCGTAGGACAGACGGCGCAGGGCGCGACCGAGCACCTGCTCACAAAGCAACTGCGTGCCAAAGGCGCGAACGCCGAGGACGTGGGTGACGTTGTTCGCATCCCAGCCTTCCGTGAGCATGGAGACGGAAACGACGCAGCGGATCTGCCCGCCGAGCTGGCCGGCCTTGCCCACCGTGTTCATCACTTCGCGCAGGATGTCCTGATCGGTGAGGTTGTCGGCTTCCTTTACATTGCCGGTGCGCTCAATGATGGCGCGGCGGAAGCGCTCCAGTTCATCAGCGGCGGCGGCTTTGAATTGGTCGTCCAGGGCCTCGCCAGCTTCGAGCTGCTCGCTGTCGATGAGCAGGGTGTTGGGCTTGGGCAGCGGTTGTCCGTAGGCGTCGAAGTTGCTGAACAAAGGCAGGCGTCCGTCCTGGAACTCGCTGCCGCCATCGGCCCTGGGTGTGCGCCAGCCGGAGATGTAATCATAGACGAGCTTCGATGAGGCGGTGTTGTTGCAGACAACGATGAAGCAGGGCGGGACGGCTGTGTTTTCCTTTTCCCACGCGTCGTGGGTCTTCTTGTAGTGACCGTAGAGCGCATCCAGCGCCGTCATCAAAGGCGGCGGCAGTGAGAGCGGATCAAGCGGCCCGCCTTTGCCACGCCCGGACTTGGGCATCTTCTTGCCAATGTGCTTCCACAGATCGCGGAACATGGGCTGGTCCACATTCGGCAGGTTGTCCGCAATGGGCACGCGGGGCAGCTTCACGATGCCGCACTCGATAGCGTCCATGAGGGAGAAGTCGCTCATGGTCCAGTGGAACATGGTGCCCTCGCGATAGCCGGAGCCTGCGAGGAAGAAAGGCGTGGCGGAGAGGTCGATGACTCGGGTGAGGCCGAGCTTGCGCTTCACGATCTCCAGGCCGCTGATCCAGAGCCGGGCGGCTTCGTTTTCCTTCTTGGCGTGCTCCTTGGCGGCCTTGAGATCATCGCCTTCGAGATGGTTGCCTTTGTCGTCGATGAAGTCGTCATCATTGGCAGGCTTCTCCCGGTAGCAGTGATGGGCCTCGTCATTGATGACGAGGATGTTCTTCATGCCCATGAGTCCGGGCATGACGCGCTGGATCATCTGGCCCTCGGTTTCCTGGGTTTGCAGGTCCTCGCCCGAGCGGCCTTGGGCGAGACGCTTACCAACTTTGGAGATCTCCAGGCGCTCGCGCAGCTTGAAGGCGTGGTAGTTGGTGATGACGATGCTGGCTTTCTTGATCTCGTCGCTGAACTCCTGCGGCACCAGTTCACGCGTGGTGTAGTAGTTCTCGCTGTCGTTCGGCAGGAGCACGCGCAGACGGTCGCGAATGGTCAGGCCGGGAGCGACGAGCAGGAAACCCCGCGTGAACATTTTGCTGCCGGGACGACGCACTGCATTGATGGTCTGCCAGGCGATGAGCATGGCCATCACGGTCGTCTTTCCAGCACCAGTGGCGAGCTTCAGCGCCAAACGGCTGAGTTCGGGATTGGCCTCGGCATTGGCGCTCTTCAGATAAGCCAGGATGTCTTTGCCGCGCGGTGTCTGCGGCGCGACTTCCGTCAGCCAGATGGCGGTCTCCACGGCCTCGATCTGGCAGAAGAAGGGCCGCTGATTGCTGAATGGATGATGCCGCCAGTGCTGGAGCAGGCGCTGAGTCTCGGGCGTGACCTGCCACTGGTGAGGTTTCAGCTCGCGCCAAGTGTCCACCTGCGCACGGACCTGATTGATGATGGAGGTGGTCTCGTAGTTCTGATCTTGGACAGATTGTCCGGTGCTATCCGACAAACCCAGGTCGCCCTGCTGCGGGGCGGCCTTTTGTTTTTTTGACTTGGGAATGGGTGTAACGAACTTCGCTTTCCTTCGCTCGGAGATGACCTTCTGCGTTGGCTGCCCCGAGGCATCCAGCTCCCAGTGCCGCTGAGGATACTCATAAGGCGAGTTGAGAATGGGGTGATCGAAGAAGGGGGTGGACATAAGCGATTGGGCAAGCTCACTCACCTGGGTGCTTGAGGTGTGATTGGTGTTTTGCCTATGAGAGAGAGCGCGGGAGATGGAAAGAGGAAAGCTCAAAATACCTTTGGTGCGAAAGATGGGATCAGACGGCAGCTAGGTGCTGGAGAAAAGTGAGTAACTTGAATTATGAAAATTATAGAAAAAGCCAAGTCGGTCCGCTAGAATAGCGAGCCGCTGCCCTTTTCGACCTCCCACAGGACATGCTCAAGAATCTCGTTCCAGACTCCTTCCCGAACGTTTCGCCGACTCTTTTGTGGGTCGGGGGCGCGGTGGTGGCGGTGTTCGTGGGCCTAGTGGTCTTGGTTCGGGTGTTGAACTTCCTGGAGGTCCGACGGCGGGTTTTTCGTCCGGGAGGGGTGGGACTGGACAAGGCAGCGAGCATTCCGACCCATCAGCGACCCATGCTCGAAAAGGCCGACCAGGAGTTGCAGGCGCTCGGCTTCCGATTCTGGGGAACGCTGAGGGATGGCTCCATCGTTGGCGATCAGCATCCGCGATGGTGGCTGGTCTATGAGCACGGATCGCCGCCCACGCTGGCACGAGTCGCCCTGGCTTTGGAGTCTTATCGACTTCGCGAGTGCGACGTCATTTTCACCTCCTGGCGGCAGTCCGATGGGCGCTATGTGGAGACCCTCTCGCATCCGATCTCGAAGGCCCTGCCCATGGCGGAGGATTCGATGGCCGAGGGGCGAGTGTTTGCCACCGTGGCAGATCAATGGAAGGCCCACCAGGCCCGTGTGCAGCCGATGGGTGCAGAGATCGCGTTCCCCGAAGCGCAGGCGTGGATTGCGCGAGCGGATGCGCATGGGCGAGGGGATCTGCAGCGGCTTGTGGCCTTAAACAAGATGAAGCCTGGGCGCGAGCCAGGCACCTATCGACTGCGCTGGGGCACGGCCTGGAAGATGGCTGGCGAGGTGGGCAAAGTGGAGGGCGATCAACGGGTCCGGGCACGCAAAAACCGCCAATCGGCTCCGGTTTACCCGCCTTCCATCCTCGCCGAGCTGGACATGGATCACTGGCATCGCGAGGAGAGTCGGAAGGCGTCCGCCGCCGGGACCTCGGGGTGGATGAAGCTTGCCATGCTGATCCTCTCCATGGTGCTCTCGGGCTGGGCGATGAAAGGTGGAGCCCTGGAGACGAATGGTGTTTTCGCCATCCTCGGGGTGCTCATGGTGCATGAGCTGGGACACTTCCTCGCCATGTGGCTCTTTGGTTATCGGAATCTGGGCATCTTTTTCATTCCCTTCTTTGGTGCGGTGGCGACTGCTGGGAAGCGACCCGACGTGGCAGCCTGGAAAGAGATCGTCGTGGTGCTGGCGGGGCCCGTGCCGGGCATGGTCGCGGGAGCGGTGGCGCTCCTCTACGATTGCTGGGGCATCGAGTGGCTGCGCTGGCCCGCGTTCTTCAGCCTTATCCTCAATGGGCTCAATCTGCTGCCCGTCCTACCTATGGATGGCGGGCATCTCCTGCGGCTGGCCATCCAGGGGCGCTGGCCTCGTCTTCAGGCGCTGCTTCAGACGCTGAGTGCGCTGGGCCTGATGGGGATGGGGCTCGTCGGAGGCAAGGTGCTGCTCTACATCGGCATCAGTCAGCTCATCAGTCTGGGCACTCCGTGGTTCGTGGCCAACGTGGTCCGCCGCAAGTATCGCTCGTTCGCGCCCGTGCAGGGTTCGCGAAAACCTCATGCCGAAGAAGATGCTTACCGTGAGGCCTATCGATCCATTCGCGAGCATCCGCGCTATCGGGCCAAGCACGGCGTGGTCGTGCAGTCGCTCGCCACGCAGATTGCCGATCAGCTCAAGGCGCGACCGGCGGGATTCTTCGCGACTGCCGTGGCCATCCTCGGCTGCACCGTGGTGCTGTGGTCGCCTGTGGCCGCTTGGTTTGGTGTGGGGGCGTATGCCGAGCGTCAGATCGTGATCGAGACCCGGAAGAACTTCGAGGCTGGTCTCCCTGCCAATTCCCACGATGCTCGGCGCTATCCAGCTTGCGAGGTGGACCCTGTGCATCGCAAGCGCTGGACCGCGCTGCTCAAAGTGGTAGGAGAACTGGCGGATGACTCGCCGGCCTACACGGCACTGCGCGAGGTGGAAAAGGATCGGTTTGAAAAGGAAGCCGAAGCCACGGCGAAGGATGAAGCCATCAGCGCGCTGACGCCTGATGACGCACCGATGCTCGAAGTATGGTCCCCCGCCTTGCCTGCGGAGTTGCCCCCGGTGCTCGATGGATTCCTCAATGAAGTCCGTCTCGCCCTGGTCGCCGAGCCGAAGAACGTCTCGCAGACTGCCGAGGCTACGGAATTGCGGTTCCAAGTGGATGCACTCGCCTTGCTTCGACGCGATGCCCGGCGCCAGCTTCGAGCTGGCAACATCAAGGGCTGGAAGGACAATGTGATCGCCTGTGCCCGTGGCGTGGAGGCTCATCCGTATTGGACCACCAATGATTGCGAGTTGCGATCCATAGCCACGCAACAACTCATCGCCGTGATCGAAGAAGCCTGGCCTCAACTCGGGCGAGAGGCCGATGCTCCATTCTTGGAAGACTTGGTCCAGCGACTACCGACACCGGACGAGCTGCTGCGGCGTCGCGTGCTGTCGCTTTTTACCGAGGCACCACAGCCAATCCTGATCGGGGCTCTCAATGGCGAAGGCGAAGACGCAATCGTGCCCGACCTCCCGCTGGTTCGATGGATGCAGCAGTCGCCCCCTGCTCGACTTCTCGAAATGTATGCCCTTCGTCATCGTCGAGAGCTGTGGCTCGCGGCCACCTCTCCCGAGGCTGCAGACTGGCGAAAACTCTGCGGCAACTTCAAACTCCAAGGCGCGACCATGCCGTTCGTTTCGCCCGAGGTCATTCGCTTGACCCATCTCAGCGACGCTGCCGAGTCCTGTGAGACCTCGCTCCGGCCCCAGTGGCAGCTCTTCCTCGCCGCCGCCAAGCTCCAGGGCGTCAAGACCACCCTCATCGACAAACTGGCTGCCCATTTTTCCGAGCGAACCCTCGGCGATGGTGCCCGCGCCTTGATCTTCAATCCACCCGCGCTGAAAAAGCAGGAAGGCCCTCTCAGTTCCGTCGTTGTTCCCCAGCCTGTGGTCTGGAGGTTGTCGAAGTAACGGCACGGTCTGATCCAGACATGAGAAAGCCCCCTGACCGGAGTCAGGAGGCTTTCATGGTTCCCACTTGAGTCGTTCGGGCGAAGGGCTCACGTTCCCACTCTTTCGAGGTGGGAGCCCGCATGATGGGTGCCGTGTCGTCCAATGAAGGCGTGACATGAAAGCAACCCGTGCGTAGCCCCCGGGAAGGTATATCGGACCGGGCCATGTGTGCCCCGAAAACGGACCCTGCAGGAAAGGCTTGTGAGCTGCCACCGCAGGGTGGCAAACTCACGAAATCTGGAAAAGAACAACACCGACGAACGGCGAAGATGGGGAAAGCATAGAGAGTGCCGAGATGCCGGGCAACCTTTGTTTCCTTTTCGGTGGATCAAATTTGTCACCTAATAAACGACGGAGGCCGCCTCTTCCGAGTCCAGGAAGTGAGCGAGCCCTTGATACTCGAAGTCGCCGATGCCGAAGGCACGGTTGAGTTCCGAACTGCACTCCGCGAGCTGGCGTTCCATCTCGTGGAGAAAGCTGACCACCGCTTTGCCCGGCTGGTCGGCGGAGAGTGCTGGGAAGGCGGCGTGAAGCGCGGAGATGAGTCGGGCCTCGCTGACGAAGGGCTCCAATCCGTAGCCGATCATGCACACGGCACGTCCTGCTTTGGGATCGAGGGCGAGCATGATGAGGCGATTCTGACTGCCGCGCTCGGTGGCGGCTGTGAGGCCGCCGCGGTTGAACAACCAGAAGGCGTAGAGCGCTAGCGTGGCATTCGCAGGCACTTCGGCGGCCACAATACCGAACCGCACCTGTGGGAAGAGGCGCTCCAGGCGTTCCACTTCGCGTTCGATGCTTCGAATCTCGCGGCGTGTGAACTCGCTGGTCAGGTCCGTGACGGTGTCCTGAAGAGCCGGGGGAATGCCCAGCAACTTGTCGAGCGCTGCCATTGTGAATCCACACGCGCAGGCAGCGGCGGATTCAAGGGTGGGGGCTTGGCAGGCAGGACATTGCATGAAGGGCGATGGTAGAAGGTGCGTCGCCTGGTGGCAAGGCGCAGAGTTGGTGCTCCGTGGTTGTTTGGAGGTCCTGCCCCCAAAACAGAAACGGTCGGAGTCCTGGGCTGTGATGATTCTCCTCTTGAACACGAATGAAAACGAATGGCACGCGATTGACCACCAATGCGGCGATAAGACCCTATTCGTGGTCATTCGCGGCCTATTTGGTTTGGATTCGTTTTAAAAGCCATCACCGCATAGAACGCCTGGAGGCATCGAGCGGTCGATCTGATGGCCAACGAGTGTGTTGGTGCGAACCCACTATTGCCATTCGCATCAGTTTTGGGTCTGATAGGGCTTTCTCATGCAAAGCCGTCTCTCTGTCCGTGACTTCTCCATGGTGATCGCCCTCGTGCTGATCTGCGGGTTCTTCGCCGTGATGGCACCGCCATTCCTCAGTGCGCGGAATCTCTCGATGCTGATGACGGAACTTTCGATCACCGGGACGCTGGCGATGGGCATGCTCATGATCATTTTGACCGGCCACATCGACCTCTCCGTGGGCAGCGGCGTGGGATTGCTCGGCGGACTGGCGAGTGTGCTGGTGTTCAAGCAGGATCTCCCGGCACCTGCTGCCTTGGCTGCGGCATCGTTGGTGGGTGTCTTGCTGTGGTTGCTGATGGGCACCTTGATCGTGCGCGAGCGCATTCCTGCATTCATCATCACGCTGGGTGGCCTCTTGATTTTCAAAGGCTTGTTCTGGCTGGTGATCCAGAATTCCACGGTGCCGGTGACTCGCGGTGGCGTGGCCAATCTCTATTCGTCGCTCACGACCTATTACGTTCCGCCGATGGCCGGGTTGCTGCTGGCGGCTTTGCTGGTGGCGATCCTCGTGTGGGCGAGCCGTCGAAGTCGTGCGCAATTGCAGGCCCATGGATTCCCGGTGGAGGATGGGGAGTCGAGTTTCTTGAAGCTCTTCATCGCCGCGCAGGCCGTGTTTTTGCTGGTCATCGTGGCCAACCAATTCCGTGGAGTGCCCCTGCCCGCGCTGATCCTGGCGATGGTGACCTTCGTCGTTCACACGCTCACCAAGCACACGAGTTTCGGTCGCTATCTTTATGCCGTGGGCGGCAACGAAGAGGCCGCAGTGGTGTCTGGCGTGCCGGTGCAAAAGGTGGTGATTGCGGCCTTCGGTCTCATGGGTGGGATCGTCGCGGTGACCGGGTTCATGCAAACCGCCTACGCAGGGGCCTCGACGACGACCGTGGGTGAACTGATGGAACTCGATGCCATCGCGGCCTGTGTGATCGGTGGTGTCAGTCTCAAAGGTGGACGCGGCAGCGTGCTCGGAGTGTTGTTCGGCACGCTCATCATGGCCTGCCTGCTCAATGGCATGACGCTCATGGCCGTGCCGCCGGAGTTCAAGTTCATCACCCGTGGTCTCGTGCTCACACTCGCGGTGTGGATGGACGTGCGACTCTCGAAAGCCTGATGCTGCATCGCATCTTCATTTCTCACGTCGCCATATCTCGACATTCCCACCAAGCTGCGGCATTCATCCTGCGCATCTCATCTTCACCTATCCCATGCCACTTCCTCCGCTCCGCAGCCCACTTGATCTGGAACGTCTTATCGAGTTCGAATTCGTCCGCGCCACGGAGAATGCCGCCCTGCAGGCTCGCAAGTGGCTCGGTCGCGGTGAGAAAGAACTCGCCGATGCCGCCGCCTGCGATGCGATCTACGGCGTGTTCGACATTCTAGACATCTGTGGCGAGGTGGTGATCGGCGAAGGCATCAAGGACAATGCACCCGGCATCTTCGTGGGCGAGCATTTGGGCACATGGAAGCCCGGCGCGCCGAAGTTCAACATTGCCCTCGATCCGATCGACGGCACCACCAACGTGGGCAAGGGCATGCCCAACAGCATCTCCGTCATCGCGGCTGCGCAGGTGCCCGACGGTGCTCCGAGCGCGATGGTGAACATCCCCAGCTTCTACAGCCACAAGATCGCCTACGGTCCTGCGATGGTGGAGGCCCTGGCTAAAGAAGACTCGCCCTGCGTGCTCGACTGGTCGCTGGAGAAGCTCATGACCTTCACAGCCAAGGCGCTCGATAAGAATCTCGAAGACCTCGTCGTCGTCACCATGGATCGCCCTCGTCACAAGCACATCGTGGAAGCTGTGCGGGCTGCCGGCGCTGGTCTGCGAATGATCTCGGATGGCGACATCACCGCAGCCGTGGCTCCCTCGATCCCTGGCAGCGGCGTTGACCTCTACATTGGCATGGGCGGCTCGCCCGAGGCCGTGCTCACCGCCGCTGCCCTCAAGTGCCTGGGTGGCGACATGCAGGTGCGCATGTGGTTCCAGGACGAAGCCCACCGTGCCGAGATTGCCGCCCAAGTGCCCGCCGAGGACCTCACGCGCGTCTTCCGCAAAGACGACCTCGTGATTGGCGACAGTGCTTTGTTCTGTGCCACCGGTATCACCGACAGCACGCTGCTCCCTGGTGTCACACTCACCGGCCATCGCGCCGAAACTCACAGCATTCTCATGCGCTCCCGCAGTGGCACCGTGCGCCACATCACCGCCGTCCATCACCTGGATAAGAAGGTGGTGCCGCTGAGGTCGGAACGATAGAATCTGTTCGAAGATCGAGAGTCAGCCTTTGGGTTCATCGTCATGTCGTTGCTTCGACTCATCGTTTCGTTACTCGTTGCAGTCCCATGCGTCACCTGCTGTGCGGGCGAGTGGCCGCGTGAACTCAAGGCCTACCATGGAGCTACGCCTAAAATCGACGGCGTCATTGAACCTGACGAGTGGTCTGATGCCATGACGTTCGAAGGCGTGCATGGCTGGACACCGCAGTTCACGCCCACGAAAGAGGCTCGTGATCTTTCGCTGAAGGGATGGGTGAAGTATGATCATGAAAGGCTTCACTTTGCCTTCGAGGTGACGGACGATGTGCTCTACGGCATCGACATCGAACGCTGGCTGCCGGAGAAAAATCCGAAAGCCCATGAGCTGTCTCGTGATGGCTGGCCATGGTTCGGTGATGAAATGGAGGTGCTCATCAATGCCTCAAATCAATGGCTGGGCGATGACAACGCAAAGGGCGATGGGATGAGCTGGCAGATGGTGTGCAACCTTACCAAGTCGAGACTCGGTGGGGTAGGCGTCGGTGGACTGTTGGAAGGGGAACCCAGAGTCAGCGCGCAGGCGTGGCAGACCTACCAGTCATGGATCACCACGGGTGCGATGGTGGCCGCCGCTAAGCCGAAGGCACAAGGCAAGGGTTACGTTATCGAGTGGAGCATCGCCTTTCGCCCGTGCCTCGAAGTCGCGACAGGGACGTTCTTTGCACCGAGTGACAAAGAGGTTGTGATGGGGCTCAACATCGCCGTCGGCGACCTGGATGAGAAAGCGAAGGGCGAGGGGAACTTCGGCAACTTCCACCACGAAGACTGGTTCGCAGGCGAGAAGAACAAACGCACAAACGTCCGTCAGTGGGGACGGCTGCGAATGATGGCCAAGTCTGCCAAGCCCTGATCAAGCGCGGCGAACGCGCTTTGATGGCGTCATCCGACGCGTTGCCCTTGATGCGCGGACGTCGATGAGCGGAATGCTGATCACCTCGAAAGGCGCGCCAGTGCCGCTGTCGAATTCGGCCGACGCCTGGAGCCCGGCCCGAACGATCTCCTCGGCGGTCTCGGCCTGTTCATAGACCGCCTGCATGGCTCCAAGAGCGAAGTCGCGACCCGAGCCCGCACTCCAGAAGCGGTGAAACTGTTGCGCGCTGCGGTAGGAGTAGATCGCGAAGATGCCGTGAGGATTGGCGGCGAGGCCGTAGAACTGGGTGGTCTCGTATTCCTCGCCTTTGTCCGGCGCGGTCGCCATGAAGTATTCGTTCTTCAGATGATAGTGCGCGTGGCGCAGGGTTTCGAAGATGGCGTTCGTCGAAGAGAAGTCCGCAAGGCGATCGGGATTGGCGAAGTAGCTGTTGAGCACCACCAGACTCGCGGACGTGCCGGTGAGCCCGATCACGGTGTCGCCGATCTGAGTGATCTTGGAACTGTTGACGACATGCGATGCCTTCTGCCGCAGTGATCCGAGGCTGCTGAGGGTATCAGCTCCGATGCAGGCGTAACCGTTCTTTTGCGCGACGACGATGGTGGACATAGAGCGCGAGATTTGGCTGCGCTTGCTTCACAAGTCAATGCCTCGCGCGCTCTGGAAGACTCACAGGCCAGCCATTTGCCGAGCATCTTCGACGAGCTTGATGAACTTGGCGCGTTCGCCTGTCCGGTCGTCGTCGATGGCCGCGTGCTGAGCTAGCTTGAGCACCAGCGAATGGTTCAGGGCAGGGGAGTGATTCTCGCCCTTCAGGAGGAGGCCGAAGCCTGCCACTGCGGTCTCAAACAGGAAGTCCTCACGAGCAGCGGTCCAGGCGGTGCCGCGATCAACAATCTGAAGTCGCGTGCTATCGAAGGGGCCAGCGGCTGGCGTGGTGAAGAGCGCGTTCGGAATGGTCACGGAGCCAATCATCTTGGCCTCGCGCGTGGCATTGATGGCTTGGCCGTTGGGCTGGAATTCAAACCACAAGATATGGAAAGCGGGCGCGTCGGCGGCGCTGGCGGCGATGGTGCGTTGGCTGAGCTGGCGGAAACTGCGGACGTAGTTGGGATCAAAACTCACCTGCAATGGGTAGCGGGTGTTGGGGGACTCCTGCTCGCTGGGGATCTGAAGGGTGAGGCGCACGAGGCGATGCGCTTCGTTCCAGGGGCAGGAGGCGACCTCCGCTTTCCACGAGTGGATACGAAGTTCGGGCTGCTTCGTGCGGGGGGCTGGTTCGATAGTCTTCACCGTTGCGGGCAATTTGGCAGCGGCGGAAAGGGCTTCCGATTTTGGGCTGACGAAGCGTGTTTCAGCGGGCAAAAGTGTGGCATGAGAGAGGGTAGCCTTTGAAGTGCTCACGAACGCATGATTGAGGATGCGAGTCTTTGGCATCGCAGACTTGGCGGGCTCTTGAAGAGTGGATGGTGGAGCGAAAGCCACAGTGACGGGGGCTGGTGTGGCAGCCTTGGGCGCAGGTGCGGGCTTGGACTTCGCAACCACGACCGGTGCGGGAGCGGGGGCAGCCTCGGCAAGAGCCGGACTCGTGATCTCCTTGGCGCGGAATGGGGCGACAGGTGCCTCTGACGACGGGGCCTTGGTCTTGGTCGCCTCGGGGGGAGCAGGCTTGGTGCTGGCGATGGCGGGTGCGTTGCGGTTAGCGAAGTGAGTGCCTGCCAGGAAGCCCCCAATGATGAGCGCTGCGGCTGCGGCCATGCGCCCGATGCTGGTGACGATGACACGGAGCGTGGAAGGACGACGCTTCGAGCCTTGCGAAGCAGCGGCTACGAGCTGACGCACGCGCTGCGGACCATTGAGAAGAGCGGCTCGTTGCTGGGGATGAAGGCGAAGATTGGCAGGTGGTGCCGTGTGGCGCAGACGCTCGCCGAGGGTGGTCGTTGCATCGGCCTCGGCGCGTGCACTAGGGTTCTCGGCGATCCATTGGGCCATGGCCTCGGAGTGCTCGGCATCGAGTTCACCCAGGGCGAAGGCGGTCAGGTCAGGATGGTCGTTGGAGTTCATGGCGAAAGTCAGTTGGAGTGTTCGGAAAGTTCTTCGGTCAGCAGGGTGCGCAGCTTCTTGAGGCCCACATGCATGAGGAAGCCCACATTGCCCATGCTGAGGCCGGTGATGCGGGCGATGTCCTTGTAGGAGCAGTCGTGGTGGAATTTGAGGCGGATGACCTCTTGCTGGTTCTTGCTGAGCTGCTCCAGCAGGGTCCAGGCACGGTCGTAGAGTTCGCTGGTGTCCGAGGATTGCGAGGGGTCAGGACGGTGGTCGGTGAAGCTAAGAATCTTGTCCTCGTCGCCAAGGTCGAGCCGGTGATCCTTGCGCAGGACATCAAGGGCGCGGTTGCGACAGACGGTGTAAAGCCAGGCCTTGAGGTTCTCGCGGACGCGCGTCGGATCGGCCTGGAATAGGCGCAGGAACGTATCCTGCACCACGTCGCGGGCGCGTTCGATGTCTCCGGCGAGAATGTTGGCGGCATAGGCTATGAGCTGGCTTTCGTAAAGTCCCATCGCCTCCCGGACCAGCGCATCGGATTCAGATGATGGGCTTGGGGCGGGCATGAGGGAACTTTGCTCTCAGTGCAACGATTTGCGCAAGGAGTTATTAGACTTCCGCTCTCGAATTAAAGGCCAAGGTTAGTCGAGAGGCCAGTCGATCTCCGTCTCACCATGCATGATTTCCGCTAGCACGGGCACGTCGAGGAAGCGCTCCAGCATGGCGCGATTCGAGATGCTCGCGGGATCGCGTTCGTCGGCCACATAGTTCAGGATGACGCCCGCGCATTTCATCTGGCGGGCCTGGATATTGCGCACGGTGAGAATCGTGTGGTTCAGCGCTCCAAGCTTGTTGTTCACCACTACAATCACCGGCAGCGCCAGGGCCTGAGCAAAGTCCGCCATGGTCATGATGTCATTGAGAGGCACCTCCCATCCTCCCGCGCCTTCCACGAGCACGGTGTCATGACGCTGGGCCAGCGATTCGTAGCCAGCGCGCAAAGTGCCGAGGTCGATGCGCTTGTTCTCCATCATCGCTGCGATGGCGGGAGCGGCGGGCACCTTGAGGAAGACCGGATTCACCTCTTCCAGCGTCAGGGCCTGATCACCACTCGCCTCCAGCAGAGCTGCGGCGTCCGCGCGATCACCCGAGGCGACCGGCTTGTAGCCCACCGCGTTTTTGCCCGTTCGCCGAAGTGCCTGGAGCAGCAGGCAAGTGACATACGTTTTGCCTACGTTGGTGTCCGTGCCGGTGATGAAGTAATGCATCGCTGTCCCTTGGCGCGCGATCGTGACGGGGCAAGAGATTGATGAGCTTCAGGAGAACGACTTGCGCAGGTGGCTCGGCAGGATGTTCAGCGCTTCGCGATACTTCGCCACGGTGCGGCGGGCGACATAGATGCCTTTCTCATTCAGCAGCTTCGTGATCTTGTCGTCGCTCAAGGGCTTGCGTGGGGTCTCGCCGGAAATGATTTCGGCGATGGCGTTCTTCACGCTGGTGTTGCTCAAGTCTTCGCCGCTTTCGGTTTTGAGTCCTTGAGTGAAGAAGTAGCGCAGCTCGAATACACCATGCGGAGTCGCCATGTATTTACCTGCGATGGCACGACTGACAGTGGTCTCATGAACGCCGACGGCATCGGCCACCTGCGCCATATTCAACGGGCGGAGGAAGGCGGCACCTTTGTCGAGGAACTCGGGCTGATGCTTGAGAATCTCGGTCGCGATCTTGTGGATCGTGTTCTGCCTCTGATGGATGCTGCGAATGAGGAATTTCCCACCACGAATCTTTTCGCGGATGTAGTCGCGCACATCGCCCTTCGCGTCGGGGTCAGCGAGCATGTCCTTGTAGGCATTGCTGATGCGGAGGTGAGGCAGGTCGTCGTTGTTCATCACGGCGATCCACTCGCCAGCGTTCTTTTCCACCACGATGTCGGGCGTGACGTAGTTGTTTTCGCTGACGGCAAAGCGCGAGGCTGGGCGCGGATCGAGGGTGCCAATGAAGTCGGCAGCACGAG
>CAUJJC010000005.1 GCA_963204975.1 Verrucomicrobiota bacterium | reverse complement strand
GCGTGTGGCATACTCGAAAGCTTCGCGCTCCCGGTTGGCAGGCATGGCGACTTCATGAGCAGGGTCCCGCCGTTCATCGCCCCCATGAGACCCACCTGGACCTCAGGAGAAAATGCCGCAGCGATCAGGGCGGATGGTGCCAGACCGGGGAGGTTCGGGGCAAGGATTTTTTCGTGGAGGGAACAGTGCCACTCACCTTGCCTGTGGTCCTTCCTGCCAGATGATTCGGAAGCAAGGTCAGGCTACTGAATGCCCCTGCCACTAAGCGAAAACTACTCTTGAGAAGAGCCCGCCTATGCGGCTAGGATCAGGCAAGCCAAAACACTCCGCAACCCATGAAGGCCAAGAAGACTGCCAAGACTCCCAAGCCTCTTTATCGGCAAAAACCAACCAAGCGAACCCAGGACCCGGGTCGCCCTCGAACCCGCAATAATGGTGATTCTGTCCTGCGGGAGCAGCCTGCGATTTACGGAGGGAGGCCACTGCGGTCGATCGAGCTTTTCGCAGGCGCGGGAGGCCTCGCGATAGCCTCATCCAACGCTGGATTCCAACATGATGCTGTTTTGGAGTTCAATCACGACGCCTGCGAAACGATCCGCCACAATCAACGCTGCGGTTTCGACCTCGTAAGGCATTGGCCGCTGATCGAAGGAGATGTTCATCATCAGGATTTCACCCCTTGGCAGGATCGAATTGATCTGGTTTCGGGCGGGCCTCCGTGCCAGCCGTTCTCAATCGGAGGCAAGCATCAGGCGATGGCTGATCGGCGAAACCTTTTTCCCGAAGCGGCAAGAGTCGTCCGTGAAACCCGGCCTCGCATGTTTGTATTTGAGAACGTCAAAGGCCTAACTCGTCAGGCATTCGCCAAATACTTCGGCTACATCGTGCTTCAGCTCAGCTATCCCGATGTGATTCGCCACTCTTCGGAAGACTGGATCGATCATTTGTCGCGCTTGGAACGGATTCGCACACAAGGAGCCAAGCCCGACCTTCGCTATCGCGTCGTCTGGCGGCTGCTGAATGCAGCAGACTACGGTGTCCCGCAAAAGCGTGAGCGTGTGTTCTTCGTGGGTTTCCGGTCGGATATCGAAGTGCCGTGGTCTTTCCCCGCTGCAACTCATTCCAAGCAAGCACTGCTTCATTCGCAATGGACGACGGGAGAATACTGGGAACGCCACGGTGTTTCAAAACGGTCTCGACCGTCGGCACCCGCGCATTTCAATTTCGATGACGAAACTGAACTTGACCTCTCGGGAACACGGAGTCGGCTGCCGTGGCTCACGGTCCGAGACGCTATCTCGGACCTTGGCGAACCTGCTCGCAGCAAGAGCACGGTGGTTTTTCCGAACCACATTCTTCAAGCAGGAGCCAGATCTTATCCTGGTCATACTGGCAGCCCTTTGGATGAACCCGCGAAAACTTTGAAAGCGGGCGATCATGGCGTTCCAGGCGGCGAAAACATGGTGCGCTTCCCCAATGGTGAAGTCCGCTACTTTTCTGTGCGTGAGTCATGCCGCCTCCAAACCTTCCCTGATGAGTATGTCTTCGAAGGCAGTTGGACCGAGAACATGCGCCAACTGGGAAACGCGGTGCCAGTAAGGTTAGGTGAGGTGGTGTTGAATAGCGTCAAAGCCACCATCGCCAAGCACGACGCGACAAACACTCCAAGGTTCTTTTAATGCCAGCTGATCCAACCTCCACGGAAGTTCTCGCCCAAGTCATCGAGTTGGCGAAAGAGCTGCCATCTGACCCGGCGAAGTATGCGGAGCTTCCATCGAATAAGCGCCGGGCGCTGCGAAACGAACTTGAGCTCGTGGTCACCAAGCTCAGCTTTATCTCTGAATCACTAGATTCGGTCCGTCAGCCCAAGCACGTCTTTGATCCGACGAGTCCAAAGATCATTGGCAAGATCGTCGCCGACACGCTGCTGCTTCAAGAACGCGAGTCTCTCGCAGCAGTGGCGAAACAGCCATTTTACGGCGCTGGTGTCTATGCGATCTACTATCGAGGAAAGTTTGCTGCCTACAAACCGATCACCGGCATTGATCATCCGATCTACGTTGGTAAAGCCGATCCAGCCGAAATGCATGCTGCTACGGCTGCGGCACAGGGCACGAGGCTGCACACCCGGCTCAAAGACCACGAACGCAGCATTACCAACGCCACCAACCTCGACATCGCCGATTTCGACTGTCGCTACCTTGTTGTGCGCAGTGCTTGGATCGAAACTGCTGAGGACCTGCTCATCAACTGGTTCCAGCCAGTCTGGAACAACGAGATGAAGGTGTGCTACGGCTTCGGCAAGCACGGCGACAGTGCGGGCACACGCAAAAATGAGCGCTCGCCGTGGGATACCATTCATCCGGGCCGTCCTTGGGCGACGACTGAACAGAACACGCCGAACAAGCGGAGCGCCGATGACATTCTCAAAGACATCGCGGCTCATTTGTCCAAGTCATTGCCGAAGAAATAAAGACAGTCGCCGAAGGCGAACCTAGCCAGGAGCAGGTGGCGAATCATCGACGGATTGCCCGTTTCGAAATTGAACTGCCTCATCAACTCATGCGGATTCACCAGTCGATGTAGCCGCCGAAGCCGCACTGGACGAATCGTCCATCACCTCGCCACCGCCCCCGTCTCCAACCCCACCGGTTTGCCATCGCTCGCATGGCTCAAGGGATTCTCCGCAGCGCGGTGAAGTCTTTGAAATCAAGCGGGGTGAAGGTGCTTTCGGTTTCGCGTCAGGCGGTTCGTCGAGGTAGCTCTCTAAGGCCTTGCGATGCACGGGTCCGAGGGTGGCTTACAATCTAGTCGTCGCCAGCCATGCGCTCATTTGCCGGAAAAAGTTTCGATCTTAGTTCAGCAGCAAATGAAACACCCGCAGCGCGGTCTTGGAGGAGGTCTTCGAGGCGACGAGGCGGACTCTCGCGGTGTGCGGGCCGGGTTTGAGCTGGTCGTCGAGGATCAAGGCCCATGGAAGGTGCAGGCCGCTGCTCCAGTGTGTCAGTGTGTCAGTGTGTCAGTGTGTCAGCGTGTCGAGCGTGCGAGGTGGAGCGCCATCCACGCTGAACTCGATCTGGCCGGCATCGGGGCCGGAGGCGATGAAAAGGCCGCAGCCGGTGCCTTCGAAGCTGAACTCGAACTTCGTGTCCGGGAACTTCTTTGTGAGGTAATCGCAGGTGTGCTGACGCCACGCACCGCCCGCCGTGATCGAGCCACCGAAGAAAATGACGCGACCGGTTTTCTCCTGCGTGAACTTGCGCTGACAGTTCGCCAATCCATCGCGCAGCTCAAAGTAGTCGTGTCCCTTCGGCAGCTTCGCGGGATCATATTTCGGCTCGGCGGAGACGAGGGCGGTCAGCACGAGCAGGAAAACAAAGAGAGGCTTCATCATGATCATTGGAGGGGTTTCAGCTTCCACTTGGCGGCATACAAATCACTCGAACCTGATTTGGTCACTTCATGAGTGCCAAAGGTGGCAGGGGTGGAGAGGGCTCCGGCGATGATGAGTTCATCGGGAGCGCGGAAGGTGATGGGGTAGGCGCTGTCGTTTTGCTTGCCACCAGCCTGTTGCACCCAGAGGAGGCCGCCTTTGACATCGAACGCCGCGAGGAAGATGTCGCCACTGCCGCGGGTGGTGAGGGCGTGACCGGCGATCACGGTGTCTTGATTGAAATCGCCGCACACAAAGGCCGTGCCACGATCATCGGTGACCACGCCGAGGCAGTAATCGGTGCCCGGGCCGTGCATGTGTTTCGCCCACTGCACCTGGCCTGCAGCATCGAGATGCACGATGAGTCCATCGTAATCTTTTTCGGTGCCGCCTTGAAACGTCTGGCCTGCCACACTCACGCTGCCCTTGAACATGCCTGCGCCCCAGACGCGTCCCTGCGAGTCGCACGCGATCTCGTGGTAAATGGCGCTCGTGGTGCCCGGTATGAGGTTCACCCATTCACCCTCGCCTTCGGGCGTGAGTTTCAGCATGAGCGCAGCACTCGTTTTGGATTCGATGGCGACTTTGCCAAAGGCTCCTGCGCCCGACGCGCTGCCGCCAATGTAGATGTGGTCCTTCCCATCAATCGCGATGCCGTGCCCGCTGCCTGAAACCTTGCCGGAAGGCGTGCGATGCCAGATCTCGCGGCCTTCCGCGTCATACTTCGTGCAGAAAAACTGTCCGCCGATCGCACCCGTAATGACGACATGCCCCTTCGAGTCGATGGCGATGCCGTGTCCGTAATCGGAGCCCTCGCCGCCCTTCACGCGCACCCACAGCAGCTTGCCATCAGGGGAGAACTTCGCGGTGAAGGCATCGAAGTTGCCCGCATTCGGCACCTTCTCGCCATTCGCCATCGCGTCCGTGCTTTCGAAGTGTCCGGTGACATACGCATTCCCCGCCGCATCCGTGATCACACCATACGCACGATCCGTTTTGCTGCCGCCGAAGCCGCTCACCCAGAGCGGCTTGCCTGTAGCATCGAGCTTCGTCAGGCACATGTCCATCTCACCGGCGGTTTTGTGCTGCTGATCGCCAAACATCGCATCCCCCACGCACTCAGAGGCCAGAAACACATTCCCCGCATGATCCGTCGTCACCGCCCGCGTCTTGTCGTGCCCGCTGCCGCCCCCGCTGAAAACCCATTCGCAGGATGGAGGTTCGGTGGCGTGAAGCGTGGAAATGAGGACGAGAAAGACGAAAGATGTTTTCATGAGGTGGATGGACCGAGGAATCATTCATACGCCGCACAAAGTCTGATTCATCGTGTCGTCATTACATCCACCTCAAGCACTAGCACTATGATGGTGTGCCGGGGGAAGGCGGGAGTTCCTCGCCATACTTGGCTTTGTGGAATTCGCGGCATTGACCTTGCCAGTCCTCGCGGCGGATGCGGTCCTTGAAGGAGATGAGAGCACCGAAGGCATCGACTTCCTCGGGGGTCCACGCGACGATTTGGCGGTAGGTGAAGACGCCGTAAGCATTGAGCTTAGCGTTGAGAACTTCGGCGACGCCTTTGATTTCTTTGAGGTCATCGGCAGGTTTCTCGCCCGTGCGATAGGCCACGCTGTCTTCGAGGTTCGTCTTCAAAAGCGAGAGCTGCGCATTGAGTGAGTCGCGCTCGGACTGGAGTTCGGTGAGCTTCTCAGCGAGCGGTGCTGCTGCGGTCGTTTCGTTGGTGCTTGCCTTGATTGAAGCGAGTTCGCTCTCGAGGGTTTGCACGCGTGCCCCGAGTTCGGTGGCACGAGCTTGGGCGGCGGCTTCAGCGTCCTTGGCGGACTGGAGAGCCGCTGCGGATTCGTCATTTGCAGGAGCAAGGCTGGCCACCACTGGAGCTGCGGAGGTCGCGGCGGCAAGTTGCTGGCGGAGATCTGCTACATCGGCACGGTGGGCGGCGACGGCAGCCTCGCGCTCCTGCTGGGCGCGAGCGATGGCACCGCGCAGCACCTTGAGCTGGTCTTCGGACGGGGCGTTTGGATCATGAGGAACGCCGGCCTTGGCTTTTGCTTCGGAGAGTTCGGTGGTGAGACGGGTGACGTTGTCGCGAGCAATCGCAAGGTCGGCGATGGCGGTATCGCGTGCGGCCTGGGCCTCCTCAGTTGTCTGACGTGCCTTGTTCGCCTGAGCGCGGAAGCCAAGTATCTGGTTCTCGAGATTCTTGAGTTCCTCGGTGCCGGAGCTGTTGGAGGCCTTGTGCTCTGCGAGTGCTGCTCTGGCCTCTTCGGCGGCCTGCTGGGCGCGACTGGCTTCCTCACGAGCCTTGGAGAGCTGGTTCTCAAGGTCGAAGGCGCGAGCCTGCACGGACTTGCCTGCCTCATTGATCTTGGCCTCGGCAGCGATGGTGGCTTCGCGTGCTTTCTTGAGCTGGGTGCTGAGGCTACCATTCAGTTCTTTCTCGGCATTGAGGGACTGCTGGATGGCTGCGAGTTCGGCGGCGGCGGCTTTGCGGTCAATGGCGCTTTCCTTGAGGCTGGCGAGCGCGGCAGCGCTGGACTTGGCATCGGACTCCGCTTTCGAGAGCCGGCCTTCCAGCAGGCTTGTGCGAGCGGTGGCGGCGTCGAGTTCAGCTTTGGTTGCGCCGCATTTGCCGAGCTTGCAGCGGAGCCACCAGCCGAACAAAGAGAACAGGACTGCGGTGAGACTGAGCAGGCCGAAGAGCTTGATGAGGAACCAGGTATTGCCTTCCATGATGATGCGAGGTGTTGAGTTGGGGTGAGGGGGAGAGATTATTTCAAAAGCACGTCCACGCGGCGGTTCAGGGCACGGCCTGAATCGGTGGAGTTGTCGGCAATCGGCTCGTTAGGTCCGGCACCGCGAGTGCTGAGCTGGGCAGCAGGGATGCCAGCGGCTTGAAGATAGTCAGTGAACTTCTGCGCGCGGTCCTGGCTGAGCTTGGTGTTGGCCTCGGGCTTACCGACGTTGTCTGTGTGGCCGACGATCTCGAACTTGGCTGCGGGATTGATGGCCAATAGCCGACGGACCTGGAAGAGCGCGCGCTCCTGATCCTTTGACCGATCAGAGCCAGTGCCGAAGTAGATGCCATGGACGACGCCAGCACGGGCGGTCTGGCCAGGGCGGGCACTGACGATCTGGGGTTTGCCGGGCTCGAATTTCGGCAGGGACTTCAGCGTGGTGGCGAGGTCCCCGCCTTTCGTAACGAGAGGCGAGACGGTGAATTGACTGTCGTCGATTGTTAAGCCGGTGGCGCTGACTTTGAGTCCATCAAGGAAAGCCTGGCGGGCTGCGGCATCGGCGATCTCGCCCACGACGGTGAGCGTCTTGCCATCGCTGGCGAGGCTGAGGAAGGGGTCGTCGAGTTTCAGGGAACCTGTTTTGACCAACTCGGAGCGAAAGCCGACGAGTGCTGTGGCGAGATCGGACTCTTGAAAACCTGCGGTGGGGAGAGCCTTGACGATTTCAGAATCGAAGGCGTCCGCCTTGAACGTGGTGGGAGCGGCGCTGGCATTGAGGAAGCCAATGGTCGGCGTTTTCAAATCCAAACCTGAGGGAAAGGTGATGCCCGGAGCCGCGCGGTTGGCATCAATGCGCAGACCGTTGCTGTCGAGCTGAAGCCCAGGGAAGGCGAGTGCTGCGGACTTCAGCAGATCGGTCTTCTGCACCTCGCTGCCGACGATTCCAAAGAGACGGACGGCATTGCCTGCGAGTGCGTAGCCAACGTAGCCGGGCGTGCGTGTAGCAGCAGATGGCGGTGCTGCGGACGGCGTGGGAGCACTCATCGCTTTGGCCTTGGCATCGGCCTCCGCCTTGGCCTTCGAATCGGCGTCGGCTTTGGCCTTCGAATCGGCGTCGGCTTTGGCCTTCGCGGCTGCTGCTGTGGCATCGGCTTTCTGCTTGTTGAACAAGTCGAGAGCACTGAACAGAGGCTGCGATGGCACAGCGGCGGCTCCGGCAGAGGCGAGAACCTGGGCGAAGGCATCAGCAGTCGCCCTGCCATCCCAGACCACGGGCTTGGCATCGGGCGAGCCAAGGCCGAAGATCACGGGCGAGTCGCCAGGTTTGGGTGCATTGGCCAGGGCCTGGGTCCAGTCGCCCCCGGGTTTCACCGTGGGCGAGAGGGCGGTGAGATCTTCGGGGCGGAGTCCTGGATACTTGGCTGCAACGGCCTTGAGCAAAGCATCGCGAGCAGCCTGATCGGCGAGCGTGCCAGTGATGCGAATTGTCTGGCCGGTGATCGCAAATCCAAGTGATGGAGCGGGCAGGAGGGCTAGGCGTTCCTTCTCGGCGAGATCCACCTTCAGAGCCTCCAGAGGAGCGTAGGCAGCGGAGACGAGGTTCAGATCAGGCTGGGCATTGCCGAGTGCGGTAGCGATCTCAGCGATGCCCGTCTCAGCGGGGAGCAAGGTCCAGCGCCCATCGCAGGCGGAGATGGCGATGGCGCTTTGCAGCCGGGCGTCACTCTTGGCACGGGTGGCGAGATCGGCGACGTCCCGTGAGGCCAGCGTAGCTGGAAGGTCGAGTGCGGGGCGGATGCTGCTGAGTTCGGGAGCAGACTTGATTTGATTCGTCAGCTTTGTTGCGGCTGACCCGAGCGCCATAGTGAGAGCCTTCTCGGCAGCTTCACGGTCTTCAGCTTTCGGCAGCACACCACTGAGGCTGGCACCGGATGGCGTGAGCATGACCATGAGCCAGGGCTTGGGATGCTTCATCGCATACTCATCGGAGACAACGATGGCATTGCGGACCGAGATCACTGGATTAAAGCCGGAGCCTGAACGCACATCGTTGGTAATGAGAGCCTCGGCAGCCTTGCGATCCGCCTGGCTGGCGACCTCGCCCGTGAGCACGGCCTCCTGGCCGGAGAATTTCACCTTCACCGCCTCGAAGGCCATTCGATGCACGGGATCAGCGAGAGCTGTGGTGGCAGCGGTGGTGAGAGCTTTCTCTGTGGCTGGCAAAATGATGAAAGCACCAGCGAGCCAGAGAAGCACAACAACAAGGAGACCCAGGAGATACCATTTTTTCATCGTGTGTTTTTATCGGGAGGTATTGAGACAAAGGCAATGCCAAAGTGAGGCAATGTCGTGCTTACCTTGCGTTGAAGCATGGCGATCCTGTGAGGAAAACCATCAACCAAGGACCCAACGTGAGACTCCGATGCGTCGTGGTGTGCTCATCGCCGTCGTCGATGGGCTCAAAGGCTTCCCCGAAGCCATCACCACCGTGTTCCCCAAAGCGCATGTGCAGACCTGCATCATGCACCTCATTCGTCACAGCTACACCTACTGTGCCAGCAAGGGGCGAAGAAGCCGGAGAATCGGGCAAGAAATATCCCCAGCATCGCCGCGATCTGACGACGAGCATAGGAGCGGATCATCCGCTTTTCTGTTTATCCAGCGGTCATGAGGAAAATCATCTGCACGACCAGCGCCATCGCGAGCCTGAACATGCAAATGCGCAATTTCATCAAGCGCCTGGGCCAGGTGATGTTGCTTTTCGTTCCCTTCGGGCAACACCGTCCGCGCTTTTCTTGGGGCGCTGAGATTCGTGATGCGTTACGCGCAGACGTAGTCGCGCATGGCGTCGAAGATGACCGCCACGGAGCAGGCACCTGCGTCGGGGAAACCGATGGAGCCTTCGCCGAGTGTCTTCGCACGTCCCATGGTGGCGATCATGGCCTTGCTGGCATCGCGACCATCGCTGGCGGCCTGGGCCACGGCGGTGATGGCTTCATGGAGAGGGAGAGCCGTCACTTCCTGGGCCTTGAGCATCGCGGGATGCAGGGCATCGATCATGGTCTTGTCGCCGGGCTTGGCACCGCCGCGGGCCATGACGCCTTCGAGACCTGCCTTGATCAAATCTGCCAGCCCCTGGGCATCGAATGCCTCACGTCCGGCCAGTGCCTTGCCACCATTGCGCCAGAGCGTGCCGAAGATGGCTCCGCTCGCGCCGCCCATGCTGCTCATCATGGCCATGCCGGTATTGGCAAAGGCTTTCTCGACGGAGTCCACTCCGGCGGCGAGTTTCTCCTTCACCGCTTCCATCCCGCGCTTCATGCCGAGGCCGTGATCACCATCGCCGAGATTGCGGTCGGCTTCGGAGAGCATGGGTTCGTTTTCAATGATGCGGTCAGCAACGAGGTTGAGCATCTCTTTGACTTCGTCTTTGGTAAGGGCGGTCTTGGGCATGGGGCGGGGATAGTTGGTGCGGGGATGGGAATGTCAAACGAAGAGCCGAGGCTCCATGACGCAGGCGGGTTAGCTTCCGCCCATCACTTGCAGCAGCTCCACCTGGAAGATGAGGTCACTGTTGGGCGGGATCTTGCTGCCGACCGCGCGGCTGCCATAGGCGAGCGGGGCTGGAATGTGGAGCAGCCACTTGTCCCCTGGCTTCATGAGTTGAAGGGCCTCGGTCCAGCCGGCAATCACCTGGCCAACGCCGAAGGTCGCAGGCTCGCCGCGCTGGTAGGAACTATCGAAGACGGTGCCATCCGTCAGTATGCCGTGGTAATGCACCACAACGGTGTCACTGAGCGTGGGCGACTGCCCGGTGGCGGGACCTGAGGTCATCACGCGATACTTCAAGCCGCTGGCGGTGGTCACTGCGGCTGAACTGGTAGTCGGGCTCGAAGGCGACGCCGAAGACTCCTCGGGCGGTGTGGCCATTTCTTTTTTGGAAGCCGTTTGGCAACCTGAGACCAAGAGAACCAGCAGAGCAGAGGACAAGGTGAACGACTTCATAAAAGATGATGATGAGTTAAGCAGGGGACGAGGCGTCCCTCTCCTCGCACGGATGGCGATGGGAACAAACACCTTTGAGCGCACGGCGGAGACTTTCGCGCATCATGATCTGTGAATCCAGATGGTTCACCGCAAGCGATCAGAATGGCGCAAGAGCCATGTCAATAATACTGCCACGCATGACATTTTCATTTCCGTCGCGACGCGACGAAAGGCAAGTCACGCGAGGCATACCAAAGCCCTGGGGAATCACCTCCGGCCCAGGCGATCATACATTTCGCGGAGCTGGCGCAGTTGCTCATCGTCCATGGACGGCGGCGGGTTATCGAGGATGAACTTCAAGTCCTCGCGAGCCGAGGCATGATCGCCTTCAGCGGAGAAGGCTGCGGCGCGACTGAAGCGGGAGGAAGAGTCTTCGGGATCAATCGCGAGCAGCAGGCTGAGGTAGGGACGGGCTGCGGGCGGAGGCATCATCTCATTGCCCTGGGACTGACCGATGAGGTTCCGAATCATGCGCTCGACGATCATCTTTTTGGTCGCTGGCTCGAGCAGATCGGAATCGAATTGAGAGGCATCGTAATTCTCTTCGAGATTCTCGAGTGCCTGCTCCACCGTGAGCCACTTGCCACCATCGAACACATCAATGAGGCTCCACTTGTCATCATCGGAGCTGCGCCAACCGACCATGAATTTCATGGGAAAACCAATGCCTGCCACGCCCTGCACCTTGAGCCGGGAGGCGAGTTCGAGGAAGACCACCGAGAGCGTGATGGGCAGGCCCTCGCGGTTCTCCAGCACTTCGTTGAGGTAGCTGTTGGCGTTGTTTTCGTAGTCGTAGTGGCTGCCGTGAAAGCCATTCTCGCGGAAGAGGAAATCACTAATGCGCTGGGCCGCATCGCGTCCGCCTTTCTTGATGGCGGGATCATCGCGCAGTTCCTCGGCCATGCGATCCATGAGGCGGCGATAAGTATTGATGTCCACGTCGGGATTGTCGTGGCGTGCGATCATGAGAGCGGCCTGGAGCAGGTTCACTTCGTCATCGGGTTTCTTCAACAAAGCACCCAGATCGGCGGCGATGGTGCGCTGATGCAGTTCGGTGCTCAGCTTGCGTAGCGAGGCTGCCTGCTGCCGCAGATTGGCGGCGCGCGTCTCCATCTCCTTCACCCGCTCGCTGAGCGCGCGGCGTCCGGCGGCGTTCTCATCATGCAGTTTGTCCAGTGTTTCGCCTTTGGCGGATGCCTTGGTGAGGAATTCATCCAGCGTCTTGCCCACGCGCTCCGCCACGTCCTCGGCCACGGGCTTGTCACGGAGATCACTGCCCACACGGAAGCCTTTGAACTCAGCCTGGGTGTTGCGGAATTTGCACAAGCCCACCTTGCCATCGCGAAAGGCCTCATCCTCCTGCTCGATGGCCTTCACGCCATTCACGTAGCCAATGATGCGATCCGCCTCGACGCGAACACGCAAACGGTTCCAATCACCGGGACGATAGGCCTCGCTCTCCACCGTCTGAAAGGGCGTCCACGAGAACACATCAGGCCCCTCGAATCGCGTCATGCGGAGCTTTCTATCCGTGGGATAGAAGCCGTAATGGCGATTGCCGCCGTCGCTGCAAAACATCAGCCCCGCCGCACCGGCCTCGTCATCCAGGCGCACATCGACCACGACCTCGTAGGGCACGGTGGGCTCCTCAAGCTGCGAGATGCACAAAGTGCGGCCACCAAACCCATCGCCTGGCAGTTCGCCTTTGATCACGCCTGCGCGCTGCGTCCACTTCGCGCCCATGATGGTCTTCCAAAGGCGGGCATCCAGCACACCCATCGTCAGCCAGCGCTCCATCGGCACCGTGTTCGGCTTCTCCATGAGCTTCTTCAGATTGTTCACTGGCGTGGCGAATCCGAGATTCTCTGTGCGCAACGACTTGAGTGTGAGAATGCCCAGCACGCGGCCTTTCCGATCCAGCAGGGGACCGCCGCTGTTGCCACGCTCGATGGGCATGGCCACCTGGATCATGGGTTGCTTTTCCACCTCGCGAATGGCCGACACCACGCCTTGCACGACGCTGAAGGTGAGTCCCGCAGGGTTGCCCATGCCGACGATGGGCTCGCCCTGCTGCACCGCCTCTGAGTCTCCGAGCACCAAGGGTTTAAGGTCCGTCGCCTGCACACGCAAGATGGCCAGATCGAGGTGATAGTCCGAGGCATGAACCGCCTGCACTTCGTGCGTCTGTCCATCGCTCATCTCCACCTGCAATCGCCGCCCCTGCCCCACGACGTGCATGTTCGTCGCGATCAATCCATCCTTGCTGATCACAAAGCCAGAGCCCACGCCTTCCACTCCATCACGCCCCATCTGAGTGACCTTCACGAGCGAAGGCTTCACCTGCTCCACGATCTTCGCAGCGCCTTCTTCCTCGGGCTTTGTCTCGGTATCGTCTTGCGATGTCTTCTTCCCCTTCGCCCAGACAGGCGATGAAGCGGCCAGCACCAGGACAAGCGCACCCGCCACCCACGAGCGCAGAGAATTCAGTGTGTAAATACGATCAACCACGGCGGCACAGCATGGCGCAATCATGAGGCAAGGAAAGCCAGAGTTTTGCCTGAGCTGTGCTCATCGCAAGTGCCGACGCAAGTCTCCGGCATAGCCTGCCAGTTCGAGAAAAGCTCGTCCGATGACCTTGCCATCCGCATCGAGCACATCGCATGCACCTTCCCAATAGGGCAAGCCCGTGAGACTGCCGCCTTGCTCCTGATCGAGTGCCAGCGGACGCAATTCAAAGGTCTCACCGCGAGAGCTGATGCGAGCGCGAATCGGATAGCTCGCCTGAGTGCGCGGGCTCATCCATGCACCCAAGGGTTCCCATTGGAAGTCATCGCGTGATCGTTGATCGAGTGCGCCGTCCTTGCCGACAATCACCAAGGTGGAGGCTGCATCGGTGGAACCATCCTCGCGTCGCATTCGATAGACCATGATGGATCGACCATCGTGCAACTGGATGGCCGCCCAATCCCAACCCACCTGCCCTTCATCCAACTGGCTGCTGCTAAACTCATGATCCATCCAGGCTTCGCCTGTGACCTCATGCCGGTCAGCGCCGACCCTCACGCTGCCTACCGCCTTCAGTCGAGGAAAGGTGATGTAGTGGCTGGCGGCGTCGGGCGATGCGCCTTTTCGCGAGACCCCGTCTTTGCCGAAGATCACATGCGACTGCGTGGGTGTGAGATCGAGTTCGATCAGTGCATCGGCTTTGACGGTGAAGACGAGCTTCATCTGCTCGCTGTCAGGCAACATGCGCAGCGACCACTGACTATTGCGAACGTCGAGCCCATTCACCGCAGCGCTCGCATCCCAGCCTTCGCGATTGAGTTTCTCTTCATGGATGAAGGCTCCCGTCTTCGCATCCAGCAGCGCCGCGTGGGCGAGGTGGAGATGCTCGATAGCATCGCCATTCCTCTGCGCCTGCCGGAAGAACGTCGCCTGAAACCCAAAGCGTTGTCCACCAGCGGAATCGAGGTGTCCCGTCACATACCACCACTCCGTGCGGACCTCAGGATGGCTGCCATGATCACGCGGGAACTCGAATTGGCGTCCCGGAATCGCCTTGGCAAAATCCTGCGCCACGCCACCCGAAGCGATCCACAGCAACGCGAACATGATGAGCCTCTTCATGCGCGAACGATCCTCCGTGAAACCATCGCTGCGACGATCACTCCCACGCTCACCACGGCCGTGCCCAAGGCGAGCAACTGTCCGCTGGGAAGGTGGAAGGCGAGCGTCCAGCCGAAGCATTGCTTGTTGATTCGATAGATGAGCAACCAGCCTAGCCAGAGCCCAGCGAGCAAGCCGACCGCAGTGCCGACGCTTGCAACGCCGATCCCCTCCAGTGCACCGGTTTGTGCCATCTCGCGACTGGTCATGCCCAGTGACCGCAAGGTGTGGAGTTCCGCGCGGCGCTCGAGCAGGAGGCTCGCGAGTGCCAGCCCCAGGCCCGCCACAGCGACGACCACGCCGATGATCTCCAGCGCATACGTGACCGAGAAGGTCTGCCGGAAAATGCGCAGGGCTTCGCTGCGCAGATGCGTCTGCGTGAAAATCGACAGCCCTGGATGAGCCTGCTGCATTCGTGCGCGCACTGACTCTGCATCCGCTCCCGGCTTCAACATCAAGGCGAGCCGCCATGCATCGGAGATGCCGAACCAATCACGAAAACGTTCCTGCGTGATGGTGATGGAGCCACGCTCGTTGCCGTAGTCCGCATAGATGCCAGCGATGCGAACGCGCTGATGGCCAGTCATCGTAGGGACCTCAATCGAGTCGCCTGCACGCAGAGCGAAGCGTTCACTGAAGCTCTCGTTCACCAAAGCTGCGGACTCCGCCTTCCACCAGTCGAGATGCGGTTCCACCACCCAGGCGTAGAGATGATGTTTCTGCGTGAAGGCAGGACTGGTTCCCATCACCCACGCATCGCCTCCAGACATCGCGACTTTCGTGGCCAGCAAGGCTGCATGCTCGGCTACATCAGCATCACGAGCCAAGGTGTTCACCGACTCCGCACTGATGTAGTGCATGGATGAAGCACTCTGCGCTCCGGCACTGGAGACGTAGATATCGGCCTTCATCGAGCGCTCGATCCAGCTCCGCATCGTGTGGTCAAAGCTCGCCACCATCACGGCCATCCCTGCCGTCATCGCCACCGCGCTGGCCAAAGCTGCCACGGCAAAACGATGCCTCACTGAGGGGCGTCGCAAGTGGGACAAGGCGAGTCTTTGCACCGCCGATGAACTCCCCTGCCCCGGCACCAAACGCGTGAGCCAGCGCAGCACGGGACCCGCCACCAAGCCAGCTCCGAGCAGCCACGCGAGCGCTGCCGCATAGCCTGTGATCGGCCATCGAGCGCCATCGGACCACCGCCATGCACCGCCTTGAGCCAGACCCAAAGCCGCGATCAACAGGGCAAGCCCAAGCCATTCCACCTTCTGATAACGATGACCAGAGAACGGCGCAGCGTGCCTGCTCATCATTTGCGCGGGTGGCGTCTGGGCTGCCACGCGTGCAGGCCACCATGCGGCGATGATGCTCGTGATGATCGCAATGCCGAGACTGAGGGCCACTTCGCCTGCCTGGAGCGAGGCGTGGCTTGCATTCGTCGCACCATACAAGGCGGTCATGGTTTGCGTCACCGCCACCACGGCACCCTGGGCACCAGCCCAACCAAGCCCTACACCCAATACTCCACCTACGAGCCCTAGCAAGGCAGCTTCCACCAGGAAGGCCTGCTGCACGGTGCGGTCTCGGAGCCCCATCGACTTTAGGATGCCGATCTCGGCCCGGCGACGCAGCACCACGCCATCCAGTGCCTGGAAGATGAGGTAGCCGCCCACGAACAAGGCGAGCAGCGAAAGGATGGTTAGGTTGAGTCGAAACGCTTCGGTCATCGTGCCTGCGAGCGCTCGCTTGTTCTCGCGATCCAACACGAGCCAACGATCACCTCCCGCTTTGCGCAGCAAGTCGCCCGCCTCGTCGCGAAGATCAGGAAAAGCGGGACCGCGTTGCACGAGGACTTCCACTTTGTCCACGCGGTCGGCCTTGCCCAGAAGCCGTTGAGCATCGGGCAAATCCATCACCAGCAAATGGTCCGGCGGGGCTGGCAGATCGGGCATCCGAGGCAGCAGAGCTGCGACGGTGAGCGACTCCACACGCTCATTGACGACCACTCGCAAGCGCTCGCCGACCTTCACCTTTTCTTGAGTAGCAAAGCCCTCGGTCACGAGCACGCCTTGCAGTGTGGCAGGTCGGGGATCAATGCCTGCGGGGGCTTCGTTGCGAAGGTTGAGCAGGCCGATGAAGTCCATGCCCACGAGCCGCCAGGTAGGGCGTGATCCGATGGTCCGGGTGCTCTCATCGAGCGCTGGACTCACGGTTGATTCGACCAATGGAACGAGATGCACCGGACGTGCTCCGAGGGCCTGCCGCATGGCGCGCAGATCGTCCATCGAGAGCGATCCCGCCTTGCCCTGCACGGTCCAATCAGCCTGGCGCGTGATGCCATCGGTGAAGCGATCAAAGCCCGCGAGCGCTGCACGATTCGCTAGCCGCATGGCGAGATAAACGCCAGTGCCGAGCGCGAGGATGAACACGAGCACGGCCTGCTGCTTGAAGGCCAGCCGCCAGTGGCGCAGGGCACAGCGTCGCAGGATGAGCAGGACCTCGTTCATCACGTGACGATGAGCGCTCCGTCCTTCATGCGCAGGACCCGATCACAACGCCGCGCCGCCTCTTCGCTATGTGTGACCATGAGCATTGCGGCCCGTGATTCGCGCACCACTTCCGCCAGCAAGTCGAGCACCACCTCGCCGGTGTGGGAGTCGAGATTGCCTGTCGGTTCATCGGCCAGGATCAAGGCAGGACGATGCACCACGGCGCGGGCAATGGCGACGCGCTGCATCTCGCCACCCGAAAGTTCGGAGGGCAAGGCATGAGCGCGATGCTGCACGCCCACGCGTAGCAACAGCTCGCGCACTCGTTGCTCGCGCTCGACGAGCGGCACTCCGAGGAGTTGCAAGGGCAGCTCGACATTCTCTGCCGCAGTGAGGGTGGGAATCAGATGGAAGAACTGAAACACGGTGCCAATGCGCTGACGACGCAGGCGGGCGAGTCCGTCGGAGTCCAGGGCAGTGAGTTCCTCGCCATCGATCAACACTCGCCCAGAGTCCGCTTTGTCCACACCGCCGATGCAATTGAGCAAGGTGGTTTTCCCGCTGCCCGACGGTCCCAGCAAGGCCACTCGCTCGCCAACACTCATCGTAAAAGACACATCGCGAAGCACCACGGCATCGGCGTAGTGCTTGGAAAGCTGGAGGACTTCGAGGGCGGGCACAGCGGGGACTTAGGACGGGTTCAACCGGGAAACAACTCCCTCACGGCCTTCTCGCGATGGGCGAAGATGCGATCGAGTTGAGGCTTCACGAGAAAGGGATGCACGAGGTCACCGAAGGGCTGAAACGGGAGCACGTAGGTGACGCGGTCCTCCATTTCGACCCGGCCATCGCCGACCTCGCGGAACCAGTGCTCGTGATGCCAGATGGCGTAGGGTCCCACGCGTTGTTCATCAACGAAGTATTCTCCATCGCTCACGCGGGAGATCTCGGTGAGCCACGTCATCGGAATCCCCAGCAGCGGACGCACCCTATACTCGATCATGAGTCCGGCATAGATGCGCGCAGGCAAGTCCGGCGTGACGATGTCGAAGCCCATGCCCGGCGGCGTGATGCGCGCTAAATTGCGCGGATTGGAAAAGAATTCCCAGGCCTGCTCTCGGGTGGCGCGGATGGTTTGTTTGGTATGCAGCGTGTGGATCGGCATCGGTATGCCTACGCGCGCCGCCAGGATGAGGACACGAGCTTACATCAACTTCGCCGCTGCTTCGGCCAGCGCGCTGCGCTCGCCTTTAACCAACGGAATGTGCGCCGCGAAAGGCTGCCCGCGCATCTTCTGCCGCGCATAGACGAGGCCATTGCTGCGGCTGTCCACGTAGGGGTTGTCGATCTGCGCAGGGTCGCCGATGAGGACGAGCTTGCTGCCGCGCGAAATGCGAGTGACTACGGTCTTCACTTCCAGAGGTGTGAGCTGCTGCGATTCATCAAGGATGAAGAACCGATCAGGGATGCTTCGACCACGAATGTAGCAGAGCGCCTCGATCTCGAGTGTGCCGTCCTGAATCAGATGATCGTAAGGCGTGGCTGGCTGCCCCGAGGCTGGTGTGGGCGGCTTTCGGGCCTTTTTCTTGGCCGCCTTGTTGTCCACGACGGGGCGCATGAGAAGGTCAAGCGCATCGTAGATCGGCTGGAGCCAGGGACGCATCTTGTCCTGCAAGGAGCCCGGGAGGAAACCGACGCCATTGCCCATCGCAACGATGGGACGGCTGATCGTGAGTCCCGAGTAGGCTCCGGCCATGACCTGGTGAAGTCCGGCGGCAACGCTGAGCAAGGTTTTGCCCGTGCCCGCCTGACCGTAGGCTGTGATGAGCGTGATCTCAGGATTCATGAGTGCATCCATCAGGCAGGCCTGGCCGAGGTTCATCGAATGAATCGCACGACCATGACCGATGCGGATGCTGTCTGGCACCCTCAATCGAGCAAACGAACCATCCAGAAGAACGCGGGCTGGCAGGCGCTGTTTCGGACCTGCGGAGAGCAGGACGTATTCATTGACGACGAGTCCGGTGCGACGCTCGGGCTCCAGCTCAATCATGCCGGAACTGCCAAACCGCTGAAGCTCCTGCGGCGAAACATCAATGATCGCCACCTCGAAGTTCGAGACCTCGCGGGCCTCCACCTTGTCATTGAGGTAGTCCTCACACGCAATGCCCACTGCACGGGCCTTGAGCTGCATGTTGAGGTCCTTGGTGACGAGCTTGACGGTGCTGCCTTTCTGCTGCTGCTGGAGGTAGAGGGCGCAGGCGAGGATGCGGTGATCCATCTTTTCCACCCCTGGGAACACTCGCTGGAAATGCTCCAACTGCGGTCCCTTCGCCTCCGAGGGATCATAAATGACGAGACGAACGGTTCCCCCGCCCTGGGTGGCGACGCCTTCGGTGATCTTGGCGTCGGGCTGGCTGAAAACCTGAGTGAGCGTGCGATGGACCTCGCGAGCGTTTGCCCCACGGTCGCTGGGCTCGGACTTGAAGCGATCCAGTTCGCTAAGAACGTCCACGGGAATGCAGACGTGGTTGTCGCCGAAGCGATTGAGGCATCCGGGATCGTGAAGGAGGACGTTGGTGTCCAGGACGAAGGTCTTGACGTTCGGGTTGAAGCTGGGCTTGGACTTGGCTTTCGGACGACGCGCGGTCGCTGGCAGCTCTGGCTTATCGTTGGCGGAAGAAATCACGGAGTTTCCGATCTGGGGGTGAAGTGGCAGGGATGAAAAGGTGTCTCGGTCCATGGTGGTGGGCTTGCTGTGTTCTATGACACAGACGGCGAAGGGTTCGCCCTTGCTGAAAGAAAGCAGGGGGCGGGCCGGATTCCGGCAATTCTGCTGTGTGGCTGTATTTCCAAAACCTGTGCGAGGCTGGCAAATGCCGCTCTGTGCCGCAAGCATTTATTCACAGGTTGTTCACATCTTGAGGTTACAGCGCTGACACAAAAAACGCGACCACCTCTCGATGGTCGCGTCTGGAAGTCGATCAAATCGCCCTCGTGATCAAAACGGAATCTCGTCGTCCATGCCGTCGGTGATCGGGCCATCGCCGAAATCATCGTGCTGCTGACGGCTGGGAGCCGCCGAATGCTGGCCCTCCTGGCGCGCTGGAGCAGGCCCTGCGGGGCGCACATTGGGACGAAACGCGGGACGCGGAGCCGGATTGCCGCCTCCCATCCCACCACCGCTGCCGCCACCACCTTCTTCGCCACCACCAGCGCCCTCGCGCTTGCTGTCGAGGAACTGGAGGTTGTCAGCGACGACACGAATCTTGCTGCGCTTCTGGCCTGTGGCCTTGTCTTCCCAGGTGTCCATCTGCAAACGCCCTTCGATAAACACGGCGCGGCCCTTGTGGAGGTATTTGCCCGCCAGCTCCGCGAGGTGCGACCATACCACCACGTCCACGTAGGTGGTCTCCTGCATTCGTTCGTTGGAGT
Organism: Verrucomicrobiota bacterium; assembly: GCA_963204975.1. Taxonomy (GTDB): domain Bacteria; phylum Verrucomicrobiota; class Verrucomicrobiia; order Verrucomicrobiales; family Verrucomicrobiaceae; genus JAEUHN01. Next base: position 10,993 of record CAUJJC010000005.1, on the reverse strand, counting down.
CGGTCACGTAGGTGCGGTTCACCGCGATCCCGAGGTCGCAAACGGCGCTGCCCTTTGGCGTGTAACGAACTTCAGGCTCACGCGTGAGGTTCCCGATCAACATAACTTTGTTTAATGAGGCCATAACAAGATCACCTTAGCTACATGGCAGGGTGCTTGGCGACAACGAAAAGTTAATCCCTGTCGAAATGCGGCACCTGCTATCAGACCCTCTCGATCATCCCGGCAATGCCCATGCCTCCGCCGATGCACAAGGTGGCGATCCCCCGATGCTGACGGGTGTCTTCCAGGTAGTGCAGCAACGTGACCAAAACCCGCGCTCCGCTGGCCCCCACCGGATGCCCCAGCGCAATCGCTCCGCCACGGGGATTGAGTTTCTCCAGCGGCACTTCCAACTCGCGCGCACAAGCCAGCGCCTGCACGGCGAAGGCTTCATTGATCTCGATGGCATCCACGTCGGAGATCGTCGTCGCCGTCTGTGCCAAAAGCTTCCGGACGGCCCCCACCGGTCCGATGCCCATCTCCGCAGGATCACAGCCCTGGGCAGCCGATGCCACCCAGCGAGCACGCGGCACCAACTGGTGGCGTTTCACTGCCGCCTCGCTTGCCAGCAAAACAAGCGCGGCTCCGTCATTGATGCCTGATGCATTGCCGGCTGTGACGGTGCCATTGGTTCGGAATGCGGGCTTTAAGGCAGCCAGCTTCTCGACCATGGTGTCAGCGCGCGGATGCTCGTCCTCGGCAATCACTCCTTGCTTCGTGGTGATCGAAATCATCTCGCGCCGAAACGCGGCCCGCGCCGCAGCCGCTCGTGCCTGGCTTTGCGCTGCGAAGGCATCTTGTTCGATTCGCGTGATGGAAAAGTGATCCGCCAAGCGCTCAGCGGTCTCGCCCATGCCAATCTTCAGCAAGGGATCAGTTAGTCCGTCGGCGAAGATGGCATCCTCCAGGCTCGAATTGCCAAGCTTTGTCCCCCACCGAGCATCGCGATGATAATGCGGTGCCTGGCTCATGGATTCGGTTCCGCCTGCGACCACGAGGTCAGCCTCGCCTGATGCGATGGCTTGTGCCCCGAGGCTGATAGCCTTGAGTCCCGAACCGCAAACCATGTTCACCACGAAGGACGGCACCGCCTGGGGAATGCCCACCTTGAGAGCAGTCTGCCTCGCCACGTTCATCCCGCATCCCGCTTGCAACACCTGCCCCAGGATCATCTGATCAACATGCTCCGCCAGTTCTCCCGTCAATATCGAGCGCGATACTTCCACGGCTAAATCGACAGCCGACAAGTTCTTCAATCCACCACCGAACCGGCCAATCGGGGTCCTCTTTGCATCAACGATGTAAACTGCGCTCATCGCGCCGATGCTAGCGAGAGCATCGCGATGACGCTACAAAGAAACCAGACTGGGCAACGGAACGATGATCTCCTCGCCAATGGCTGGGAGCTTCGTCGCAGGCAGCTTGTTGATGCGCTGAATCTCGCCGGGCGTCGTGTTGAAATTGCGAGCCACGGCTTCGATGCTGTCGCCGCCTTCCACTCGGTAGCTCACCACACTGCGAGGAGCGTTTCGCGAGGAATTCTGGATCGTTCCCGACTGCGAAGTTGAAGGGCGAATCGCCACGGACGAAGATTTGGCCTTGGGCTTTTCGACCTTCGGTGTGGACCGAACTCCCACATTCGCCAGGGATTGCGAAGTTGTGGACTTAGTCTTCACGACACGTCCTGCACCGGAGCGCCCTGGGATCACCAGCTTTTGCCCTGGTGCGATCAGGTTAGGATTCCGAATCTTGTTGGCCGATTGCAAGGCGCTGGTGGACGTCTTGTAGGCGGCGGCAATCTGGCTGAGCGCCTCTCCGCGTTGCACAACGTGAACGGTCTGAGTCGATGAGCCACTGGAGGAATTCACAACGGCGACGGGATACTTTTTCGACGAACTGCTGCCAGCCGATGGAACGGTTAGCAACTCTCCTGGCATGACCACATTGGAAGTTCGGTGGTTCAGGCGCTTGAGTTCCTCCACCGTCATGTCGTGCTCATCGGCGATGGACCACAATGATTCGCCCATTTCCACCCTGTGCCGCATTGTTTGGAGGCTTGGTTCCTTGAGCCTCACTGGATGGTATCCGATGGAGGACTCGAGGCGATCCAACCTGGAGTCCTGAATTTTGTCGTTCATTTTCAAGGCCTCCACCTCGCCACGAACTGATGAACCGCCGCCCACCTGGGACTTGGGTTGCGGCTGGGCAAACTGTGGATAAGGCATCGGCTGCTGGCTAAATCCTCCCGTCATCGGCGCATACTGCGGCGGCATCGGAGCCACGTTGGAGATCATTTGTGTCTGCTGCCTGGGCTGCGCCTTCGGCTTGCTCTGAGCGGGCATTTGCCGCGCCGGCATGACCGCGTAAGGGCTCGATGTTTGCCAGCTTGACTGAGGATAAGCAGTCATGGGCACATTCGTCACAGATGACGAAGCAGCGGGGAAAGGCGTTTGTCCGATTCCAGTAGCCGGTGGAGGAATGTAGGCCTGCCGTGGTGCGGCCTGGATCGCTGGTGCCCCAGCCCCTTCTGGAAACGGTCCTTGAACCTGATAGCCTTGAGAAAACACCGGACCACAAGTGAGCGCAGACCAAAGCATAACCATGCGCCATGTCGGAACGTGTTGCTGAAGTGAATTTCGGTAATCTGCCGTGCTCATACCTGATTTTTAACAGGTATTAATTATATGGCAAGTATAATTTGGATGGAAAAGATGGAGGTTCAACGCCATCACTTTCATAAACTAATATCTCGAACTGCCGTCTCTGAACTGAGAAGCAATTCAGACTGAGGGTGAAATAATGTGAAGAAAGTCTGAAAATGATCTTGCCTCGTTAAGAATCTATGGCACTCCAGTTGACTCCCCTCCCGCCGCCGACAAAAAAGGCTGTGGAAATATCTTCTTCATAATCATGAGAGTTCGCCCATCTGTTAAGCCCCTTTGTGAAACTTGCCGAATCATTCGCCGCAAGGGTGTTGTCCGTGTCGTCTGCAAAAATCCTCGCCACAAACAGCGCCAGGGTTAGTCGAATTTTAGTCACTAAAGCAATAGCAACCTCATCATGGCTCGTCTCCTCGGAATCGATATCCCCAACGAAAAGAAGATCGAATACTCGCTGCCTTATGTTTATGGCATCGGTCTTCCCCTCAGTAGAAAAATCCTCACCGCTTGCAATATCGATCCGAACATCCGAGCGGGCAAACTCTCGGACGAGCAGATCACTGTGATCGTTCAGATGATCCAGGCCATGAAACTCGTCACTGAAGGTGACCTTCGTCGCGAGCAGCAATCTCATCTCAAGCGGCTGACCTCCATTAACTGCTATCGCGGAATCAGGCATCGCCGTGGCCTCCCCGTTCGTGGTCAGCGCACGAAGACGAATGCACGCACACGCAAAGGTCCTCGTAAGACTGTCGGCGTGCAGCGCAATCCGAACGCCAAGGCTGGAAAGGTCTAAGGCCATAAATCTGCAAATCGCGTTTCTTTTTAATCACTGATATGGCATCGCCTGAATCCCCTGAAATCCCCGTGGCCCCAGTTGCTTCCGCACCGGAAGCACCAGCCGCTCCTGTTCCCGCTGCACCAGCAGTAGAACCCGCCAAGCCCCAAACAATCAACGATGTCTTCCTCAGTCTGGAAGGTGGTGCCGCCGAGGCTCCGAAAATCGTTCGTGCCAAGGGATCGAAGAACGTAACCAAGGGCATCGTCCATGTCGTTGCTACCTTCAACAATACGATCGTCAGCGTGAGTGATGAGCGTGGCAACATTCTTGGCTGGTCGAGCGCCGGCAAGATGGGCTTCCGCGGATCACGCAAGGGCACCGCGTATGCAGCCCAGGTGGTTTCCCAAGATGCGTGCCGTCAAGCGATGGGCCACGGTCTTCGTGAAGTTGAAGTCCGCTTACGCGGCGCCGGCTCCGGTCGCGAGTCCGCCGTTCGTGCCGTGCAAGCACTCGGCGTTGAAGTGACGAACATAAAAGATGTGACTCCTATGCCGCACAACGGCTGCCGCCCTCCGAAAGCACGCCGCGTGTAATCGTTTTCTAACTTTTTTCTAATACTCAGTATGGCACGTTACACAGGTCCTCGCGAAAAAATCGCCCGTCGCTTCGGCGTCCCCCTCTTTGGTCCCTCCAAGGCTCTCGAACTTCGTAATTTCCCGCCAGGACAGCACGGCGCTCGTAACACCCGTCGCAAGACATCGGAATATGGCCTTGCCCTCATGGAAAAGCAGAAGCTTCGCATGCAGTATGGCATGATGGAAAAGCAGTTCCGCCTTTTCTTTGCTGAAGCGCAGCGTCGCAAGGGCGTGACGGGCGAGAACCTTCTGCAGATGTTGGAACTCCGCCTCGACAACGTGGTCTATCGCATGGGCTTCGCCAACACACGTTTTGCTTCCCGTCAGATGGTCAGCCATCGTCACGTCACGGTCAACGGGCATATCGTCAACGTTGCCAGCTATCAGTGCAAGCCGGGTGATGTCGTCGCAGTGAAAGGCGCTCCTCGCTCGCAGCAGCTTGCCGCCCGTTTCCTTGACATGACTCAAGGTGCAGTCGTCCCCGATTGGATGAGCGTAGATCGTGACTCTCAAAAAGGCACTGTTAATCGCGTGCCAGTTCGTGACGAAATCAATCCGATCGCCAACGAACAATTGGTAGTCGAACTCTACTCGCGATAGTCGCACATTAAGTTCTGCTTTATTTCTAAAGGCACGGGTTTCCCCCGTGCCTTTTTGTTTTGTTGTATAGCCTAAGCATCCATTTCTCCAATGCCAGTCGTTTGATCTTGGATGTTGAGTCGTCGGACATTTTGAGCGCAACGCATAATTGGTTGACCTTCCACCCAGTGTTTCTAATCTCGCCACCATGAGGTTGCGCCCTGCCTTGATTATAGCCCTCGCGAGCATCAGTGTTGCTGAAGCTCGCGATTGGCATTCTTATGACGGGGCTCGAACCATCAGTGGGGACTTCGTCAAAATTTCATCTGATCAGCTTTGGCTGCGCACCGCTCAAGGGCAGCCAATTCAAGTCAAGCTGGCATTGCTTGCAGCAGACGATCAAGCCTACGCCAAGTCCGCTCAAACTGCTGTGAGCGAAGGTAATAAACTGGGTGCCACCACGTTCGAAGTCACACAGACGACCCCTGTTGGCTGCCTGTGCCGAATGGCTGTTAAACTGAGCAACGGCTCATCCATGTTCACTGGTGAACAGTTCCTTCTCGTGGGTGAATCCAAGGAGTTGCCAAAAAAAGGCACTCGATTGAACGCGCAGACTTTGTTCTTCGCCGGACAGATTACTTTTTATCCTCAAGTAGGATCGGCAATGCCATTGCGCAGCTTTGCATTGACACTCGACCCCGCTGCCAAAGCGATGACCGAGGTTCTTACAGGCAAGAGAACTCCAGTGGTTTACGAACCGCGAATCGAGATCAACGAAAAGCGAGTTCTCGGTTATGCCATCTCTCTGGCAGGCCCTTCGGAAGCGATGTTCCTGGTGGAATCAGCCGCACTTAACGGAGCCACCTCCATTGATGTGGATTTGGGCACGGATCATTCACCTGCGACTGTTGTCACCAGTGACGAGCTTCTCGGTATTTCTGTGATTGCGTGCAAAGGAAGCTTTGAGCCGTCAAGGCTTGCTCCCAAGAAGCCGATTGCCCTTGGGCAGCCAATTTACGCAGTCAGCTATCCATTGAATTCTTCGAAGCGCGGTCTGGGTGACACCACGATCACGAAAGGTATCATCAGCAAATACAATGGACGCGAAGCCCGCTTTGAGCATGATGCCAGCGTTGATCCGAATGCGGTGGGTGGCGTTATACTAAGTGAGAAAGGTGATGTCATTGGCATCATGGTCAGCAAGCCGGAAGCAGCAACAAAGCCGCTGTCCCTGAGAACTGCTGATAGCAATGCATCGACATCGCTCACCCCTACTAATCTAAGCCTCTGCATCAGCACACAGGAACTCATTCCTTTCATCAATAGCGTCCCGCGAATCCCGGTTCAGCGCTCAACATTGAATTTTGATCTTCAAGACACCAGCGAGACGCTCAAGCGTTCCACCGTCATTGTCCGAATAACCCGCGAAATCATTCATGAAGTCAGCCCCCCTCCAGTTCTCCCGCTTGGCACTGCCATGCCACCAGCAGGCACTCCTGGGTGGAGTATCAGCAAGGCAGGCATACGGCACAATGCGCAGTGCAAATACTTCAACGGACGTTACCCATGTCAGGCCACCGAAGGCACTGCGTGCAAGGTTTGCGGCGGCTGATCTGCTTTATCCGTTTGCGCAGGGTGTCTGTGGTTTCAGGTTCACCTCTGATTGTTCAAGCCTTCGTGCAGCCTCCGAAATGATGTCTATCACCATGGACACCAAGGTTCCTGTCCATCCGCGATAATCTCTCCTCGCTGTGCCCCGGCTTGCGCCCCTCGTTATTTAAGGCAAGTTAGCCAGCTTTTCCCTGCCCCTCACTTCCTCCGCTATGTTCAACTGGATCATCAAGAAAATCATCGGCTCCAAAAACCAGCGCACCATCAAGCGCCTGCAGCCCCTTGTGGCCGAGATCAATCGCTTCGAGCAGCAACTCCAGAACGAACCAGTGGAAGCACTTCGTGAAAGAACTGCTCGCTGGAAGGATCAGTTCAAAGCCTTCCACACGCCGCCATTTCTTAGCGGCGTGCCGCTTCGGATTGCAGACGATGAGCAGGTCAATGAGTGCCTCGGCGCTGTCGCCGAAACCTTCGACCGTCTGAAGGTTCATTTCGCTTCCCTTGATGGCTACCATCTCAGACAGGCAGTTACAGGCAGCATGTCCATCGATGAGAAGAAGGCTTTAATCGCAGAGGCACAGAAACAATGGGAGGAAGTGAAGCCCAAGTTTACTGTGATCGAGCAAAAGATGCTCGAGGATATTCTGCCTGAGTGCTACGCCGTCGTGAAGAATGCAGCTCGCCGACTCTGTGGGCAGGAAGTGCTGGTCACAGATCAACCCATCAAGTGGAACATGGTTCACTTCGATGTTCAGCTCATCGGCGGCATTGCCTTGCACCGTGGCATGATCGCGGAGATGGCCACTGGTGAAGGCAAAACCCTTGTTGGCACATTGCCCGTCGCCCTCAATGCCCTTACTGGGCGAGGAGTTCATGTCATTACCGTTAACGACTATCTGGCACGTCGTGACTCCGATTGGATGGGGCACCTCTTTCGATTCATTGGTTTAACAGTAGGCTGCATCCAAAATGATCAGCCTTCCCACTACCGTCGTGAGCAATATGAATGCGACATCACGTATGGAACCAACAGCGAGTTTGGTTTCGACTACCTGCGTGACAATGGCATGGCCTCCAGCAAAGAGCAGCAAGTCCAGCGCGGTCACTACTTCGCCATCGTGGATGAGGTGGACTCGGTGCTGATTGATGAGGCCCGCACACCACTGATTATCAGTGGTCAGGTCACTGTTGCCACGCATCAATTTGATCGCTACAAGCCGCTCGTTGAGCAACTCGTCCGTCGCCAGAACAATCTCTGTGCCCGATTCATCACAGAAGCTAAAGAACTCGCAGAAAAGGGCGATAGTGAAGCTGCGGGACGCAAGCTCTACCAAGTGTATCTTGGGCAGCCAAAGAATCGAGCGCTCATGCGTTGCATGGAAGATCCCGAGCTTCGCAAACTGAAGGAGAAGGCTGAACTCAGCTACGCGCTTAACGACCAGAAGGTCGCACTCTTCAAGCTGAAGGAAGAACTGTATTATGCGGTCGATGAAAAGACCCATGAGTCCGATCTTACCGAGCTGGGTCGAGCCTTCCTCAATCCTGATGATCCTGATGCCTTCGTGCTGCCAGACATCGGCACGGCATTCGCCGAGATAGATGTGGATGTTTCCTTGAGTGCTGATGCCAAGACTCAAAAGAAGCAAGAAGTGCAAGAGCGCCTCGACCACCAGGGCCAGAAAATTCACAACATCACCCAACTCCTTCGGGCCTACTGCCTCTACGAAAAAGACGTTCACTACGTGATCGAGGAGAACAAAATCGTCATCGTTGATGAACACACTGGCCGCAAGATGGCAGGGCGACGCTGGTCTGACGGCCTTCATGGAGCCGTGGAGGCAAAGGAAGGCGTCCAGATTGATGCGGAGACTCAGACTCTCGCCACGATCACTATTCAGAACTACTTCCGCCTCTACCAGAAGCTCGGTGGCATGACCGGCACAGCCGAAACCGATGCTGCTGAATTCCACGACATCTACAGTCTGGATGTGCTTCCAATCCCCACCAATCGTCCGGTGAAGCGCGTCGATCATAACGACAGCATCTACAAGACTCGACGCGAGAAATACAATGCCGTGATTGCTCTGATCAAGGAGCGTCACGAGAAGGGACAACCCATCCTCGTCGGCACCGCCAGCGTGGAAGCATCCGAGACTGTCTCGCGTATGCTCAAGTTGCAGAAAATTCCTCACGCCGTGCTCAATGCAAAGTATCACCGCCAGGAGGCTGAAATCGTCGCCAAGGCTGGTCAGAAGGGCGCTGTGACCATCTCTACCAACATGGCTGGACGAGGCACGGATATCAAACTTGGCGAGGGTGTGCCCGAACTCGGCGGATTGTTCGTCATCGCATCCGAGCGACACGAATCACGACGCGTGGACCGCCAGCTTCGCGGGCGTTGTGCCCGTCAGGGTGATCCGGGCGAGAGCAAGTTCTTCCTCAGCTTTGAAGACGATCTCATGCGCCGTTTCGGTGCGGCAGATCGCATGACGAAGATCATGGAATTCTTCAAGATGCAGGAAGGTGAGGAGCTTCAGCATCCGATGCTCAATCGCAGCGTGGAAACCGCGCAGAAACGTGTGGAGCAGCAGCACTACGTCTGGCGCAAACGTGTGCTCGAATATGATGACGTCATGAACCAGCAGCGCGAAGTGGTTTACGACTATCGCAATGACGTGCTCGACAGCAGCGACACGCGCGTGCTGATCGATGAAGCGATTGAGAAAGGCATTCGCGAGAAGGTTGCCGAGTATGTCCCTGAAGACGGCAAGTCCAGCGAACCAATTCAATATAGCGCTCTCATCAATTGGGCCAATACCACATTCCCCGTGGGCATTGGCTCAAGCGAGGCAGACTTTGAAAACAAGACTTTCGACGAGATCGTCCAGTTCCTTATCGAACGCGTGCGGAATGCCTACAATGTGAAGACTCGCGATGGCCAGCCCCAGATCGTGCAGGATCTGGAGCGTATGATCCTTCTCAATGCGATTGATCGTCTATGGCAGGAGCATCTCTACGCCCTTGATGCACTCAAGGAAGGTGTTGGCCTTCGCACTCATGGTCAGAAGGATCCATTGATTGAGTTCAAGATCGAAGCTTACAACATCTTCGCCGAGTTGATGCGCAACATTAACAACGAAGTGCTCAGCAATCTGTTCCGTGGCATGGCCCAGCTTCAGGCTTTCGAAGAGTTTCTCCGCCAAGCCGCATTGCAGCGTCGCGCTCAACAAGAAGCCGCCACAACTCTTACTAGCAACTCCAGTGAAGATAGCCCAGCTGTTGAGACTGCGCCCGTGGCCCCGGAAGCTCCGAAGGCAAAAATTCTTCTGCCTTCGATGATCAAGAAAGAGGTTCCCAAGGCTGGACGAAATGATCCCTGTCCCTGTGGTAGTGGCAAGAAATTCAAGTCGTGCTGCGGACGTCTCTCATAGCCCGATGTGTCACTGGAGCGCTAGTGTCGTGGATGACACTTGCCTCCTGTAGTTCGGTATCACTTCCCAGTGCCCCTGGCGATTTCACCAACAGCCTGGGCATGGTGTTCCAGCAATTGCCCCAACACAAAGGCACCTGTTCTCTTGCCATGTGCGTGCATGAGACCCGCGAGCGAGACCTTGCCGTCTTCCGGCACCCGAGTTCAAGACCACCTGATCATGCAGCCACTCAGGTGACATGGCATGAGGCCCGCGACTTTTGTGAGTGGCTGACGCTCAAAGAACGAAGTGCAGGACTTATCTCTCAGCGATCACGCTATCGCCTCCCGACGGATTCGGAATGGAGTATGGCAGCAGGGATTCTTCATCTTGAGCACTCTGGCACTCCTGAAGACAAAGACGGGTGTGTGCCTGGCCGATGGGCTTGGGGCACTTCGTGGCCACCTTCCGCTAACGCGGCAAACTGCTTGGGGTCCGAAGGCTCTGAGATCATGGACAGCGCACCCATCCCCGCTTTCAGGGATCGTGATGCAACCGTCGGCCATGCCTTGCACTACTATGAAGCCCGCCTCGGTTTTTGCAGCCTAACAGGAAATGTCTGGGAATGGTGCGAAGATGAGTTTCGCCCAGGAACCGACTGGCGCGTGTTGCGTGGCGGGTCATGGAAGAACAATCGCCCTGAGTCGCTGCTGCTTTCTCATCGCACACACGATCCTTCGACTTACAAGAGCGACTCGGTCGGATTCCGTGTGGTTTTAGAGCGTGCGCCTTGAGCGCCCGCTAGTCATGCTCGCCCCGTCGGTCCAGCCCAGACTCAGGAGCCAGAGGCAATCTCATCCAAAATTCCGCTCCGCCCTCGGGCCGATTACGGCAGCCTACATCGCCGAAATGGGCATGCACGACCGCCCGCACCAACGAGAGCCCCAGGCCAGTTCCAGGTGTGGTCGCCGATGCTGCACTCCCACGGGCAAAACGTTTCCAGATGGATTCCTTGTCCTCATCAGACAAACCAGGTCCAGTGTCCTGCACGCGTAGAATGAAGCCATGCTCGAGGGAAACTTCCTGAACCAACCGCACTTCTCCAGCGCGCTGCATATAAGCGAGAGCATTGTCTAAAAGGTTGGTAATGGCCTGACGCACTCGCTGCCGATCCAGAACCACAAGGCCGTCAGAGATGACTTCATGCACCAGCACATGCCCCTTCTCCTCGGCAGCCGGACCATAGATTTCGACAATCTCCTGCACCAGGGCGAG
>CAUJJC010000004.1 GCA_963204975.1 Verrucomicrobiota bacterium | reverse complement strand
CATCACGCAAGGCAGGCCGCAAGTCACCGGCGTCATCCCCATCGGCGGCATCAGCGAAGAAGAAGTCCTGCGCCGTGCCGCCGCCATTGACGCCCACTCCGAGCACCCGCTGGCAAAGGCCGTCGTCATCGCCGCACAGGCCAAAGGCATCACCTGGGTAGAATCCATCCAATACCAATCCGTCACCGGACGTGGAGCCACCGCCATCATCGACGGGCACCCGCACTTCATCGGCAATCACAAAATGGCGCATGAACTCGGCATCTGCTCACCCGAGATCGAAGCCCGCCTCACCGAGATCGAAAACCAAGGCCAGTCCCTTGCCATCCTCGGCCACACGCCGCATGAAGGCTGTGAGGGCAAGATTCTCGGCATTCTTGCCATCGGCGACACCATGCGCCCCGAAGCCGCCAACGCCCTCACTCTGCTCCACGACGCAGGCATTGAAAAAGTCGTCATGCTCAGCGGCGACAACCAACGCACCGTCGATGCCATCGCCCGGCAGGCAGGCATCGACGAAGCCTATGGCGACCTCATGCCCGAGCAAAAAATCGAGCACATCAAGCGCCTCATGGCCGAGCATCACTACGTCGGCATGATCGGCGATGGCGTGAACGACGCCCCCGCTCTTGCCCTCGCCAGTGTCGGCATCGCCATGGGAGCCATCGGCAGCGACACCGCCATCGAAACCGCCGACATGGCCCTCATGCAGGACGACCTCACCCGTGTGGCCGAAGCCATTGCATTAGGCCGCCGCACCCTGCGCATCATCCAGTTCAACGTCGCCTTCGCCCTCATCGTGAAAGCCGTCTTCCTCATCCTCGCCTTCACCGGCCACACCAGCCTCTGGCTCGCCATCCTCGCCGACACCGGAGCCACACTGCTCGTCATCATGAATGCGCTGCGGTTGTTAGGCGGAGCAAAGAACCTCAAATAGCAGGCCCCATGAGCAAGCTCTCACGCAAAAAGAAAGCAGCGGCCACTCCGACGGCGTTGGCCCCTCGCGACAAGGCCATGCTCATCGGCGTGCCGATCCTGCTTCTGGCAATTCCGGCCCTTGTCCTGCACTTTTCCGCCATTCACCAGCAGACCGCCTCCATTTCAAAAACTGTGACGAAATGGAAGACCACCTATCACATCAACGACGAGCAGGCCGCCCGCATCCAGCAGATCGAAATCGCCTTCCACGGCAACGGCAGCCCCTTCAGCATCAAGCCCACTCGCAGCAAAGAAGAAAAGCACCGCCATCACGAGGAAATCAGCCGCCTAATGTCCCCCGAAGACGGTGCGCATTTCATGAAGGCGATGGAGAAAGACGATGGCAAGCACTGACGCGATCTCAGTGCCCAGGGCACCAGTAGTCCTCACCATGACCGCACCACCGATGCCCGTGGTGATGATGATGGTTCCCACAGAACCGTTCACAGAGATGCATGACCGCAGCTCGGGCGGTTGAGGCCGCCTTTTCCGCCACATGAGCTGCCTGAGCGGGAAGTGCGGCTGAGAGGATAAGGACAATCGCAAGCGTGATGCTCGCGATTGTGACTTTGGTGGAGATGCGTGACGTGAATTTCATAGATGATCTAATGGAGCCTCCTCGGACGAGCCAACTACATCTCTATTCACCGCCTCCACGTTTTTGATCGAAAAGAGTCAAGTGCGTGGGCGAAGTCGCATGCCATGAGCGCTCGTCAAAGTGCCCGCCTCGCCCAAACCGTCGCTGCACGGCTCAAGGCCCTCCGCTGCCCCTTTGAAGCCCGGCCTGCAACGCCTCCTCAAAACCAAAGCACCCCTGCTATACGTCCGTCAGATTGGCTGTGCCGCAGTGTTAACTTTGAGAGGGCCACCCACTAACCTTGATGCCAGCTCGACGCAAAAAAGCAGGAGATACTGAAGTGCCTCCAAGCTCTGATTTTGAGGCCGTATCAATCAAAAGGGCGTCTGGCTGCCCAGACGCCCTCAGTGTGTCACCAGTAGTGAATCAGCCGGAATCAATGCTGCTTGCAGTGATTCAGGGTGCCGCCGCAGGAGCTGCACACATGCTTGGTCAGGCTGCCGGTCTTCAGCATGGCGATGACTTGGTTTTCGCAGTCAGGGCAGTCCATGCGGGAGCCATCACGCAGGGTGACAAAGCCTTTATTGCCTGGAGTCATACCGGCAGGGGCTTTGAAATACACTGTGCGGCACTTGTCGCAGGTGACAGCGCTTTGTGGTGTTCCGGTGGAGGTCTGGCAGGAGCTGAGCAGCGCGGCGAGGCCGAGCATGGAGGTGAGGAGCAGTGTTTTCATAGGATGTGTTTTCGTTTGCGTTGGTTTTGGTTTCGAGGGCGGTTGCCCTTCATGAACGATCAACACCGAGCACCGCCTGGAATCCCTGATGCATGACAAAAACGGCGCACTCCCTCACAAGTCCCGCTTATTGCTGCCGTAGGTCCGCCAGCATTTCTTTGAGCATCTGCCGCGCACGGTAGATGCGTGTCTCCACCGCTTTGACGGAGCAGCCTAGCGCCTGGGCGATCTCATGCTGACTCATTTCCTGATAGGTGAAGAGATGCAGCGCCTCCCGGAGATCGACAGGCAGGCTGGCGATGGCCTTTTCGATGCGGAGCGTTGTTTCTTGCTGTTCGGCAGCCTCATCCGGGCTGGCGTCGTGCCCTGGCAACTGCTGAAAAGCTGTGCTGCAATCTTCTACGGACACCGTGGGATGCCGGGTGCGCCAGCGTGCATGATTGCGCCCCAGATTGGCGGCGATGCGAAAGAGATAGGTCGGAAAGGCAGCAGAGGGCTGGTAGCGGGCGCGGCTTTGATACAGACGCACAAAAGTTTCCTGCGCCAGATCGGCAGCAGCCTCGGCGCTGCCGGTCATGCGGTAAAGGAAGGCGGCGACCTTGTCTTTCCAGCGGTGCATGATGCCGTTGAGCGCGAGGTCATCGCCATCGGCGAGGCGTTTCATCGCTTCGATGTCGGCATCCGGCAGGCTTTCAGGCAGTGCGGCGTCGCTCATGGTTCGGACCGGTTGCTGGCGGCGTCATTGGTCGGAATACCCAGCGTGTAGGGCACCATAAGGTCGAGATACTTCTTCGATTGTTCGGGCCGCAGGCTGGAGGCGGTTTGATAGACGTGCTCCAGCAAGGCTTGTTGGCATTCCACCGCTAGCTTGGCGCGTTCATCCATGGCACTGCGCAGTTTGGCATCCACTGCGCTGCTGCGTCCGGTAAGCGTGAGGATGTCCTCATTGGAAAGATAGACGCGGTGGCACAGGTCTTCGCATTTGGGCAGGTAGGCTAGGTGGAGTGCTTTCACCTTGTGCATTTGCTCGGCATCCAGTCGCAGCCAGTTTTGCAGCCAGTGCAGTTCGGGAAGCAGGCTGCCATTCTCCTTCGGCATGGCTTTGGTCGAGAATGGGCCGCTGCTGGAGAGCATGAGCCGCGAACAAAGAAACATGCACAGCCCGACAGCCACGGCGGCCACCAGGATCAGTATGCCCCGCTTCATGGCTCCACCTCCGAATGCGGACGCACCAGCGGGTTGATGGTTTTCAGGTAAGCCAGCTCTCCGTGTCTGCTCTCTGTGCTCTTAGTCAGGGTCACGCCCGACACGGCACCGACTGCGCCGAAAAGTAGGATGGTGGCAAAGGCCACGGCGGGGCGGCTCAGAGATGTCAGCAAGCGTCTGAGCAATTCCGCCAATATGGAGGGCACGCTGCGCACTTCATCCGCCTCGATCCGTGACCATACTTCCCGCTCAAAGGCGGACGGTAGCGGCAGACGGGCGGGGTGCTGGCGCAGCAGGCGGTGGAGTTCTTCGTCGTTCATAAGGAGGCGTTGTGGAGGGTTTAAACACCGGAGGCGGCATTATCCCGCATTTTTTCCACTTGGCGAAAAATCTGCGGGGTTCTGCGTGGACCGGTGTTTGTCGTGGCATGACCGCGTTGCGTCTCTTCATCACTTTCTTGGCTCTCAGCGCCACTACCGCTTTGGCCTGCGATTCCTGTGGCAAAAATGCCAAGCCCGCTCCCGGTCAGCGTGTCGTCGAATACGACCTGCACATCGCTGAGCACATCCAAAGCCCCGCTGGCAGGCCCGTCCGCGTGCTGGCCATCAATGGTAGCATTCCCGGCCCTGTGCTGCGCTTCCGTGAGGGCGACTTTGCCCGCATCCGCGTTCACAACGATCTCAAGAACGAGGAAACCTCCACGCACTGGCACGGCCTGCTGCTGCCGAACAAAGAAGACGGTGTGCCGCATGTCACCACACCGCCGATCAAGCCGGGCACCACCCACACTTTCCAGTTCACGCTGCGGCACAGCGGCACCTACTGGTTTCATTCTCACACCCATTTGCAGGAGCAGAGCGGCGTGTATGGCGGCATCGTCGTCGAGCCACGCGGCGGCGAGCTGGTCAAGGCCGACCGCGAGCAGGTGCTCATCCTTTCCGACTGGACGGACACCGATCCCATGGAGGTCATGCGCATGCTCATGCGTGGCAGCGATTATTTTGGCCTCATGCGGCGGAACTCGCAGTCCATCCTCGGCGCATGGCAGCGTGGCAACTTGAAGGACTACTTCCGCCGCGAGTGGGACCGCATGATGCCGATGGACGTGTCCGACGTGGGCTACCACGCCTTCCTCATCAATGGACAGCGCCAGACCCGCATCGAAGGCCGCCCCGGTGAAAAGGTGCGCCTGCGCATCATCAATGCCTCCGCCGCCAGTTACTACCATCTCAGTTCCTCCGCCGGGCCGCTTACCATCATCGCAGCGGACGGCCCGCCCGTGCAGCCAGTGAGCGTGCCGATGTTCCTCATGGGCATCGCCGAGACTTACGACCTGCTTTTGACCATCCCGAAAAGCGGCCAGCACGAGCTGCGCTTCACCACACAGGATGGCAGCGGCCACAGCAGCGCTCTTTTTGGCAATGGCGAGATTCACGCCGCGCCCATACCGCCCAGACCCAATCTTTATCAAATGGATGAGATGCTCAATCTCGCTCTCGAAGAGCAAGAAGCCGACCCGCGTGCCTCGCTGAATCTCCCACGCCCCGGCTCGCCCTACCGCCTGCTGAAAGCCGTCAAAGACACCTCATTGCCCAAAAACCTCCCACGCCGGAAAATCACCCTCCACCTCACCGGGGATATGAACCGCTACATCTGGAGCTTTGACGGCAAAACCATGTCCCAGCAGCCCTATGTGCTCATCAAAAAGGGCGAGATCATCGAGCTAGAGCTGGTGAATGACAGCATGATGCACCACCCCATTCATCTGCACGGCCACTTCTTCCGCCTGCTCATGGGGAATGGTGCTCGCTCACCGCTCAAGCACACGGTCGATGTGCCTCCGATGAGCACGCGCACCGTCGAGTTTGAGGCCAATGAAGCGCACGACTGGATGTTTCACTGCCACATCCTCTACCACATGATGAGCGGCATGGCCCGCGTCTTCCGGTATGAGGATGAAGCACCGGCAGCAGAGCTGGCAGACACCATCGAAGCCACCTCGCCCCCTGACCACAGCATCGGCCACGCCTCCGGCCTCGGCGAGCACCAGCACGACATGAGCTACATCTGGGGCGCTGCCAGCATCCAGTCCAACATGAGCGAGGGCCTGCTCACCTGGATGAATCCGAAGAACGACCTCCAGCTCGCCTGGGAAGTCGGCTGGGAGCGCGTGGACGAGCCGCAATACGAGATCGACCTCCTCTACCAGCGCTACTTCAACATGAACTTCCAAGCCTTCGCCGGCTACCGCCTCACCAACGATGGCGATGCCAAAGATCGCGGCCTCGTCGGCATTAATTACCGCCTCCCGCTTATGGCCTGGCTCAATGTCAGCCTGGATACCGAAGGCGATGCCCGCTTCACCCTCGCCAAGCGCTTCCAGCTCACCCCGCGTCTCGGCGTCTGGGGAGATGTCTTCTACGACACCGGCACCCGCTGGGAATGGAGTGCTGGAGCCGACTACACCCTCACCCGCCATGCCTCCCTCACCGCCAGCTACCATAGCGACTATGGTCTCGGCGCTGGCGTGCTCATCCGCTTTTGAGAGCCATCACGCACTCAGAAAAACCAACACAAACCTCAACACATCCACTGAAATGAAAACGACACTCCGCACCTTCCTCACCACCGCCCTCCTCGGCCTCACCCTCGCTGCCTACACCGCCCCGGAAACCGCCTTCGCCGCCGAGAAAGCCAAGCCCTACCCCCTCGCCAAATGCCTCGTCAGCGGCAATGACCTCGACAGCATGGGCGGCCCCATCACCAAGGTTTACAACGGCCAAGAGATCAAATTCTGCTGCAAACCCTGCATCAAGAAGTTCGAGGCCAATCAGGCCAAATACCTCGCCAAACTCAAATGACACTAGCTCTACGATGTCCTCCGCGCCTAACACCCACGACGCCCACGACTACGCCGAGGCGCTTGCACGGGCCGTCAACCGGCTGGCATTTGGAACCGCTAAACGCCTCCCGTTTGGTCCTGCCGACGCGTCGGCGGGGTTAAACGGCTCTCATCTGTGATAGCCGGAGCGTCGGCGGCGCTAGGCGCGTCCCGTTTGAGGCAGCCGACGCGTCGGCAGGGCTGGACGGCTCCCGTTTGGAGCAGCCGAGGCTCCGGCAGGGGTAAACGCGTCCCGTTTGGTGCCGCCGAGCCCTCGGCAGGGCTAAACGGCTCTCATCTGTGAGAGCCGAGGCGTCGGCAGGGTTAAACGCGTCCCGTTTAACGCTGCCTTTTCGGCGGTTGGGCCGTCCGGCGCTCGTTTTGGCGGGGCTGCCGAGCGGGGGGGGAGGCGCATGGCTGCACGGATGGTCGCATCGACTTTTTTTTAGGGGCGAAAAAATCACGATTGAGTTTTGGACGCGGATTTCATAGCCTCAGGCCCAGTTCGTCCTTTATCACATCGGGCTGGTTGTCCGGCGGAGGGAAGAACCCACCAACCAGCGGCAACCCTTCACACACGAAAT
>CAUJJC010000003.1 GCA_963204975.1 Verrucomicrobiota bacterium | reverse complement strand
CCCACGAACATCGCAGGCGACTCGAAGCGCAGGCATTCATCAACAGCAGCGGGGATGGCCTCTGGGTTCGCTGCGAGCTGTTGCCACAGTCCAGGCTGACGAAGCATCACGGCGGTGCCGCTGGCGATGGCGCGGTCCACGTTCTCCACGCCATCGGCGAAGAGCAACATGCAGGTGTCCACGATCTCGGCATCTGAGAGGCCGCTCTCAGCGAGTCCGGTGAGCAGGCTTTCATCGGGCGTCTGGCGCACGATGGCGAGGCGGCCTTTGAAGTAATCGCGAAAGGCCGTGAGGGCTTCATCGAGTTGCTGACGCACCTCTTGCGAGGGGATCATCATGAAGAGGTAGAAGAACCAGTGGCTCCATTCTTTGAGCAACGCTTCTTCCTCAGGTGGCACGCCGAGCGTGCGTCCGATCCCTGCGATGGCGAAGGGCGTTCCGAAGTCCTGCAGCACATCAAACTCCGCCGTCGAACGAAGCGGAGCGAGGAACTCCTCGGCGATGGCTTTGAGGTCCGGGGGCTGGTGCCGCATCTTCTTGGCGAACGCGCGTCCGATCAGGCGGCGCGGCGTGTCGTGCTCCGGCGGATCGAGGAAGGGGATGATGTTGTTCGCCACATCGGCGCAGACGTATCGATGACGATTGCGCGCATTGACCACGGCGTAAGGCGAGGGCGCATTGCCGAAACGAGGGTCGCCGAAGGCAGCGACGATGTCAGCATGACGGGTCAAGGCCCAGAGCGCGGAGCTGTTGCGATGCACGGGGTCCTCAGTGCGCAGACGCGCGAGGATCGGATACGGATCATTGACGAAGGTTGGCGCGAGCGGATCGAAGTCCATCGGCGCATCCGTCGGAACATCAGGCTCTTGCTTTGCCACGGGCGCAGGTGGCGCAACGGGCTCAGCGACGGCAGGGACCTCCGCAGGTGCGGTCGAGTCGCCGCTCATGCGACGGATGAACTTACGAATGAGATCCATGGATCACGCGTTGGATTTGGGCGTCGTTTTGTTCGAGGTGAACGCGCACCATCTCGCGCATCGCCGCATCGGGCATGACACCGGCAGCCAGGCGGGCAAGCAGCGCGGGCTGGTAGTAGCGCACCGCTGCCGAAAGCGTGAAGACTTCATCCGTGAGATCAGCGGTGGTCGAGGGCGAGCACATGTCTGCGATGTTGTCCGACCCAAGGCGCACAGGCACACCAGCGGCGACGAGTTCCAGCACGCGGGGGATGCTGTTGTAGATGGGCGAGGAGATCGGGCGCAACTGCCTCATGCCCACGGCAGCCGACGGACATGAGATGAGGCCCACGCCGAGATCGAGCATGTCCTCCACCATCTTCGCGAAACGCGCATCGTCATACGTGGAAGGTGAAACCATGTGGACCATCCAGACGAGCGGTTCATCGCCAGCGGGCTTGCTGAGGCCTTCCTGGCGCATCACCTTCAGCACGCGCTCGGTGCCTGCTTCGTTGGGTTCGTTTCGTTGATCGGTGTGAACGTGGATCATCTTGCCATGCTCGGCGGCGATGGCGAGCATGCGGCGGCTGTGCTCTTCAAAACCGATGTGACCTGGATACTCGGAGAGTTCATCGGCCTCGGGCAAGGCGGAGATGAAGTCGGCGCGCTTGACGGCTTCCTGGAAAAGCTCCCAGCGCTGTGGCTCGCTCTCGGGGAAGCCGAGCGGAGAATAGGCCGCCACGCGCATGTCAATGCGGTCCGCCCACTCGGCCTTGATGGAGAGCAGCGTTTCGAGCGCGGTGAGGCCCACGCGATCAGCAGTGCAGTCGGCGAGAGTGTCCACGCGGCGAGTATCGCAGCCCACCATCACGGCGAGATGCGCGGCCACGCGTTCACGTAGATCTGCCTCGTCATACGCCGGGCCGCGATGCACTTCATAGATGAGGCGATGCTTCTCGTGCAGGGAGATGGCGGAATTGTCCTCCACGCGCATGCCGGTCATCCGCCAATAGCGTTCGTCCATCGTGCCTGCGCGGTCGAGATGGGTGTGGGCATTGAAGTAACCGCCGAGGGCGCGGACCTCAGCGGCGAGCTGACGATAGAAGGGTGAGAGCTGTTGGGCAGGATTCATGGGTTGGGAGCGAGAGTCGTGCGTTGGCGAAACAGGGACGTGATCTTGAGTTGGAGGCGAAGAGGTTGCGAGGGTTGTTTTGACTGTTTTTCAGAGAACCAGCAGATGCCCTCGTCCACCATATCAATCTCCAGCGTGCGCAGGCCGGTCGTGGTGGAGGCGGGAATCTTGAGCGTGAACGTGACGGACTTTCCTGGCGGCACCACCTTGGACAGAGGTGCGGATGGTCCCGGATCACCGACGACCTTGCCCTCGGCGTCCAACCAACGTTGGCCCAGGTGCAGGCCACTGCGGGCTGCGGGGAGCCAGGTTTGCTTGCTGAGGTTCGTCACTTTCACGCGAGCAAAGCTAGGCCAGCCCGCCAGCATGATCGGCGTGTGCAGTCCGCACTCGAGCTTCGCACGGTAGGCAATGCCGGGCACTTCCTCCATGGGCGCAGGGCGCTGGAACTTCGAAGGATCGGTCCACAGCGAGCGGAGCTTTTGCACTTCTTTGGACAAGGGCTCGGCGGCGTAGATGCCATTGTGCGCGGTGCGGAACATGGACAAGGACCAACCTGCGGTGAAGCGCTTGTTCATGAGCACCTCGGGCCGTGCAAACTCGCGATATGGGCTGAACGTGGAGTCCACGGTGAAGCCGAGCGCCACGGGCACATCAATGGACTGTGTGGACCAGGTTTCGTGCATGAAGACCATCTTCACCGGCACGCCGCGCGAGCGCAGGTGGCAGGCAGCATCGAAGGCAATGCGACCACCTGCACAAAAGCCGCCGAGGATCACCTCGCGACCGGCGCGGAGTTGCTCGACTTCGTTCGCGAAGATGCGGGCCAGGGCTTCCTCGTCCTGGCGCTTCTTGCCTTCGAAGAGGTAGAGCGAGCGCGTGCCATAGATCGGATGCTCGGGCGGCAGCTGCTCCACAATGCTGTCGTATTCAGGCCGGCCCTGGCCGCACCAAAAGATCGGCGTGCCCTTGCCTTCCGTGCGCAGACCGACGAGCAAGGACGATTCATCGCGGCGCACGCCTGGCCAGACGCTCATCGCAGCGAGCAGACGACGGAAGAGGTCTGGGTTCATCGCGGGCTCGGGCTTGGTGGCGTTCGCTGCTGCACCATCAGATTGGGATGCCATCGCCTGCTCCAGATAACGAGCAAAGCTGCTGACCGTGGGATGATCAAAGAGCGCCGCAGGACGAACCTGAACGCCTAACAACTTCTCGATACCAACCGTGAACGCCGCAGCCGTGAGCGAGTCGCCGCCGAGTTCGAAAAAGTCTCCGTTGCGCCCGATGCCCGACACCTTGAGTTCGGATTCCCACCAGGCGGCCACGCGCTTCTCCATGTCGGTCTGTGGAGCCTCGGCAGCATCGGCTTCCGCGTGCGCCATCGGCTGGAGATCGCGCACCAGCTCGGGCAGCAAGCGGCGGCGCAGCTTGCCACCGGGGCCGCGCGGAAGCTCGGGCACGAGATAGAACGCCTTGGGCACTTTGAAGTAAGCGAGCTGGCTGGAGACATGCGTCGTCAGCTCTTCAGCGGTGAGCGTTGCACCCGGCTTGGCGACAATGGCGGCGGCGACATCCTGGCCTAGATGCGGATGCGGCACGGCGAAGGCAGCGGCGTCTTGCACACCGGGATGACTGACGAGCACCTCATCTATCTCGCGTGGCGACACCTTCTCGCCGCCTCGATTGATCTGATCGTTGATGCGACCCGTGATGAACAAGAACCCCTCGGCATCGAAGTAACCTTCATCGCCGGTTTTTAGCCAGCCATCGTCTGTTAGGCCGCGATCCTGGCTGTCGAGTTTCTCATAGCCCGTCATCACGCCTGAACCGCGCACCATGATTTCACCGCGTGCATTCATCGCCGCTTGCGCGCCGCTGGCATCGCGGACGATGACTTCCATGCTGGCCGTCGGACGGCCCACGGACCCCACCTTGCGCAGCTCAGGCGGCAGGGGATTGCTGGTGATGACGCCTGCGGTCTCGGTCATGCCATAGATCTCAATTACAGGTGCGCCGAGCGCGGCCTCGATCTCATTGATCCACTCAGGAGGCAAAGGCGAGGACACCGAGCGCACCAGACGCAGCGTGGAGCGCTGATGGGCTCCGCCTCGACGCAAGGCATGAACCGCCAGTTCGTGCAGGAGCGTGGGCACGCCTTGGAACCAGGTGGGCTTCAGCTTGTCCAGCGCCTCAAAGAACGCAGGCACTGACATCGTTTCAGGCCGGGTGAGTGATCCACCCACGGACAAGGGCGCGAGAAGGAGATCAACTACAGCACCGACATGAAACATCGGCATCATGTTCAGGCACACATCCGAGGCTGTGAGCGCGAGCGACTGCGCCATTCGTGCGGCGGACAGCGTGAGGTGACGATGAGTAAGAGGCACGCGTTTCGGGCGTGCGCTGGAGCCCGAGGTGAGCAGGATCAGCGACGTATCGTCTGCGCTGGCCGCGCGGTTCTCAGCGGGTGCGGAGGTCAGTGCAGGACCGGACCATCGGAGGCTCTTGGTTCCTTCCCAACTCACCTCAATGATGGGCAGGCCGTGCGCAGTCGCAGCGCGGCGTGCCTCATCGGCACAGGCACCATGCGCCACGAGCACTTCGGCACCGAGTTCGGGGATCAAGGTCTCGACTTCTGCCCGGCGCAGATCAGGATTCACCGGCGCACAGATGGCCGAACGAGTCAGTGCGAGTAACATGCAGGCGGTGAGCGGGCTGTCAGGCAAAGCGGTCATCACCCGCGTCTGCCGTCCGATGCCCAGACCGCGCAGATCGGCCTCGGCCTGAACCACGAGCGACTGGAGGTCCGCATGAGTCAGGTGGGAGCCATCATTGAGCAGCAAGGCAGGTCCGCCCGATGCCCGCAGGCTACCGCTTTTCAGCAGCCACGCGATGGTGCCCGCACCATTGTGCGTGTCTGCGGATGCTAGTTCATCCATAATGTTTGCCTCTGCCATGCGGTATCGTCTATCTGAGTCACTGCCGTCTTCGCCCCATCACGGCCCAAGTTACTCTCATGGGAAGGTGATAAATCTTTGGTCAATTGACCAGCGACGCCTTTGGCCTAGGCCCCAGGTGCGATCAAGCAGGAAAGTGTGATGCATGGAGGATGCGCCCTGCACACCTGGACGGGCAAGGGATGGGGAAAGATGGCTCTGGTGTGGGGCGATCCTTGGGCAGACACTGCGCATGCCATGAATCTCCAACGTGAACTCATCACCGAATACGCCCGCTACCGAACCCGCCGCTGGTTCTTCAAGGAGTGCGGCGTGGGCCTGGCAAGCATCGCGGCGATGGACTTGATGGCAAAGGAAAGCACCAGCCCGCTCGCGCCGAAGAAGTCGCACTACGCGGCGAAGGCAAAGCGAGTCATCTACCTCTTCATGGGCGGCGCGCCCAGCCATCTGGAGTTGTTCGACAACAAGCCTGAACTCGCGAAGTGGGATGGCAAGCTGCCGCCTGCCGAGCTGCTCAAAGGCTACCGCGCGGCCTTCATCAATCCGAACAGCAAGCTGCTCGGACCCAAGTTCAAGTTCGCGCGTCATGGGCAAAGCGGCGCGGAGTTGAGTGAGTTGTTGCCGCATCTCGCCACGGTGGCGGACGACCTCACGATCGTGAAGTCGATGAAGACCGACGCCTTTAATCACGCGCCTGGCCAGATCTTGATGAGCACGGGCAACATGGTCTTCGGTCGCCCGAGCCTCGGTGCCTGGACGCTCTACGGTCTGGGCAGCGAGAACGAGAGCCTGCCTGGCTACGTCGTGATGCAAAGCGGTCAGAAAGGACCTAGCGGTGGGCTTTCCAACTTCGGCTGCGGCTTCCTGCCCACCGTGTATTCGGGCGTGCCGTTCCGAAGTGCGGGCGATCCGGTGCTGTTCTTGAGCAACCCGAAGGGCATCGACGAAGCGACGCAACGCGACACACTCGACACCTTGAAGCAGCTCAACTCCGAGCGCCTCGCCGCGACAGGCGACCCCGAGATCGCGACACGCATCAACAGCTTCGAACTCGCCTATCGCATGCAGAAGACCGCGCCCGAGGTGATGGACATCTCGCAGGAGCCGAAGCACATCCTCGACATGTATGGCGCGAAGCCCGGCGAGTCATCGTTCGCCAACAACTGCCTGCTCGCGCGTCGCTTGATCGAGAGCGGTGTGCGCTTCGTGCAGCTCTTCCACGAAGCCTGGGATCACCACGGTGGTCTTACGGGAGGACTGAAGCAGCAATGCGGCCTCACCGACCAGCCGTGTGCGGCGCTGATTCGCGATCTGAAGCAGCGCGGCCTGCTGGAGGACACGCTGGTGATTTGGGGCGGCGAGTTCGGTCGCACGCCGATGGTGCAAGGCGGTAGCGATGGTCGCGATCATCATCCGAACGCCTTTACGATGTGGTTTGCCGGCGGTGGCATGAAGCCCGGGCTCACGCTCGGCGAGAGCGATGAGTTCGGCTTCAACACGACGCAGGACACTGTGCATGTGCATGACCTGCACGCGACGCTGCTGCACCTGCTTGGCTTCGATCACACGAAGCTCAGCGCTCGCTTCCAGGGTCTCGACATGCGCCTCACCGGTGTGGCTGGCGAGTTGGTGACGAAGATGCTGGCATGAACGAACGCTCAGGTTCGCCCCTTGAAGCTCATCACTTCGATGCCTGCTGCGTCGATGAAGGGTTGAGCAGCGGTGGGCCTTCGATGCGCTTGCTCATCACGTAGGCGATGATTTGCCAGCGTTGCTGCTCGGTCAGCACTTGGGCATAGCTGATCATCGGCGTGCCATTGAGCCCGGTGGTGAGCACGCGGAAGATGTCTGCCGGACCATCGCCACAACGCAGATGCATCTGGCGCAGATCGGAGGGCACGGGTGTCATGCCCCAGATGTCCTTGAGCGTGGGAGCGGTGGGGCCTTTGCCGTCGAGATTGGGACCGTGGCAGGTGGCGCAGATGTTGTTGAACAAGACCTTCCCTAGAGCTTCGTGAGGGGCGCGTGTCTCAGCCTTGGCCATCCAGTCGGGTTCGGTGGGGAAGGTGAGCGGCTCGGCGTAGTTCTCCTCTTTGCGCCAGCGGCGGGAGAAGGATTTCACATAGGCGATGACGGCATCCACTTCGTGTTCGTTGAGCGTGGTGAACATGCCCATCGCCGTGCCGGTGAGCCCGCCTTTGATCGTGCGGCGGAGATCATCATCGGTGGGCAGCTTATCCCAGGGCGTGGTGCGAAACTTGAACATGCCTTCGCGAAACGAACGCGGCATCGGCGTGAGGCCCTTGCTCATCTCGCCCTTGCCATCGCCGCGCGGGCCGTGGCAGATGATGCAGTTGCGCTCGAAGACGTATTTCCCTTCGGCATATAAAGAGAAGTCGAAGGACAGGCGCGGCGAGTCCTCCGCTTGCAGTGCGGAGGTGGCGAGGGCGGCCAGCGCGAGTGAGAGACGGAGTAAATTCATGCAAGCAAACAGGACGCCACCATTAGCGCGAAAGCTCTGCCTTTTCCTGCCAAGTGATGTGCGATGTCTGTCATGGCGGGGAAAACAATCCCGAGTTGGCGCAGTTAGATGGGTCGTGCTACGGATGCCGCCCCCGATTCCCTGCCCATGAAGAAAGTGCTCGCCATCTCCCTCAGTTTTGTGCTCTCCGCGCACGCCGAGAAGTTGACGCTGGGACAGGCACTGGACAAAACGCTGGCCACGGATCAAAGCATCGCCATCGCCGCTGCGGAAGCGGGCAAGGCTGCCCTGGAGCCCCGCAGTGCGCTGGTGCGCATGATGCCCACGCTCACAGGCAATGCGGGGGCCACACGCAATGATCGCAACGGCTCTGGCACCACCGGCACGAGCAACGGAGTAACGAGCAATGGCTCGGCCAGCATTACGCTTGATCAGCCGTTGATCGACCTCAGCCTCGCGCCCGCCATTCGCCGGGGCAAGCTCATCTCCGAGTCGGCGCGGTTGCAATACCTGAATGCCATCCGCCAGACACTCTTCGCCGTGACTACTGCGTTCTACGATGTGCTCGAGCAGGAGCGCATCTTGGCGGTGGACCTGGAGGCGGTGAAGCTCGCGGAGGAGAATGTCACCATCGCTGACAAGCGGGCCAAAGCCGGGGCCGTGACACGCACCGATGTGCTGCGGGCAACGGCTTCGTTGGAGGAGAATCGTCGTTCGCTGATTGTCTCGCAGAGCACGCTTGATTTGAAGCGCAACATCCTGGCGAACATCCTCAACCTCCGAGGGGATCGCGATTTCATTCTTGTGGAGCCTGCCGCTGCGACGGGCTCGGACCCCGCATTCGAAGCGCTGCTGAGCACCGCCTACGCCCATCGCGAAGATTTGAAAGCGACGGAACTCATCATCCAACAGCAGATCGAGCGCCGTGAGGAGATCAAAGGCCTGTATGGCCCCAAGCTGGGCGCGCAGCTCTCGGCTTCCTCCACCGCTGCCTCGCAGGATCGCGACAGCAATGAATGGCAAGCGGGCTTCTCGGTGCGGATGCCGTTCATGACGGGCGGCCAGCGCAAGCTCGACCTCAAAGGCGCGGACTACGACATCCAGCAGGCGCGGCTGAGTTTTGAGCAGCAGCGCAAGGCGGTGCAGGAGGAGGTGATGAATGCCTGGGTGGAGGTTCGCACGCTGCGCGAGACTATCGTGGCGCTTCAGGCCCAGGTGGCAGCCGCCGAGCAGAGCTACAAGGACCTGCAAACTCAATACAGCGCGGGCACCGCCAAGAGCATCGACGTGCTCGCTGAACTCAAATCCCTGAACGCCGCGCGCAAGGATCTTGCGGTGCAAACCCTCGGTCTTCAGCTCGCTCTGAAGCGCCTCGATGTGGTGAGCGGCGTATTCCAGGAGCAACGAGTGCAGAAAGCGATGAAGCCATGAGGACAGAAAAAGGATCAGCCGTGTTGGGGTGGGTGGTGGTGCTGGCATTGATCGGCACCGCCGCGTGGTTCGCGTATCCCATGCTCAAGCCCAAAGAGGCGAAGCCGCAGTATCAAACGGTGCCTGTGAAACGTGCCGACATCGTGCAAGCCGTGACCGCATCGGGCCAGCTCAGCGCGCTCGTCACCGTCGAAGTGGGCAGCCAGATTTCCGGCAACATCAAGAAGCTCCTCGCCGACTTCAACACACCGGTGAAAGCCGGGCAGATCGTTGCGCAGCTCGATGCTGCGACTTACGAAGCGGTGAAGTCCCAGGCTCAGGGTGAACTCGCCAACGCCAAGGCCTCGCTGGAACTCGCTCAGCTCAATGAGAAACGTCAGCGCGAACTCGTCGCCGGTAACGCCGGTCCCCAGGCCGACCTCGACAAAGCGGTGGCCGACCTTCATCAGGCTGAAGCTCAAGTGCAGATCAAAGAGGGTCTGCTCGCGAAAGCCTCCATCGACCTCCAGCGCTGCACGATCTTCGCCCCTGTCGATGGCGTGGTGATCTCGCGCGATGTGAACGAAGGACAAACCGTGGCCGCTGCGATGACCGCCCCGAAGCTTTTCACCATCGCCAACGACCTCTCGAAGATGCAGATCGAGGCCAATGTCTCCGAGGCCGACATCGGTGGCGTGAAGGAAGGCCAGACCGCCAGTTTCACCGTCGATGCCTACCCAGGCCGCACCTTTGAAGGCAAGGTGAAGATGGTCCGCTTTGCCCCCGTCACCGTGGAGAATGTGGTCACCTACGTCACCGTCATCGAAGTAGCGAATCCCAAACTGGAACTCCGCCCCGGCATGACGGCCAATGTCTCCATCGTGCTGGATCGTCGTGACAATGCCATCGCGCTCCCGAACGCCGCGCTGCGCTACAAACCCAGCAGCGGTGGACCTCCCGGCGGCGGTCCGGCCATGGGTGGACCACCCAGTGGCGGCATGGCGTCTTCATCCGACTCCAAAGGCGGCGGCAAAGGACCTCCCGCCAAACGTGCCGAGCCGAAGGCCGGCGAGAAGAGCGACGGTCCCTCCACGAAAACGATTTACGTGCTCGACAACGGCGAGCCCAAGGCCATCGAGGTGCAAGTGGGTCTCACCGATGGCGTCGCCACGGAAGCCATCAGCGGTATCGAGGAGGGAGCCGAGGTGGTGACCAGCCAGTTCACACCCGCGAGCAGCGGCATGAGCATGTCGATGAACCCCTTCGGCGGCGGTCCGCCAAGGCGATAAGAAGCGGAGGCACTGATCTGCGCCTCCGGTTCTTCCTCTGATCAATTCGCCACGATGTTGACCAGCTTGCCAGGGACGTAGATCACCTTGCGCACGGTCAGACCTGCGGAGAATTCCTGCACGCGAGCGTTGGCCAGCGCGAGGGCTTCG
>CAUJJC010000002.1 GCA_963204975.1 Verrucomicrobiota bacterium | reverse complement strand
TGCGGCACCTTCACGCATGACGATGGTCGCACACAGAAGTTCGTCATCGCCACCTCGCGTCTCGAAGCCTTCGCTGCCGCGACGGGCTACAAGTTGACCGACGAGGCACCGCAGAAGCTCAAGGGCACCGCGTTGAACGGCTGCGAAGCGCAGCATCCCTTCCTGCCGCGCACATCGAAGATCATCAACGCGCTCTTCGTCACCGACGACACCGGGACCGGCGCGGTCCACATGGCACCCGGCCACGGCGCAGACGACTACGTCGCGGGCCGCGAGCACGGCCTGGACATCCTTTCGCCCGTCGATGACAACGGCCTCTTCACCGCCGAGTGCGGATTGCCGGACTTCGTTGGCAAGCATGTCTTCAAGAGCAACGAAGGCATCATCGAGCTGCTGAAGACCAAGAACGCGCTGCTGGGAGAGGAAAAATATGTTCACCAGTATCCGCACTGCTGGCGCTCGAAGACGCCGATCATCTTCCGCGCGGTGTCGCAGTTCTTCATCAAGATCGACGCGATCCGCGAGAAGGCGCTCTACGAGATCGACAAGGTGAACTGGCTGCCCGCCTGGGGCCGCAACCGCATCTACGGCACCGTCGAGTCGCGGCCCGACTGGTGCATCAGCCGCCAGCGCACCTGGGGCGTGCCACTGCCGGTGTTCTTCTCGCCCGATGGTGAAGCCATTCTCGATGAAGCCATCGTGAGCAAGGTGGCCGATGCGGTGGAGCAGCACGGCACGAACCTGTGGTTCGAGAAGGACGATGCCTTCTGGGCCGACCTCGTGGGCCTGCCCGATGGCACGAAGCGCTGCAAGGACACGCTCGATGTATGGATCGACTCCGGTTGCTCCAGCGTCGCTGTCTTGGACCGCCATCCCGAGCTGCACTGCCCCGCCGACGTGTATATCGAGGCCACCGATCAGCATCGCGGCTGGTTCCAGTCCTCGCTCATGGTCAGCGTCGTCGCACATGACGCTGCGCCTTACAAGAACGTGATCACGCACGGCTTCGTCGTCGATACCAGCGGCAAGAAGATCAGCAAATCGGAGCAGGACAAGAACAAGAAGCCGATGACCGCCGACCACTACTACAACAAGTATGGCGCGGACATGGTGCGGCTGTGGGTTAGCAGCGTCGATTATCAAAACGAGGTGCCGTTCAGCGAAGAGCTGTTCCAGCAGACCGGCGAAAGCTATCGCCGCATCCGCAACACCATGCGCGTGATCCTGGGCAACCTGCACGACTTCAAACCCGAGAACGCGGTCCCCGTCGAGAGCCTCACGCTCATCGACCGCTGGGTGCTGGAGCGCCTGCACGATGTGACGAAGGTCTGCGTGGATGCCTATGCGGCCTTCGACTTCCGCAAGGTCTTCACCGCGATCAATCAGTTCTGCGCCAGCGACCTCTCGTCGCTCTACATCGACATCACCAAGGACAGAATGTATTGCGATCCCGCGAACGGCACCAAGCGCCGCGCCGCGCAGACCGCCTTCCGCGAGATCGCCGAGACGCTGACCAAGCTGCTCGCCCCGATCCTCGCCTTCACGGCTGATGAAACTTGGGAACACCTCGGCTACACCGAGAGCGTGCACCTCGAAGTCTTCCCCGTGCCGAACCCCGCGCATGTCGGCAGCGATGCCAACGTCGCCGTGGAGGAAATGGTGAAGGCCCGCGCCGCCATCTCACAAGCCATCGAGCCCGAGCGCCAGGCCAAGAAGATCGGTTCCTCACTCGAAGCCACCGTGCGTCTCACCTTGCCGACCGAAGGCTACACCCACGCCGTCTGGAACGACGCCGCCACGTTGCAGGAGTTCTTCATCCTCAGCGAACTCGAAGTCGTCCGCGGCCCCGAGCTGAAAGCCGAAGTCCGCGAGTCCTCCAACCAGAAGTGCGCCCGCTGCTGGAAGCACCTGCCGGATGTCGGCTCGAACGCCAAGCACGCGTGCCTGTGTGGACGCTGTGCCGAAGCGGTCGGTTAGCCGCCTCGCTCACAAACACTTCCTGCTGCCGCTCACCCGTCGGCAGGAGGTGCTAGCTCCTGGGTTCCAGTCGCGGAGTTCTGGATGAAACTGTGCATAGCGGCAAGAACGTGCGCACCATCGGGCGTTTGTTCGCCTCGTCATGATGCGACCTCTTTTCCGATTCATTGCCATCTTTGCCTTGTTAGGCAGTCCTCTGTTTGCGCAGTCATTGCGACTGACGCTTCCGCCTGTGTGGTATGCTGTGCCAGGTGTGCCGATGAGTTTGTATTTCGACAACGTGGTGCTCACAGAGCAGCCGGAGCACTATCGTTTCGAGGTGCGTTGTGACGTGGGAACCACGGAGCACAACCGATGGACCGTGCTGGCCGATGATCGCGATGTCGGTGATCACGCCTTGCGTGTGTCAGTGAAGGACCAGGCGGGCAAGGTGCTGGACCAGGCAGATGCGGTGCTTCGCATTGCGCCTCGGAATGCCGGGACGGGTCGCGAGTTGAAGATGCTGATCATTGGCGACAGCCTCACCCATGCATCTTTATATCCGAACGAGATCGCGCGACTGCTGAGTGAGCCTGGCAATCCCCAGTGGACGATGCTTGGCACCCACAAGCCTGCAGCGGTTAAGCCGGGTGTGGCGCACGAGGGCTACGGTGGCTGGAAGTGGTCGGACTTCCTCACCAAATTTGATCCCAAGACCGCAGGCACCACAGCAGGGCCGCTCGCGCGCAAGAGCACCAGCCCCTTCATTTTTGCCGATGCAGCGGGGAAGGCGCAGTTCGATTTGAATCGCTACTTCAGCGAGTCGTGTGGTGGCCAGGTGCCTGATGTGGTGACCTTCCTGCTGGGCATCAATGACTGCTTCGGGGCGAGCCCTGATGATGAGAAGGCAATGCTCAAGCACATTGATGGCGTGCTCGATAACGCGGACAAACTGCTCGCCGCCTTCCATGCGGCAGCGCCCAAGGCTGTGCTCGCCGTGGGACTGACCACGCCACCGAATGCCCGGGAGTCTGGCTTCGTCGCGAACTACAAGGGCAAGTATCATCGCTGGGGCTGGAAGCGCATTCAGCATCGCCTCGTGCAGCGAATGATGGAACGACTGAGCGGTCGCGAGAAAGAGGGCATCGTGCTCGTGCCCACGGAACTCAATCTCGATCCCGTGGCTGGCTATCCAGACAACAACGGAGTGCATCCGAATGCGATTGGTTACTCGCAAGTCGGAGCCAGCTTCCATGCCTGGATGAAGTCGTGGCTAGCACGCTGAACCTGCGCGCGAATTGGTTTACGTGAGCGCTGCTCGACCTACCGTGGAGGGTGCCTCACTGCCCGTCATTGATCGTCCTTGTTCTGCTGTTCGCCTCATTCGTTCAGGCGCAATTGAGCGATGCGATCAGCGTTCGTTCGCTCACGGCTGAGCAGGCTGAGGAAGCTCGAACTGTGAGGCTGCGGGCCACCGTGGGATTCATCGAGTCGCCGGGCACCATCTTTGTTCAAGATGCAACAGCCGGGACTTTTCTGCGCACGAAGCAACCCATCGGCGAGCTGCGTGAAGGCGATGAAGTCGAAGCGCAGGGACGAACATTCCCAGGGCTGTTTCTTCCAGGCATTGAAGTCGAATCCCTGCGAGTGGTTGGTCATGGCAATCGCCCTCGGGCACAGCCTGCAAACTACGATGATCTCGCGCTCGCGCGCTTTCACTATCAGCGAGTGCAAGTCGCCGGCATTGTTCGTTCCGTGACCTCTCTGGAGGAGAATCGCAGTGTGCTTCGACTGGCCATGGGATCGCGTGTGCTCGAAGTGCGAATTGATGGGGCCGTGGCTGGCGATGACTGGGTGGATGCGCGGGTTCGTATCGAAGGTCTGGCTGCGGGCACGATCAATGATCTGCGACAACTGGTGCAGCCCTATCTCCGCGTGAGTAGCAGTGCTGACATCGTGGTGGAGGAGCCTGCGCGTTCGGTGAACGAGGTGGCATTGACGACTACTTCCGGGGTGCTCGGCTTCAGCGCCACGGGCGAGACCGGCAGGCGCGTGCGGGTGCGGGGGACCGTCACGGGTGTCTTTGCCCGGTCCGTGATTTTCATCCGAGATGACGACGCCTCGGTGGCGGTCTCGCGGCGCGCGGCGCGC
>CAUJJC010000001.1 GCA_963204975.1 Verrucomicrobiota bacterium | reverse complement strand
TTTGCCCTTCATGGCTGCGAGATCGACTTTGGTTCCGTCCAGCGCGGTAAAGGCGATCTCCATCGCGTCACCCGTGGCTGGCTGATTGAGCTTGCCTCGCATCGAAGCAATCATGCGGGAACCCTGCTTTTCCATGTCGGGATGATCAGCAAAGTCTTTCTCAAAAGCATCCAGCGATGCTGTGGCAGCTTTCTTGTCACCTTTCGAAAGAAGGCTGCGAACTTGCATGGCGATGAGTGGAATCGCCGTCTCAAGGTCGCCGTCCTTGCCCTTGGCCACCTGCTGATAGAGGTCCGCCAGCTTCAATGCATCAATTTCTTCCTGGCCGGTGGCACTGAGGAGCTGGAACTTCAGGATCTGAGCTTTGACTTTGTCTTTCGCCTCAGGTGTTGCTTTCAAGTAGGTGTCAATCTCGGTGATGGCGTCCTTGAAGATGACCATTGCTTTCTCGCGGCTGTCGGGTCCCCGATCAAGCTTGCTAAGGTTGGCCTTCAGAGCTGCTTCGATGGCGGCTGAGTCTTTCGGTGCCTCAGCATGAGCGCAGAGAGTGAATGCAGTGATCGCAAGGGCAACGATGAAGGAAGAAGTTTTCATGGCGATGCATCATGGTGGCAAATGGGGTGCGGGCACAAGCCCAATGTGTGAGTCTGCTGCGCGAAATGCGCAGGTGCGCGCGTTGGTTTAGCCGCCATGCACATGACTTCCTCACGCCGCCAGTTTATCACTCAATCGCTGGCGTTGGCCGGTTCCGCCGCGTTCGCTCAGGACCCCGCGCCCGAACCTATTATCGACATCCACCAGCACACCGATTACCACGGAAGATCGAATGATCACATGATCGCGCACCAGCGTGCGATGGGCATCACGACGACCGTTCTCCTGCCTGCCGGGACCTACATTGACAAGCCATCCACACACAACGGCAAGTCGAACGGACTCGCGGCCAAATGCACGGGCAATGCGGTGTGCATGGAGATCGCGAAGGCGCATCCGAAGGAGTTCTTCTTCGGCGTGAACGAGATCACGGATGAAGCCAATGCGCCCGCCGAGATCGAGAAGTATCTGAAGCTCGGCGGGGTGATCATTGGCGAACAAAAGTTCGCCGTGGAGTGCGACTCGGCGGCGAGTCAGAAGCTCTACGAACTGGCCGCCGCGTATCAGGTGCCTATCCTGATGCACTTCCAGCTCACGACCTACAACTTCGGTTATGACCGGATGCACAAGATGTTCGAGAAGTATCCCAAGACGAACTTCATCGGCCACGCGCAGACGGTGTGGGGCAACATCGACAAGAACTACGACTGGAAGAACAACTACCCGAAGGGCAAGGTCACTCCCGGTGGCATCACGGATCGCTATCTCGCAGACTACCCCAACTTCTTCGCGGACATGTCTGCGGGCTCGGGGCTCAATGCGCTGACGCGCGACGAGGATCACACGCGCGGGTTCTTTGATCGTCATCAAGACAAGATCCTCTACGGCTCTGATTGCGCGGACCACCTCGGTCGTGGCCCTGGCTGCCAAGGCGCGGGCACCATCGCGATGATTCGCAAGCTGGCTCCGAACCCGAAGGCGGTGCGGAAGATCTTGTTCGAGAACGCGAAGCGCGTGCTGCGGCTGGAGGTGTAGGAATCAGTTCATGGTTCTCGGTTCTCGGTTTGGAGGCTCCAGACAGTGCGAAGATCAGGTTGCATGTCAGAACCTTGAATGGCTCCACTGTCTCTCGCCTGCCTCCAACGGAGAACTCTGAACCGAGAACTGTGAACCTCAATCCACCCACCTACCGCACCCAGCGCTGGCTGTTCCCCCGACTGCTCGCGCTCGTGTATGCCATCGCGTTCGCGTCGTGGCTGGCTCAATGCGATGGACTCGTGGGTGAGCAGGGCATCCAGCCAGCGAGGGACTTCATGACGAATGTCCATTCGTATGCGGAGCGCGAGCAGGTCAACGCCTTCTGGCAGGTGCCCACGTTGTTCTACTGGCACTACAGTGATGCGCTGCTGCACAGCGTGTGCTGGGTGGCCATGAGCTTGTGCGTCCTGGTGATGTTAGGCGTGTGGCAGGGGCCTTTGCTCGCGTTGCTGTGGTTCAGTTATCTCTCTATCGCGACCACAGGTGGCATTTTCATGGGCTATCAGTGGGATGCGATGCTGCTGGAGACAGGCTTCCTCGCGCTGTTCTTTGTCTCGTGGCGACTGCGTGCCAGGCTGACCGACGCACCCACGGGTTCCGCCTTCCTCCTGCACTGGCTGGCCTTTCGCCTGATGCTCCTGAGCGGCTACGTGAAGATCGGTGGCGGCGACTTGGTCTGGGAAAACGGCACCGCGCTGATGTATCACTTCGAGACGCAACCGCTCCCCAATCCCCTAGCCTGGTGGGCGCATCATCTGCCGCGCTGGCTCCACGTCTTCAATTGCTGGGCAATGTATGCCATCGAGCTGGTGCTGCCCTTCGCCATCTTCTGCGGACGCTGGGGGCGCTTGCTCGCGTGTGCTGGCTTCTGCCTGCTGATGGGTGGCGTGGCGATGACGGGGAATTACAACTTCTTCAACCTTCTGACCATCATCGTCAGCCTCACGCTGCTCGATGACTCGTGGATTCCAGCCAAGGTAAAGCACTGGCTGCGTGTGAGTGATGCGCCGCAAATCGTGTGGCAGAGCCGTCATGCCCATGTGTATGCGATTTCGCTCGTGCTGACGGTTTTCAGCATCGTCGCTGCGGACGAATTTCTCGCAGGGCGGGTGAAGAATTGGCAAACACACACTCCGGAATGGCTGGCTCAGATTTACGCCAAGCACGTCTCCCCCTGGCGTTCGATCAATGCCTACGGGCTATTCCAGGACATGACCGAGGAGCGGCTCGAAGTGGTGATCGAGGTCAGCGACGACGGCATCTTCTGGCGGGATCTGCCTTTCAAATACAAACCCGTGGACCTCAAGGACGCGCCCCGTCAGATCGCACCGCACCAGCCCCGGCTCGATTGGCAGATGTGGTTCGCCGCCTTGTATCCCGGCTATGTTCCGCAGCGCGATGGCGACCCTCGCTCGCCAATGCATTGGTTCGGGCGCTTCATGAACGCGCTGCTGGAGCATCGCGACACCGTGTGGGCGCTGGTGAGCGAGCCTCCGATGCCCCGTCACACGATCACCCATGCCAGAGCGGTGCTCTATCGCTATCGGCTGACCACGCCTGATGAACGCCGTGAAAGCGGCCAATGGTGGAAAGCCGAACGCCGCGGCGTCTTTTCGCCCACCTTTTCCATGACAGCCCGGCAATGATCAAAGATCGAACGCCCAATCGCCGCCCGACCTCGAATCAAGCCAGCAAGCCCTCGCTGGACACCGTGCCAAACTCCACTACCATCGCCACCATGAGATTTCTCAAAGCCTTCCTCGTCGCCGTCACGGTGGCAAGCGTGCATACGCAACTCCACGCTGTTGCGCCAGTGCTGACTGCCAGCCCCACCGTCACCGTGCAGTCTGTCGCCACCGGAACCAATCTCACCTTCACGGCATCAGCGACGGGTGCGACCTCCGTGAAATGGGTTTACTCGAAACTGTCCACCAGCACCGGAACTGCGGACTTCTCGGTGCGGAGCGATTTCACAGCAGCTACCGAGTTCAACAACGAGGTCGGTTTCGATACGCTGACAGGCAACAATGCCACACTGACCCTCACCACCGCCACCGTGCTGGAGTCCGGCTATCACATCCGAGCCGAGTTCACAAACGCCGATGGAACAACGAACTCCTCCTCCGCAAAGGTGATCGTCACTGCCTCCAATCCGACAGCACCCACGGTGACGACCAATCCCAACAGCGTCAACATCGTCACCGGAAACGCTGTGAGCTTTTTCGCCAGCGCCACAGGTGTGCCCACGCCCACCATTCAATGGCAACGAAGCACCGACGGAGGCACCACTTTCTCCGCCATCACTGACAGCCGCTTCTCGGGCACCACGGGGAACACACTCTCTTTCACCGCCACGACAGCCGACAATGGAACCCGCTACCGTGCGGCATTCACCAACCTGACGGACACCACTAGCAACACGGTGAACTCCAGCGCCGCCACCCTGACCGTCACAGGAAGCACCACCCCCACCCCCGAGACACCCCAAGGCACCAATACCCAGGGCGTGCTGGTGTATAACCTCAACTTCAAACACCTCGCTGGATTTGGCATCGACTTCTTCGAGGACGGCTACGTGGTGCTGCCTGCCACCGGAGGTTCAGGCGAGGTTTTGTTCCTCGGAAGGGACAACGGACAACGCATCTACAGCAAGCAGACTGGCGCGAAGTCGTTCACTGGCAAGACCCGTGACGAGACCTACACCGTCGTCACCATGAACGGCACCAGCGGAGCCAGCCTCTGCATGCACGCTTATGGCAAGGCTGACGACAAGGTGAAAGCCAACACTCCCACCGTCTCGATCAGCGTGAAAACGGCACGCACCCTGCACGGCATCGCGCAGGCCGCCTATGATGAATCCACCGCCACCACCAAACCGACCAATG
Organism: Verrucomicrobiota bacterium; assembly: GCA_963204975.1. Lineage (GTDB taxonomy): Bacteria > Verrucomicrobiota > Verrucomicrobiia > Verrucomicrobiales > Verrucomicrobiaceae > JAEUHN01. The sequence continues at coordinate 13,153 of CAUJJC010000001.1, read as the reverse complement.
GCACCCTTGGATTCGTGGAATTCTCGGAGATGAAGCTGGTTCTGGATGAAAGTGAAACCAACCGGGTAAACGACAATTCTCTGAGCGTCGTGGATGCCATGAAGACTCTCGTCACCAAAGTGACGGCCCGCGGTTACACCGAACTCAAGCTGACCACGACGACCACCACAACGACTGGTTCCACCACGGGGAGCACAACAACGGACTCGACAACAGACTCGACCACCGATTCCACAACGACGGAAAGATAACACACCACCAGGAACTTCACTGGAACACAAAACGGGCGGCCTTGAACAGGCCGCCCGTTTTTATTTCCACCTCGAAACCTAGAATCCTACACCTTCTTGGCGAGGTAATACTCGATGGCATCCACGAGTGCCTCCCATGAGGCATCAATGATGTTCGTGCTCACGCCCACGGTTCCCCAGGTGCGCTCACCATTGCTGCTGACCACAAGCACGCGAGTCTTCGCTGCCGTGCCGGAGCCGGAGTCGATGATGCGCACCTTGTAGTCTTCCAGGCGCATCGTGGCGACGGCTGGATAGGCGGGAGTGAGGGCTTTGCGCAATGCGTTGTCGAGCGCATTCACAGGGCCATCGCCTTCATCCACGGTGTAAACTTTTTCGCCATTGATCTTGAGCTTGATGGTCGCCTCACAGGTTTCGTTGCCTGCCCCGTGGCGATGGCTGACGTGATACTCCAACAGCTCAAACGAAGGTGTGTGCTGCTTGAGTTGCTTGCGGATCAGCAGCTCGAAGCTGGCCTCAGCGGCCTCGAACTCATAGCCCTCGCTCTCTAGGCGCTTCACCTCGGCCAGAATCGTCTGCACCTCGGGCGCGCCTTTGGCAAACTTGAAACCCATCGCCTCAGCGCGCACGAGCACGTTGGACTGGCCGCTCATGTCGCTGATGGTGATGATGCGCTCATTGCCGACGAGTGCGGGGTCGATATGCTCGTAGCTGCGTGCCAGCTTCTGCACGGCATGGACGTGCAACCCACCTTTGTGCGTAAAGGCCGCGACACCCACATACGGGGCACGCACCTCTGGCTGCACATTGGCCATTTCAGCCACGAAGCTCGAAAGCTCGCGCAAACGAGTGAGATCAAGCCCGAGATCAATGCCCATCTTCAACTGAAGCGTGGGCATGATGGTGATCAGGTTGCAGTTCCCCACGCGCTCACCGTAGCCGTTGATCGTGCCCTGCACTTGATTAGCTCCTGCACGCACGGCAGCCAGCGCATTCGCCACGCCGACACCACCGTCGTTGTGGGTGTGAATGCCAACCGGCTTGCCCAGATGGGCGACGACTTTCGCTGTGACCTCGCCCACGAATTCAGGCAAGGCACCGCCGTTGGTTTCACACAGCACGATGAGATCCGCGCCTGCGTCACTGGCCGCCTTGACGGTCTTGAGCGAGTAATCGGGATCTTCTTTGAAGCTGTCGAAGAAATGTTCCGCATCGTAGAGCACCTCACGGCCATGGCTTTTGAGGTAAGCCACCGTGTCGGCGATCATGGCCAGATTTTCTTCGAGCGTCACGCCGAACACCTCGGTGACATGCAATGGCCAGGTTTTGCCGACGATGGTGACCACGGGGGTCTTCGCATCGAGGAGCATCTGCACCTGAGGATCGTCCTCCACCTTGAGCTTGCCGCGACGCGTCATGCCGAAGGCCGTAATCTTGGCGTTCTTCCAGGTGCGTTTGCTAGCTTCCTCAAAGAAGGCGGCGTCCTTGGGATTGGAGCCCGGCCAGCCGCCTTCGATGTAGTGGACTCCGAAGTCGTCGAGCTTTTCGGCCACGCGAATCTTGTCGAGCGTGCTGAAGGAGATGCCGGTGCCCTGGGTGCCGTCGCGCAGGGTGGTGTCGTAAATGGAGACTGGGGACATGAAAGGGGATGTAGAAAGGTGAGAAGTGAGAAGAATCAAGGCCGATGAGTCGGCTGGCTTGATGCAGGCATCTCGTGCGATGACGAGGCGATGGAGTTTCCTGGGTTCAACACAACGGCATCAGGCGCGGTGGAACCCGCGACTAATTCGGATGCTGGCTATGATGCTGAACGACCTCATGGAAACGGGCGCAAGGCTACGTCAGAAGGCAGGTGGATCAAGGCTGAGTTTTCAGACTGGGGAAAGGATGGCCCGTAACGTGCGTTCCTTTGTGCCCCCCAAATGAACCCCTTTCGTCCAGCCCTCTGGTCAGGCCTTGCCGTGCCATGATGACCTTCCTGCTTCGTCACCCGATTCTGCGTCTCGTGCTCTCGCCACAGCACTTGAAGCGCACCATGACGCTGGGCATGAAGAGCATCTGGCTGCACAAGCTCCGCTCCTTCCTGACCGCCCTGGGCGTGGTGTTTGGCGTCGCATCCGTCGTCGCCATGCTGGCCATCGGTGAAGGGGCCAGCCATGAAGCACAGGAGCAAATCCGCAAGCTGGGCAGCCAGAACATCATCCTGCGCAGCGCCAAGCCCAGCGACTCTTCGGGCAGCAGCAACGAAACTCGGAGCATGGTCATCGACTACGGTCTGACGACCAAGGACATCACCCAGATCCAGCGCACCGTGCCCGACATCAGCCTCGTGGTGCCCAGCCGCTTCATCAGCGATGTGGTATGGAACTTCGATCGCAAAACGGACGCCCGCATTGTCGGTGCCCTGCCCATCTACCCCCAGATGCGCAATCGCAGGCTGACCGAAGGACGGTTCTTCACCGATCTCGAACAGAAAGACCGTGTGGCCGTATGCGTGCTCAATCAGTCGCTCGCCACCAAGCTCTACCCGCTCAACACGCCCACCGGCAAGGCCGTGCGAGTGCGCGGCAATTACTACCGCGTGGTGGGTGTTATCGAGGATGACAGCCAGGCGGCGGCGACCGCCAATGACACAGCCGAGCAGATGTTCATCCCGTTCAGCACGCTGATGGACCAGTATGGCGAGACGTTTTTCCGCTTCCGCAGCGGCAGCTTCGAGGCGGAGAAGGTCGAGTTCCACGAGGCCATCGTCCGCGTGGGCAAACTGGACAACGTCGTGAAGTCTGCCGCCGCGATCCGCCGCATTCTGGAGGTCAATCACAAGAAGAACGACTGGACGATGATCGTGCCCATCGAGCTGCTCCGACAGGCAGAACGGACGAAGCAAATCTTCAGCATCGTGCTCGGCAGTATCGCGGGCATTTCTTTGCTCGTCGGAGGCATCGGCATCATGAACATCATGCTCGCCAGCGTCACGGAGCGCACTCGTGAGATCGGTATCCGACGCGCTCTCGGAGCCAAGCAGACGGACATCGTTGTGCAGTTCCTGATCGAGACCATTCTGCTCTCGGGTGCAGGTGGTGTGCTCGGCGTGTTACTCGGTCTGGCGATTCCGATGATCATCAGCCACTTCGCGGGCGTCACCACCGTGATCAAATTCTGGGCACCCACACTCGCCTTCAGCATCTCCGTCATCACCGGCATCGCCTTCGGCATCTACCCCGCCCGCCGAGCTGCGCGGATGAATCCGGTGGAGGCGCTGCGGCACGAGTAGCGGCTCTTGTGCTGCGTCCAAACTTCGATAGTGAAGACGCATCATGCCCGACCTCCACGCCACGCTTCAGCACTCCTTCGGTCACGCTGAGTTCCGTCCAGGGCAGCAGCAAGTGATCGAGGCATTGCTCGCCGGTCGCAGTGCGCTAGCGATCTTTCCCACCGGTGGCGGCAAGTCGCTGTGCTATCAGCTTCCTGCGCTGCTGATGGAGGGGCTGACGCTGGTGATCTCGCCATTGATCGCCTTGATGAAGGATCAAGTCGAGGCCCTGCGCGCTCGCGGCATCGCTGCGGCACGACTCGATTCCACACTCACCCTGGAGGAATCCACTGCGGTGCTGGAATCCATGCGCTCCGGCACACTCAAGCTGCTCTACATCGCGCCCGAGCGACTGATGAGCGAGAGCTTCATGGAGCGTCTCTCGCGGACCAAGATCAGCCTGCTCGCTATCGACGAATCGCATTGCATCTCGGAGTGGGGGCACAACTTCAGGCCCGAGTATCTCCGGCTCGCGGATGTCGCCCGAAAGCTCAAACTCCATCCCGTCCTCGCCCTCACCGCGACAGCCACACCGGCGGTGGCGAAGGACATCGCGAAAGCCTTCCGCATCAAACCCGAGGACTGCACGCAGACGCCATTCCACCGGCCCAATCTCGCGATCCACATCACGCCCACCAGCCATCGCGAGCGCCTGACTTTGCTCACGGAGCGTCTCACTTCCGAGCGACGCTTCCCTGCGATTGTTTATGTCACTCAGCAGCAGACGAGCGAGATGGTGGCCACCCATCTTGGTAAGCAAGGGCTCAATTCCGCCGCCTACCACGCGGGCCTGAATCCTGACCATCGGGCCGATGTGCAGGAGCGGTTCATGCGCGGCGAGATCGACGTCATCACCGCGACGATTGCCTTCGGCATGGGCATCGACAAGGCGGACATCCGCGCGGTGTATCACTACAACCTGCCCAAGTCGCTGGAGAACTACCAGCAGGAGATCGGACGAGCAGGACGCGACGGCAAGCCATCGCACTGCGAGATGCTCGCCTGCGCCGATGACCTCATCGTCTTGCAGAACTTCATCTTTGGGGACACGCCAACACCACTCGCACTTCGCACGGCGATGGACTCGCTGCTGCGCCAGGGAACCGAGTTCAGCATCAGCCAGTATGAACTCTCGCGTGCCACGGACATCCGCCCGCTTGTGCTCGAAACTGTGCTCACCTACCTGGAACTCGACGGCGTGGTCAGCCCCCTCGGAGCCTTTTACAACGGCTGCAAGTTTCGCTTCCTCCAAACTGAAGCCCGTGTGCTCGCGGGGCATACGCCCGACAGGCAGGCTTTTCTGAAGAAACTCTTCAACAGCGGCAAGCGCGGCTACAAATGGATCACGATCAACGATCTCGACTCCGCAGCGTCCACCATTGGCGAGAACCGCGAACGAATCACCAAGGCCTTCAACTACCTCGAAGAGAGCGGTGACATCGAACTCCAGCCCAGCGGCATCCGTCATCGTTATCGCATCACGGACGACTCACGATCCATCGAAAGCCTGATGCAGCGTATGCAGGAACTCTTTGCCCTGCGCGAGTCCAAGGACGCGGAGCGTCTCGAAAGGATCATGACCTTCGCGCAGGACCCTGGCTGCCTCACGCGGCACTTGCTCCGCTACTTCGGCGAAGATCTGGAGAGCAACTGCGGGCACTGCGGCAGTTGCTTGCAGCCGCTGAAAAAACCTCGCTCCATCCCGCGCTCACCGGAAAAGGTCATCAGCACGGAGCATGTCACGCAGATCCACGCCCTCATGGACGAAGGTCATGCGGCCCTGCGCGCACCACGCCAGATGGCACGCTTTTTGTGCGGCCTCACCAGCCCAGCAACAAGTCGCGACCGACTGGGCCGGCACGACTCATTTGGATTGCTCGAGGACTATCCTTTTCAGCAAGTCCTCGAACAGACCGAATCAATCATGCCTAGCTGAGCCGAGGGCTAGCGCCCATTGAAGCCATCGCTGTAGCCTCGGGCAAATTCGCGCTCCGTCCGGCCATCATACTGCGTCTTGTGCGCACGATAGTTTTGCTTCTTGTGCTCGCGACGATCCTTCTTCCCGATCCCGCGTCCCGCTTCATACCAAGCACGAGGTCCGCCGAAGTAATCGTTGTCCTTCTTGCTGCTGCTCGAATGATGGTCGTGATCATCGTGATGGGAATGCCCGTAACTGCTCTCATGCTGCGGGCGATAGCCCGATCCATAACCCGAGGAGCCATACCCGTATCCTGAGCCATAACCCGGCCCATAGTTTGATCCATAGCTGGAACCATAGTTTGGACGATAGCCAGAGCTGTAGCCGGGTTCGTAGCCTGAATTGTAACCTCCCCCACCGCCCATCAAAGCCGGGTCAAGATTCACACAACCAGCCAGCCCCACCACAGACAGCGCCATCGCAACGGAAAGAAAAAGATGCTTCATGCGGAGCAACGCTAGCGACGCCCTGCCACGGCATCAATCCCGTCTTTACCTGATCGAAGACCTGAGTTGGATCGCCACCCGCCTTATCCATGAACCTCTCCTCGTCTCCATCCATGCAACGTCTCTGCATCTACTGCGGCTCCAGCCCCGGATCGCGGGAAGACTATGCAATTGCCGCCCGCACCACTGGCGAGGCCCTCGCACGGCGCGGAATCGCGCTCGTTTATGGTGGTGGGAACGTGGGCATGATGGGCCGGATCGCAGACGCGGTGCTCGATGCCAGAGGCGAAGTCGTCGGCGTGATCCCTCATCACCTGGCTGACAAGGAACTCGCCCACGAGCGCGCGACGCAGATGATTCGTGTGAACTCGATGCACGAGCGTAAGCAAACCATGGCGGACCTCAGCGATGGATTCATCGCCCTGCCGGGAGGCATCGGCACTCTGGAAGAATTGTTCGAGACCATGACCTGGCTCCAGCTTGGCCTGCATCGAAAGCCCATTGGCCTGCTCAATGTCGCAGGCTTCTTCGACGCGATGCTGGCTTTCCTCGACCACATGGTGGCCGAGCGTTTTCTCAAAGCCGAGCACCGCGACCTTTTGATCGTCAGCGACGACATCCATGACCTCATCGACAAGATGAGCGCCTTCGAGGCCCCGGACGCCGAAAAATGGCTGGATCGCGCGGCTCAAGAACTGCGCTAGAAGAAGTCCGGTGCCGCGAACCCACTGGCGAGGATCGGTGAAGCCCGATCACCTCCTTGACTCGCCGCCCCCGGCTCGTATCAGAAACGATGGCCCAATCCCCTGCTCCATCCCACGGCTACACCGAAGACTCGATCAAGTCCCTCGACTGGCGCGAGCACATTCGCCTGCGCCCCGGCATGTATATTGGCAAGCTCGGCGACGGCTCCCTGCCCGAGGACGGCATTTACGTCTTGCTCAAGGAAGTGGTCGATAACGCCATCGACGAGCACGTCATGGGCTTTGGCTCCGTTATCGAGATCAGCATCACTGAGGATCAAGTCGCCAGCGTGCGCGACTATGGTCGTGGCATTCCGCTTGGCAAGCTGCTGGAATGCTCCGCGCAGATCAATACGGGCGCGAAATATGACAGCGAAGTCTTCAAGCGTTCGGTCGGTCTGAATGGCGTCGGGATCAAGGCAGTGAATGCCTTGTCCGAGCGGTTCGACATCCAGGCCGTGCGCGACAAGAAGACGCGCGCCATCGAGTTCTCCAAAGGCATTGTCATCAACGAGATGAAGACGCCCAAGGACACGGAGGAGAAGGACGGCACCCGCATCTCCTTCCGCGCGGATCGCGAGAGCTTCGGCGAGGACGTGCAGTTCCGCCTCGATTACGTGCGCGAGATGCTGCGCTTCTACGCATGGCTGAATCCCGGCCTCACCTTGAAACTGAATGACGAGGTCTTCCGCAGCAAGGACGGCATCGTCGATCTCATCCGCACCAAGCTGCCGGAGAACCAGCAGTATCCGATCATCTATCTCAAGGGACCCGATGTGGAGGTCGCCTTCACACACGGCGAAGGTTACGGCGAAGAGTATTATACCTTCGTGAACGGCCAGAACACGACGCAAGGTGGCACGCACTTGAATGCCTTCCGCGAAGCGATCGTGCAGGAGTGCCGCGAGTTCTTCAAGAAGCAGTGGGAACCCTCCGACGTGCGCGGCAGCATCGTTGCCGCCGTGTCCGTGAAGGTGCAGGAGCCGGTGTTCGAGTCGCAGACCAAGACCAAGCTCGGCAGCACGCACATGGAGCCTGAGGGTCGAAACCTGCGCACGCACATCATCAACCTCGTCTCCCAGCAGCTCGATAACTACCTGCACAAGCACGGCGACACGGCCAAGGCACTCCAGGAAAAGATTCAAGCCAACGAGAAGGAGCGCAAAGACATCAGCGGCATCCAGAAGCTCGCCCGCGAGTCCGCTCGCAAGGCCAAGGTCCACAACAAGAAGCTGCGTGACTGCCGCGTGCATCTGGACACCAAGGACAAGAACCGCGAACTGAGCACGCTCTTCATTACCGAAGGTGACAGCGCCTCCGGCTCCATCACCAAGAGCCGCGACGTGAACTACCAGGCTGTCTTCAGCCTGCGTGGGAAGCCGCTCAACTGCTTCAGCCTCAGCCGCAAGGTCGTGTATGAGAACGAGGAGTTCTATCTGCTCGCGAATGCGCTTCAGATTGAGGAAGACCTCGAAGAGCTTCGCTTCAACAAAGTCATCCTCGCCACCGATGCCGACGTGGACGGCATGCACATCCGCCTGCTGATGATCACTTTCTTCCTCCAGTTCTTCCCCGAGTTGATCCGCAAAGGCCACCTCTACATCCTTCAGACGCCGCTCTTCCGTATTCGTAACAAGAAGGAGACGCTCTACTGCTACGACGACGCCGAGCGCCAGAAGGCAATGCACAAGCTGGGCAAGAACGCCGAGATCACCCGCTTCAAAGGTCTGGGCGAAATCAGCCCCGATGAGTTCAAGCACTTCATCGGCCCGCACATGCGCCTGGAGCCCGTGCTCATGCCCGAGGCCAAGACGATCAAGGAACTGCTGACCTTCTACATGGGCAAGAACACGCCTGATCGTCAGACCTACATCGTTGAGAACCTGCGAGTGGAACAAGAACTCGAGTTTGCCGAGGAAGCGGCGGCAGCAGCGTAACTCACCTCGCCAGTTCAGCGATCTCCTCGGCACTCAGCGCTCGCGAATAGAGGGCAAACTCGTCCATCGCACCGCTCAGGTTGCGGATCGCCGTCTTGTCGTGGCCAGGGTTGTTCCAGTTGCCCAGTTCGGCCACACCAAGCCGGACGGGCACTGAGTCAGGCATGGGCACGCCAGCCACCAGCTTGCCATCCACGTAGTGCTGCACCAGCCGACGCCCGGCATCGAAGACCAAGGCCAGATGGGTCCATCGACCAAAACGCTCAGGCGTGAACAACGCTGGCGAATCGCAGTCCACGAAACGCGCTCCAGATTCCGCATCGGCCGCAGCTCCGAACCTCACTCTGCCATCGCGGGTGATCTGCCAATGGACCTTTCGATTGCCCCAGCCTTCGCACATGAAGAGGGAATTGAACGCGCGATCCAGACCACTCACCCGCACCCACGCAGTCATGGTCAGCACCGGATAAAGGCCAGGAACACTCAGTCGCACACGGTCGCTCACGGTGCGGAACTCGAGCGCTCGCTTGCCCGGCCACCGTCCTTCCGTCCAGGCACAGCCAACGATGCTCGCGTCTGGCACACCCTGACGGTTCAGCGCATGGTTTTGCAAGGAACGCAGCTCATCCATGTCCTGAAAATCGAGATGCAACCGCAGCGCCGGATCATCATTGCGCTGGGCGTTGAGTTGCTGCCAGTGCTCAAACTGGGTCCGCAAGGACGCAGCCGTGCGCACATCGAGATCGGTCAGCGATGCAAACACGGAAGCATCCGCCTCGCGCCGCCGCGTGATGTCGGCCATCTGCACAGCCTCACCAGCACCTAGCGCGCGATTGCCGCTCACCTTCGACTTCACCTCCACCATGCCTTTGAAGACATGCACCTCCGTGTCGCTCGCATCGACAGCGATGGCAAACTCTGTGCCGAGATCCACCACCTTGCCCTGCGGGGTGCGAATGCCGAAGCCTTTCGCCTGCTCCGGCACATGGGCAATCAGCCGTCCGCTGGAGCACAAGGCCTCACCAGAACTGATCAATTCGATGGTCGCCGGCCCTTCGATCGTCACGCGTGCTCCTTGATAAAACTCGATCTGCGCGAGCCCGGACTTCAGCTTCAGCACGCCGGGTGACAAGGCCGCACCAGGCACTGGCGCACCTGCATTCATGTCCCACACCAAGTTCACGGCACGGGAAAGCACGGCCACGGATGCCGTCGTCGCCTCATCGGGCGCACGTTTTACCAGCGTCACGAGCCATGCGCCCACGAGCGTCAAACACGCAGCCAATGCAGCCACACCAGCCACCGTGGCAAAGCTGAATCGCCTGCGTGGCAGGAGCACCATCGGGCGCGTCGCCAGCGCTCCCGAAGCACGCGTTGCTCGCAGCATTGCATCCGTTTCGAACTGCCCCAGCAGTCGCTCGCCCAGCCTGGGGTCTGCCTTGAGCATCTCATGCAACCGCGTCGCCTCCTCGGCGCTCAGAGCTTGCTCGAGGTATCGTTGAATCAGGGTGTCGGGATCAGGCATTAGCAGGGGCTCCGTGGTTGAGGTTTCGCTGGATGCACTCGCGCAGCTTGTCGCGCACCCGCGACAGCGCGCGGCAGACAGTATCCGATTTCATCTCGAGCTGGCTGGCGATCTCGGGCGTGCCCAGATCATTGTAGTAGTAGAGCTGGATGAGATCGCGGCTCTTCTCGGGCAGCTTTTCCAGACAACCGCGAAGCACTCCGATCTCTTCGTCATAGCGCGGCGGCAGATCGCGCTCCTCAGCGAGCAGACGAATGTGATCCGCCAGCTTCTGCACCGTCTCGGGCTGCTCCTTGGTGCGGTCTCGCCAGAGGCGCATTGCCACATGCCGCGTCATCGTCGCCAGCAGCGGGCGTGCATCTCTGGTCAAATCCCAGCGCTCCTCTTTGCGCATGAACTCCAGGAACACTTGCTGCGTGATGTCTTCCATCAGGCCTGGCCACGGCGCATACTTCAGCGCCACGCCTTTCACGAAGTCGTGATGAGCGAGGAAGACCTGGGCCGCCTGGGTTTCGTTGCTGTTCATGGTTTGCATTCATACCACGACTGCAGGCCCAACCGGACACAGAAAGTGCATCGGCAGCGGAGGTTGAGATTCGTGCGGAGCAAGGCTATCGGCAGCCCCATGCCGGATCGTCCGCTCTTCATCGACTCCCTGCGCCTGCTGCTTCCAGCAGAGCGTTGCTTGGTCGATCCGATGTCCCTCGCCACGTATGCGAGCGATGGACTCACCGCCTTCGAAGTCATTCCCCGCGCCGTGGTCCTGCCCGAGACCGCCGACGAAGTCATCCGTCTAGTGAAGCTCTGCCACGAGCACGCCGTGCCATTCGTTGCGCGCGGCAGCGGCACATCGCTCAGTGGTGGCTCGGTGCCGATTGAGGAAGGGATCGTCATCGCGCTCAATCGCATGAACCGCATCCTCAAGCTGGACCCGGATACGCGAACGGCCGTGGTAGAGCCAGGCGTAACGAACCTGGCCGTGACCAAGGCCGCAGCTCCTCATGGCCTGCACTACGCCCCCGATCCTTCCAGCCAGCAGGTCTGCACGATTGGTGGCAATGTGGCCTTCAACTCGGGCGGAGCGCACTGCCTCAAATACGGCATGACGGCCAATCATGTCCTGGGGCTGAAGGTGGTGCTGGCCAATGGTGAAGTCTGTGAACTCGGTGGCGACAGCCTGGAGCAGGTGGGCCCCGATTTGACCGGCTTCTTCTGCGGCAGCGAGGGACTCTTCGGCATCGCCCTCGAGATCACCCTTCGCCTTCTGCCTCGCGCCGCCTGCTTTCACACCGTGCTCGTCGGCTACCGCACCCTGGACATGGCGGGCGACACTGTCTCCGCCATCGTGGAAAGTGGTCTCCTGCCCGGCGCGATGGAGATCATGGACCGTCTGGCCATGGATGCCGCCGAGGCCGCCGTTCATGCCGAGTTCCCGCCCGGCAGCGAGTCCTGCCTGATCGTCGAACTCGAAGGCACACCCGAACAAGTCGCTGCCGAACAACCTGCTCTGATGAAAATCATCGAGCAATCACAGCCCATCGAAATCCGCGTGGCACGCGATGCTGATGATCGCATGAGGATCTGGAAGGGACGCAAGTCCGCCTTCTCCGCCGTGGGCCGCCTCAGCCCCGATTTCATCGTGCAGGATGGCGTGGTGCCGCGTCGCCGCCTTGGCGAAGCTCTGCGCAAAATCAGCAACCTCGCGTCTGACCACGGCCTGCGTGTGGCCAATGTCTTCCACGCGGGCGATGGCAATCTCCATCCGCTCATTCTCTATCGTGGCGACGTGCCCGGCGAACTCGAACGCGCCGAGGTGCTCGCTGGTGAGATCCTGCTCATGTGCGTCGCGATGGGCGGCTCCCTCACGGGTGAGCATGGCATCGGATTGGAAAAGAAGGCCTACCTCGGCAGCATGTTTAGCGCGGACGACATTGATGTGATGATGCGAGTGCGTCGTGGTTTCGATCCCAAGGAAATCGCCAATCGAGGCAAGATGTTCCCCGGCGGCAATGCGCCTGCGCTCAGCCAGCACGGACTGCATCCACTCGAAAGCGCAGGCGTGATGTCGCGCATGTAGCGTGCGGGCAATTCGGCAGCCTCTTGACCCTGCTGCCGGTTACCGCCATGAACTCGTCGCCTGCATGAAATCCTCCTTCAACTTACCAGCCCCCGGGCTGCGACTGAGTTCACTCGCTGCTCTGATCGCGTTCAGCATGCTCTTCCTGAGTGGCTGCACCTCGCTGCCGATTCCCTCGCGCGGAGCCGGACACCTGCTCATAGTCGGAGGCGGACTCGACAACGATCTGCGCCCCATCTTCGAGCGCTTCCTGGCTCTGGCTTCCAAGGCGGGCAAGCCGCACATCGTCATCGCCACCACCGCGATCACGATGGAGAAGGACCAGCTCGACGAGGAGATCGACAAATCCGAAGCCTTCCGCGCCTGGGCTCCAGACCTGCCCGTCGAGTTGATCCGGCGCTCGCACTCCACCGAACAAACGGTTGCAGCCTTTGACCGCGCGACTGGCATTTTCTTTACTGGCGGCAATCAGGAACTCATCGCCCAGCGCTACCGTCCAGGCGGCAAGGAGACGCCCGAGTGGCTGGCCTTGAAGCGATTGCTCGCCCGAGGCGGCGTGATCTCTGGCGGCAGCGCGGGTGCAGCGATGATGAGCGAAGTGATGCTGCTCGGCGGCGGCAATGCAGACTCGCTCAGCGATCCGAGTCATCCGGGACAAGTGCCGCGCATGGGTCCTGGAATGGCATTCCTGCCCTGGGCAGTGACGGATTCGCACTTCTTCGAACGCGATCGCGCGGGCAGGCTCGTGGTCGCCTTGGAGAATACGGGCAGCAGACTCGGGCTCGGCGTGGGTGAAGATGCCGCCGTCGAAGTGAACCTCGCGACGGGCGTCATGACTGGCATCACCGGCTCCGACTCGCTGCTCATCGACGTGTCGCACCTG